>JAHBUM010000020.1 GCA_019638075.1 Flavobacteriales bacterium | reverse complement strand
TGAGCTTCCTCACGCTGGCCCCCGAGCACGTGCTGGTGGGCAAATTCACCCCCCCCGACCGCAAGGCCGAGGTGGAGGCGTACGTAGAAAAAGCCAAGAACCGCAGCGAGCGCGAACGCCAGGCCGAGGTGGACAAGGTGAGCGGCGTGTTCACCGGCAGCTACGCGAAGCATCCTTTCACCGGGGCCGATGTGCCCGTGTGGGTGGGCGACTACGTGCTGGGCGGCTACGGCACCGGCGCGGTGATGGCCGTGCCCGGCGGCGACCAGCGCGACTGGCGCTTCGCCAAACATTTCGGGCTGCCCATCATCGCAGTGACCGAAGGTGCCGACATCGACAAGGAGGCCGATGAGCGCAAGGACGCCACCATCAGCAGCGAAGGTTTCCTGAAAGGGCTGAAAGTGCCACAGGCCATCACCCGGGCCATCGAGGAACTGGAGAAGATCGGTGCCGGCAGCGGCCGGATCAACTACCGCCTGCGCGATGCCGCTTTCGGCCGCCAGCGCTACTGGGGCGAGCCGATCCCCATCTACTACAAGGACGACATCCCGTACCCGCTGCCCGAAAGCGCCCTGCCGCTGCAACTGCCCGAGGTGGACAAGTTCCTGCCCACCGAGGATGGCGAGCCACCGCTGGCCCGCGCGAAGGATTGGCATTTCACCCCTTCTCCCTCGGAGAAGGGGCCGGGGGATGAGGGCACATTTCCTCTCGAAACCACCACCATGCCCGGCTGGGCCGGTAGTAGCTGGTACTTCCTGCGCTACATGGATCCGCAGAACGAAGGGCGATTCGCATCACCGGAGGCCATCGACTATTGGAAGCAAGTGGATCTCTACGTGGGTGGCAGTGAGCATGCCACCGGCCACCTGCTCTACTTCCGCTTCTGGACCAAGTTCCTCTTCGATCGCGGGTGGATCGACTTCGATGAGCCTGCGAAGAAGCTGGTGAACCAGGGGATGATACAGGGGGTGTCGGCGATGACGTACTTGGTATCCGCTGTACAAAGTCGAACCTCTCCCGGCATCTATGAAATGTTCGTGGGTGAACGACCCGAAATCTTTGTTTCATCGAGCGTGGCAAACGGCCTCACTACGGATGAACACCTGAAAGATTTGACGTTCGAGATTTACCGTAGGCATAGCGTTGAAGTGGAGGACTGGGATTTTAAGTTCCATGGCGGAAAGAGATATGTACCCATCGATTTGCTCAATGGACAAGACACCATTGATCTGTCGAGATTCCTTGACTGGCATAAGTCAACAAATGAAGGACGCAGCGTCGAGGTGATTCTCGAACCGGACAACTCTTTCAGGTGTTGGCGCGAAGTCGAGAAGATGTCCAAGTCGAAGTTCAACGTGGTGAACCCCGACGACATCATTGCCAAGTACGGCGCCGACACCCTGCGGCTGTACGAGATGTTCCTCGGCCCATTGGAGCAGAGCAAGCCGTGGGACACCAACGGCATCGAAGGCACGTTCCGCTTCCTGCGGAAATTCTGGAACCTGTTCCACACGGGCGAGACTCCGGGTCAAGCCCGGAGTGACAGTACGGGATCATCGGACAATGCACCCGTAGCGTCGACCCTCAGGGTCGACCCGATATGTGTGACCAACGACGCCCCCACGAAGGCCGAATTGAAAGTGCTCCACGCCACCTTGAAGAAGGTATCCGAGGACATCGAGAAAATGTCCTTCAACACCAGCGTGGCGCAGTTCATGATCGCGGTGAACGAACTGGGCGCGCTGAAGTGCAACAAGCGCGCAGTGCTGGAACCGCTCACCATCGCGCTGGCGCCCTTCGCACCTCACATCGCCGAAGAGTTGTGGCAGAAGCTGGGGCACAACACCAGCATCACCACCGCCGTTTGGCCGAAGTGGGACGCGCAACACCTGGTGGAGGACAACTTCAGCTACCCGATCAGCTTCAACGGGAAGACGCGCCTGCAACTGGAGTTCCCCATCGCCCTGAGCAAGGAGGAGGTGGAGGCGCAGGTGCTGGCCAACCCCGAGGTGCAAAGCCGCTTGGAAGGCAAGGCTCCCAAGAAGGTGATCGTGGTACACAAGCGGATCGTCAATATCGTAGTGTGATGCGTTACGGGTTACGTGTTGCGCGTTGCCCCCGGCACGCACTAACCCGTAACTCGCCAACCCGTAACGCATTGATCCCCAACCCCCGACCCGATCGGCACCCCTTTTGCGTGGCAACGGCCATGGCACGATCGACCACTTTCCTGATGGCCGGGCTTGCATTGCTCACGATGGGCTTCGGCCAAGCCCGAACCTCCACCGGCACGTCCACGGGGGTGAAGGAGTACAACCAACTGCGCGAGCTGAAGTACGATGCCTTCAAGCCGGGCGAAAAGCTCACCTACGTGGTGCATTACGGCTGGCTCAACGCCGGTGAAGCCGTGGTGGAACTGAAGGAGAGCAACCGCGAGATCGCCGGGCGCAAGGTGCTGGTGGCCACCGGCAAGGGCCGCAGCCTCGGCGCGTTCAACACCTTCTACAAGGTGGACGACCACTACGAGACCCACTTCGATGCGAAGGGCGTGTTCCCCTATGCCTTCGTGCGCCGCGTGAGCGAGGGTGGCTACAACTTCAGTCAGGACTACGTGTACAACCAAGTGAAGGGCGAGGTGACCACGCAGAAGAAGCAGACGCACAAGGTGCCCGCCAGCGTGCAGGACATGCTCAGCGCCTTCTACTATGCCCGCACCCTCGATTTCGCCAACGCCAAGCCGGGCGACATCTTCACCATCGAGACCTTCTTGGACGATGAGCTATGGCCCCTGCGCATGAAGTACATGGGCAAGGAGACCATCAAGCTCCGCAACGGCAAGTACCGTTGCCTGAAGTTCCAGCCCGTGGTGCAGGAAGGCCGCATCTTCAAAGGCAACGACGACCTCAACGTGTGGATCACCGACGATGGCAACCGCATCCCGGTGCTTGCGCAGGCCAAGGTGCTCGTGGGGTCCATCAAGATGGAGTTGAGCGCCTACGAGGGGTTGAGCCACCCGATCGCGAAGCAGTAGACCGGGGCATACGCGCCACAGGTCAACAACGGAACGTGGAAAGGAAGTCTCATCCGGCTACGGAGCGGGGCTTCTTCCATTGTTCCTTGCGCTTCGATGAAACTGTGGCAGAAGGGGCTGGCCGTGTTCGCAGCGGCGTGCAGCGTGGGGTTCTTCTTCCTCGCCGTGGATGTGGGTCCGCATCAGGAGTATGTGCCGGACCCCGTGGCGGTGGCCGTGGAGGATACCGTGCCCCTGCCGCCCGATGCGTACGGCATACCCATGGCCGGGTACGTGCTGGAGCATGGCTCGGTGAAGCGCGGTGACACCTTCGGCGGCCTGCTCACCTCGCGCGGCGTGGACCAGAACATCATCCACGGGCTGGTGGAACTGGCGCTGCCCCACTTCGACGTGCGCCGCATGCGCATGGGCCATCCGTACGCCTTCATCTTCGACGAGGAGAATACGCTGAGCCCGGAATACTTCGTGTACGAGGCCGATGCTGTGCGGTACGTGGTGTTCCATCTGCACGACGGCATCGGTGTGCATGTGGGCGAACGGCCGGTGCGGGTGGAGGAGAAGAGCATAGCCTGCTCGGTGACCGGCGCGTTGTACAACGACATCGCGCAGGCCGGTGCCGATCCGCAGCTGGCCATGCAACTGGCCGATCTGTTCGCATGGACCGTGGATTTCTACCGGATCCAGAAGGACGACATCTTCTCCGTGGTATACCGCGAGAAGAGCGTGGACGGCGAACCCTATGGCGCACCGGAGATCGTGGGTGCGCGCTACATCAGTGGCGGCACGGTGAAGGAGGCCTACCGCTTCACGCAGGACGATGGCACCGAGCAGTATTACGACGACCGGGGGAAGAGCCTGAAGAAGGCGTTCCTGCAAGCCCCGCTGAAGTTCAGCCGCATCTCGTCGGGCTTCAGCAGCAAGCGCCTGCATCCCGTGCAGAAGGTGATGAAGGCGCACCTCGGCACCGATTACGCCGCCCCGTACGGCACGCCGATCCTCGCCGTGGGCGATGGCATCGTGGAGAAGGCCGGCCGCACCGGAGGCAACGGCAACTTCGTGAAGATCCGCCACAACGGCACGTACAGCACGCAATACCTGCACATGCGCAAGATCCTCGTGAAGGAAGGAGCCGCCGTGCAGCAGGGGCAGGTGATCGGAGAGGTGGGCAGCACGGGCCTCGCCACCGGCCCGCACGTCTGTTTCCGCTTCTGGAAGAACGGCGTGCAGGTGGATCACCGCAAGGAGGAATTCCCCAACACCGAGCCATTGGCCCACGAGCTGATGCCCGCCTTCAACGCCTTCAAGGAGCCCGTACGGGCGGAGCTGTTCGCGGCCGAGAAGGTGGCCCGGGGCAGGGTGGTGAATTTCTGATCGGCAGGGTTTGGAACCTTGGCCCACGCGGCTTGCGGAAGCCGGGAAGGGCTGTCTCATTAGGTTAACGGGAAGCATTTTGCGATTCCGGCTCGTGGCCGGAATAACAACTCAACGGATGGCCGAATTGGGCGACCCGTCGCCCAATTCGGCGCTTTGTCACTCCGGCCACGAGCCGGAGTCGCGTGATCTATTCGGCCCCAAAAGGAAGCCTTCGCCTAACGGGAGAAGGACCATCGCCGGTCGTTACGAATGCCGCTCTCGTCGAACATCACCGACTGCCGGGGGTGTTCCTGCTGCTCTCTGTCGAAGGTCCGGAACCATGGTGGAAGGCAGCCGTAGCAGGACCAAAATCTCCCACCATGGAAACCAAGTACCGCACCCTCCTCCAAGCCGCCGTAATGCTCCTCGTTCTGGCGGTGATCGTGATCAACCACTCCAGCGACAAGGCCGATCAGGCCGTTGCGCAGAAGACCGTTCAGGTACGGCGCTGAACCGGGTTTACGGGTCGTTGCCTGCATTATGGCTATGCGGGACCGTACCCGTTGTTGGGCGATATTCCTGCACACACAATGCTGGCGATACCACACATTCTACCAAGATCCATTGAACCGAAGCCGCTCCAGCCGCTCATCCCCCATGCCGATCCTTGCCCTGCGCTTTTCATGGCCGGGGAGCATTTGGTCAGGGCGCAACCCTGAGAATATCCCATAGGGAAATAGTTCGTCGCGCGCATTGGCCCGGTCGTCAAAGGGTGTCGCATACAACACCGGGTAGATCAACCCGGCTTTCAGCCACCGCCTGAACGTCTTTTCATGCGCCGTGGTCAGCTCTGGGCTACAATGGATCACGAACGTGGCGAACTCTTGGTTGATGCCATACTCCGCGATCGAGGGAACCGGAAGTTCTCCGGCGATGGATCGGAGCAGCAACGCGTTGTGTTCGGCAATGAGAGCGGCATATCGTTCTTCACGTAGCGACTCTTCGACCAGATGGTCGTACATGTGCTGGTGCCGCGTGTTCAATTCAGTGGTCGGTGTGGGTATGCCGGGGTTCGGTCCGTCGGCATAGCGCGGCATGGAGCGCCACCGTTGAATGCACTCGGGCACGACCTGTTCGTACCAGATCGAGTCTTGTTCGGAGCGGAACCGAGGCCGGGCTTATCTGTTCAAGCCAGATCGGAACGTTGCTCGATGCTCTTGATGTACGCTTGGTGAGCGGCAGCGGTATCGCCGAGCGAGGCAAGACATATAGCCCGGGCAATGGTCTCCGTGGGCATCAGGCCATACCGCTTGTCCAACTTGTTGAGCAGGGCCAAGGCTTTGGCATGTTCACCCTGCGCGATGTGCTCCTGCACCACCAACGATCGCTGGTGGTAGCGGATGTAGTTCTTGGCCTCGACTTCGGGAAGAAAGAGGAGCGCGGCAAGAAGGAAAGTGAAGCTGTGGATCATCATGCCGTGGGACCGCTATGGCTTGGCCCCAACCCAAGGTTGGTAAGCACTGACCAAGGTATGGAAGGATGGCTTGGAAGATGGCCCTCCTTCATTAGACCTCTGTCGCAATACAAATGCGCCCACCGATCAGAATAGAAGCATCGGTGCGATCAGTGGGGAACAAATGAGAGTCCGCCTGCGCCTCCACTAAAGCTCCGCCGTAGCGGCTACCGTGCCTGCGCGAAGTCGTACGGCGAAGGCAAGGCGCAAAGGCGTGGTCAACGGCACGCGGATGGCGGACGAATTGCGAAAAGATCCTAACGAAGAAGCCGCCCCTCATAGGAAAGACGGCTTCTTCGTCGGCCACACATTCATCAACGCACCTCCGCGACCAGATAGTGGCTCAGTCTCCAGAAGGCATCGGGATCCTTGATCTTCAGGTAAGCGAGCTTGTCCTTCTCCTTCACGATCTCGTACGACCCCGCCGGATGATCCGTCACCAGTTCGACCTTCTTCCCAGCCAGTGGGATGCGGTCGGTGTTGCGCGTATCGATGGTGCTGAGGCTGTTGCCCGCCACGGCGCTGTTCAATTGGGTGGAACGGCCGATCCCGAGCACGCCGCCATCACGCTTCACCACGCCTTTCTCTTCCAGCTCCTTGGCCGAGCCAACGGCATAGTAGGCGGTGTGCATCTCGTTGCCGAGCTGTTCGATGGTCGCCTCGC
Organism: Flavobacteriales bacterium; assembly: GCA_019638075.1. GTDB lineage: Bacteria > Bacteroidota > Bacteroidia > Flavobacteriales_F > PHOS-HE28 > PHOS-HE28. Next base: position 15,933 of record JAHBUM010000020.1, on the reverse strand, counting down.
GGCGCGCCATCTCCAGTTCGAATGCGTTCAGCCGCTGATTCACCTCCTCGATCTTGAAGTCCTTTGCAAGAAGCTCCTCCTTCATCAGGGTGAGGGCCGAATCACGCGAGGCAAGCTCGGCATCCAGCGCCTTCAGCTTCTTGCGGAGCGAGCCGGATTCGACCGTTGACCGGTCCAGCCGCTTGGTGAGGTCGGCGATGCGGTCGCGGCTCTCCTTCATCAGCGAGTTCATCAGCTGGATATCGCGCATGATGCGCTGGCGCTGATCGACGGTGAGGCTCGCTTCGTCGGGGGACACGAGCTTTTCCCGGTCCTCGAGCAATGCGAGGTTCTGTTCGATGTCGCCGAACGAGCGCGTCATGTCCTCGATGAGCGAATCGCGGCTCAGCACTTCGTTCTTCAGGCGGGCATTATCGGAAAGGGCGGCTTTCTCGCTTTCGCTGGGGCCACTTTGGCAGGCCACGAGACCGAGCGCGACCAGAGCGGCGGTGCCCACAAGGCGCAGGGGGATGATCGGAGTGTTCATGGGTCCTTGGGTTTGGGGAAGACACTGCGTATACGGTGCCGATCACGCACAAGCACGGATGCAGGCGGGAAGCGGGGTGGAGGCGCCCCATCGCGGGGAACGACCTCCCGCTATGTCATCAAGCCATGCGGAGAACATTTTCGCGAGTGTCGGCTCCCGCCTCCTTCAGCGGGCAATGCAAGGCCGGAATAAACAACTCACGGTCCCGATCCGATGATCGCATCCGCCGAAAAAAACGGGCCGCACGCTTGCGCGTACGGCCCGCCACCAATTGTCCCGCCGCTTGGGCGGGACACCACCACTTCTAATGTCCGTCGTTGTCCTTGTCCACGTCTGTCTTCCGGTCGATCTTCTCGGCTTGGCGCTCGAACCAGTCACCGATGTCATCGGCGGTCTTCCGCGTATCGTTCTTCACGTTCTCCCATACGTTCGTGGTGGCCGACTCCACATCGTTCAGGTTGCCGTCCAAGCGGGTGATCTGTGTCTCCACCTCGGCCTTGAACCCTTCCCACTCCGAGCGTTCCTCGGGTTTCAGTGCCGGATCCTTCAGCTTCTCCTCGGCCTTCGTCAGTTCCACGGCGAGTTGTTCGCGCAGGTCGCGCAATTCACGGCCCAACTCATCCCGCCCGGCCCGGAGGTCTTCCATCGCACGATCCACCTTCTGCTCCATCTGGTCGGCGTTGCTGGGAGCATCGCCGCACGCGGTAAAAGCCATCAGGGAGCTTAGGATGGCCGCGTTGATCAGTTTCGTGTTCATGGTCTCGGAGTTTGACCGGTCACTGCCAACTTCGGTGCCATTCCGGGGCAAAGATGGCACGATCCAGCGGTATCGCGGCCGCTCCATACGTTCATCCCGATCACACACTCTTCCCAACAGGGGCGCGAATGCCCGCTTGTGTGGAGGGTGTTCCCCGATCACGGGGCGGGCAGCACCTCGCGTCCCTTCCGTTGCAACCAGCGGGTGCCCCGGTCCATGGCTTTCGGACGCTGCCCGAACCGCTGCGCGAAGACCACGCGCACCAATCCGACATCCCACACGAAGCCCTCCTGCGCCTGTTGCAGATAGCCCACGTGCTCCTGCGTGAAGAGCACACCCACGTAACGCAGCCGCGTGTTGTACCCTGCCGCCGCACGCAGTTGTGTGTGCCAGCCGCCACCCAGATACGTGGTCGATCCCAGCCCTTCCTCGCGCATGGCGCGCAACACCTGAGCGCTGGCTCCGACACCCACAGCGCCGCTCACGGTGGCGAACCACTTCCTGCCCAATACATGGGTGTACGCATAGCCCACCATGGGGCCGACATCGTACAGCGAGGCCCCCTGCACGGCGCCTGTATGCGGGAACTGCCCGCGCAGCAGCGACGGCACCAGCGCCGAATCTGCGCGCACCACGAAGCCGGTGAGGTAGCCACCCACAAGCCATGTCCCCTGCGATCGCAACTGCTCCGCATCTTGGTTGAAACCCGCGCGGTAGCCGAAGCGCCGGTGGTTGAGGATGCGCAATGAGCTGATGCCGAAATTGTATTGCAGCACATCCGGCCTGTACGGTAATGCCGTGGACCCTTCCCAGCCGGTCTGTTCCTTCGTATGGCTGGTGATGTGGTAGCCCTTGTACACCTGAAGGAACAGATTGCTGGCCTGCTTCGTTCCATACAGGTTGGCCTGCGCATCGAGGTAGCGCGTGCGGCCTTTCCGGTCATCATCATCGTTCACGAACGGCATGCGCACACCGATGTTCAGCGTGAGCTTCCGCAAACTGGCCCCCACACCGAAATTGATCTGCCCATTGGGCCTGTAGCGCAGGTCGGCATGCGGATCCTGGGCCCTCAGCAGCATGCTGTTGAACTTGTGGCTGCCATAGAGCCGGAGCGTGACTCGCCGCGAATGGTCGCGGACATAGGTGGTGTCCTGTCCGCCGGGCTGGGCGGCGCAGGGCAGCGGGGCAACGGCCAGCATGAGCATCGCCAACACCAAGCATGAGGCATGGAGTTCCGTGGAAAGAAAGCGCCACAGGATGGGGCAGGCCGGTGCCTTCTTCGGCTCCTGTGCCGCCCTCATCGCTTGTGCTTTGTCACTTTTTCCACCACGGGGGGCAGCATACAGGCCTTCGCTCCTTCGCGCGCACCGGCCCATAGGTAGTTGAAGATCGCGCGGTCGCGGCGGCGATCCCAAGTGTACGACATCCACCCTTCATTCCTGCGCCGCCCGGTGCGATGGCTGCGCACGACCGCGTTGAGCAATCCATCGAAGACCGGATCGGTGATCCTCGCACGATCACCGGTGCGCTTCTTCCCTCGGGACAAACGCAGGCCATCGTACCGCATCCAGCACTGCGCAGTGGCGCGCCGGTCGCGGCCGTTCATGCGCAGGATCAACGTGTCTATCCTGCCTTCGGGCGTGGCGATGCCGGTCAGCGGAACGAGCACATCGCTCAAGGCGGAGAACGCCATGCGGCCCACGTGGGCTTCCACGATGATGTGGTCCGTGCTGTCGCCCACGTGGCTACGGAGGTCAAGGCTCACCGGTGTGGCTCCGAAGGCGAAAGCGGTCGCGTGCAGATGCAATGTGTCCTCCTGCCGATGACGCACATTGGTGAGCACACCCCTGATCGAATCGAAAGGGATGCGCGCGAACCCACGGCCGGGATCCACGCGCTCGAAGTACTGCACGCTCAATGCCTCCAACACGAGCGAGTCGCAACCCGCACCAAGCGGCAGTTCACGCAACATGCGCGCGGGCAGCGGCTTGTGCTTGAACGCCTGATCGGGGCGATGCTTGTCGCGGGCCACGCGCAGCTGGGAGGGGCCGATGCGCAACGTCCGCAGGCGCGGTATGCCCCGCAGCAGCATCGATGGTTCGATGCCTGACAACCGGACATGCTCCACCTCACCGGCGATCACGTCGCGTTCCTGCCTCACGTTCACGGCATGGCGCATCACTGCGGCCGGTCCGAAGCGTATCCCTTCGAGTGTCAGCCCTTCCCCGGCTTCGCTGAGCATCACGCGATCCACGGCCAGCGTGGAATCGGAGAACGGCGCGTACCGAAGCCCTGCGATCGTGCCATCGAGCCTGCCCGCATGGAACACCGTATCCACCAGATCCAGCAGCACCTGCTCTCCGCTCAACTCCAGATCGGCCAATTGCAGGCGTGCCGGGTCGGCCAGGCCTGTGATGACGTTGTGCAGGCGGATGTCCAGTTCCCCTACCTTGAACCGTGTGCGATCGCCATCCCGGGAGCGTGGCATGGTATCCCGTGGCAACGCGATATCAAGGTCGGTCGCATGCAGCACCAGTCGCGCCACATCCACGCGATCGTTGAACAGCACGGCCCGGTATGAAAGGCCGCTGACGATGACGGAATCCAGCCTGCCGCTCACGGCCGGAGCTGTCGGTATGGGTTCCCCCTTGCGCTCCCAACGGACATCGACCAAGCGGAGATCCCCGGCCAGCAGATCGAACCGCAACTGGGAGCGCTCGCGGGCCACCCATTCGGCCCCGCACGATGCGGCGGCCTCCGCGATCCGCTCGCGCAATTCATGGTGCAGCCAGCGGGAAAGCAGCACATGAAGCACCGTTGCCACGCCGACCGATAAAGCCAGTGTGAGCAGGATGCGCCTCATGCGCCGCGATGCCGTGTCCTTCATCCCCGTGGATCAGACCTTCGCCCGGCCGCCCGAGACAAGGCGGTAGACGATGGCCACCACTGCGAGGATAAGCAGAATGTGGATCAGGTTGCCCACCATGGCGCCGAAACCGATGTATCCGATGAGCCAGCCGACGATGAGGAGCACGATGATGATGTTGACGAGGTTGTTCATGACGATGGTTTTACCCGGACCGCAGCCATCGGTGTGCCATGGCGGCATCGTGCCCGGCGCGGTCCAATGCACGCACATCGCCGGGGAAAGGCCGCCCCACGGCGGGTACGATCACTCCCAACCCTCCGTTCGATCATGCTTCCACCCGCGCGAGCACCTGCCACGAACCGTCCACCGGGCGAAGTGTTCTCAGTCCAGCTTCAACACCGCCAGGAACGCCTGCTGCGGGATCTCGACGGAACCGACCTGCCTCATGCGCTTCTTCCCTTCCTTCTGCTTCTCCAGCAGTTTCCGCTTCCGACTTATGTCACCGCCGTAGCATTTCGCGGTCACATCCTTGCGCAGGGCCTTCACCGTTTCGCGCGCCACGATCTTGGCACCGATGGCCGCCTGGATGGGGATGTCGAACTGCTGGCGGGGCAGCAGCTCCTTCAACTTGCTGCACATCTTCTTGCCCAGCTCGTGCGCATGGTCGCGGTGGATCAGGGCACTGAGGGCATCCACCTTTTCACTGTTCAGCAGGATGTCCAGCTTGATCAGGTCGCTCTCCTTGCTGCCCACCGGGTGGTAGTCGAAACTGGCATAGCCACGACTGATGCTCTTCAGCTTGTCGAAGAAGTCGAACACCACCTCGCCAAGTGGCAGTTCGAAGGTGAGTTCCACGCGGTCGGTGGTCAGGTAGTTCTGCCCCATCATGATGCCGCGTTTCTCGATGCACAGGGTCATGATGGCACCGATGTACTCGCTCTTGGTGATGATCTGCGCCTTGATGTACGGCTCTTCGATGCTCTCGATCTGCGACACATCGGGCAGCTCGCTCGGATTGTGTACATCGATCACCTCACCTTTGGTGGTGGTCACCTGGTAACCCACGTTGGGCACGGTGGTGATCACCGTCATGTTGAACTCCCGCTCCAGCCGCTCCTGGATGATCTCCATGTGCAGCAGGCCGAGGAAGCCGCAACGGAAACCAAAGCCCAATGCGGCACTCGCCTCGGGCGTCCACGTGAGGCTGGCATCGTTCAGCTTCAGCTTCTCCATGGCATCGCGCAGCTCTTCGTACTCGTCGGTGTCCACGGGGAAGATGCCGGCCCACACCATGGGCTTCACATCCTCGAAGCCCTTGATGGCCTCGGCGCAGGGGCGGTCCACCTGGGTGATGGTGTCGCCCACCTTCACCTCGCTGGCGGTCTTGATGCCGCTGATGATGTAACCCACATCTCCCGCGCTGAGCTGGGGCTGTGGCTTCAGGTCCATCTTCAATACACCGATCTCGTCGGCGTTGTAGGCCACGCCGGTGTTGAAGAACTTCACGCGATCGCCCTTCTTCAGGCTGCCATTGAGCACCCGGAAATAGGCGATGATCCCGCGAAAGCTGTTGAAGACGCTGTCGAAGATCAATGCTTGCAGGGGCGCTTGCGGGTCTCCTTTCGGCGCGGGGATGCGGTGTACGATCTCCTCCAGCACCTTGTCCACGCCAAGGCCGGTCTTGCCACTGGCGGCCATGATCTCCTCGCGCTTGCAGCCCAGCAGGTCCACGATCTGGTCCTTCACCTCCTCGGGGTTGGCGCTTTGGAGGTCCATCTTGTTGAGGATGGGGATGATCTCGAGATCGTGCTCCAGCGCGAGGTACAGGTTGCTGATGGTCTGCGCCTGGATGCCCTGTGTGGCGTCCACGATGAGCAATGCGCCCTCACAGGCGGCGATGCTGCGGCTCACCTCGTAGCTGAAGTCCACGTGGCCGGGCGTGTCGATCAGGTTCAGCAGGTACTTCTTCCCATCAAGGACATAGTCCATCTGGATGGCCTTGCTCTTGATGGTGATGCCGCGTTCGCGCTCCAGATCCATGTCGTCCAGCGCCTGGGCCTGCATGTCGCGATCGGCGATGGTGCCGGTCATCTGCAACAGGCGGTCGGCCAAGGTGCTTTTGCCGTGGTCGATGTGGGCGATGATGCAGAAGTTGCGGATGTGGTCCGCCGAAGTCTGTGACATGGTCTCGTGGTGCAGAACGTGGTCCGAGGGAAAGCCTGCGCCAGCGGGACCGTGCGCCGTGCGCGCCGAAGCCCCCGGCGAAGGCGCGCGAAGGTAGCTATACCGAACGGGCCAGGGAACGGGGCTGGTTCCTGGACCACGGTCTTGTCGTAGCTTCACCGACCATTCACCCCACACCCCATGGGAAAGCGATACGCATTGGTGCTCCTCATCGCCGTTCAAGGTCTTGCTGCTTCGGCCCAAACGCTCCTCACGCCCAGCGAATACGATGTGTTGAAGCTGGCGCACCAGCTCCCGGCCGACGCCGTGATCATCTCCCAACCGGCCCCGCAGGGTCATTATGTACCCGGCATCTTCCGCGAAGAGGGCGATACCTGCTCCTGCTGGATCGAGCCGGATGCGTCGTACACCCTGGCCCTGGCCCCGAACGATGATGGCTCCTCCCCGCTCATCAACCTGCCGTTCAGCTTCAACCTGTATGGCGACCTGTACAATACCTGCCACGTGAACAACAACGGGAACGTCTCGTTCGTGCAGTCCTTCGGCACGTATTCCTCCACCGGCTTCCCGAACAACACGAACCGCATGGTGGCCCCCTTCTGGGCCGATGTGGACACGCGCAACGATGGTGGAGAGGTATGGTACAAGGTGACCCCCACCGCCATGTACGTGAACTGGGTGGGCGTGGGCTATTACAACCAGCAGACGGACAAGCGCAACTGGTTCCAGCTCATCATCACCGATGGAATGGATCCCGTGATCGGCGTGGGCAGGAACGTGAGCTTCTGCTACAAGGACATGCAGTGGACCACGGGCAGCGCATCCAGCGGGGTGAACGGCTTCGGTGGCGTACCGGCCACTGTGGGTGCCAACCGGGCGAACAACACGGACGACTACACCCAGATCGGCCGTTTCGATGCGCCGGGTGACACCTACTCCGGCCCCCAGGACACCAGTGGCGTGGATTGGCTGGATCACCGCCATTTCGTTTTCACCACCACCACCAATGGCACAATGCCGCCCGTCTTAGGCACCAGCCTTCTGTGCGATACGCTCCTTCTCATGGAGACCGAGGGTCTCCAGATCAATGTGGACGCCTTCCCGGGCCTGGTGGGCGAACTGGTGTCGTTGAGCGCCTTCAGCCCCACGCTTGCATACTCCGAGCTGGAGAATATCGAGGGGGAATACGCGCACATGAGCCTGGAAATGGATCCGCGCGTCGGCGATGCGGGCGTACATGAGGTGATCTTCACGGCCACGTCGAGCAATTCCCTACAGGCGACCCTGACCGTGTTCCTGCAAGTGACCGCTGACATCTCCACTGGTATCGCGGGCACAACCAACCCCACGCTTTCCATCGCCCCCAACCCGGCTGACGATCAGCTGACGGTGACCTGGTCGACCGATCGGCGACCAACGCGCATCGAGGTCGTGGCTTTGGACGGCCAGGTGGTCAGTTCCATCTCTCCGACCGCGACGGCGGAACGCTTGCAAATAGACCTTTCCCTCCTGGCACCAGGAGCTTATGTGCTTCGCGCCGCAGGCATGAGCGGTCCCATGACCACCCGGTTCGTGAGGGCCGCGCGCTGATCGCCGCGCCGCATAAGGGCTTTTCCAAGAGCTGGGCCGGTGGGGTTCAGGCAACTTCTGCCATGCGGATCGCATCATTGAAGCGGATGACCATGACGGACGAACGGCTGGTGGCAGGCTGCGTGAAGGGCGATCCCGTGGCGCAGAAAGCACTCTACCAGCAGTACGCCAGAAAGATGATGAGCATCTGCATGCGCTACGCACACAACCGCGACCAAGCTCAGGACATCCTGCAGGACGGCTTCGTGAAGGTGTTCCAGAAGATGGACCACTACCGGGGCGAGGGTCCGCTGGGCGGCTGGATCGCGCGTACCATGGTGAACACGGCACTGGACCACATCCGCCGCAACAAGCCGTACGACCAGAGCCTTGACCTTACCGAGGCCGAGCACCTGCACAGCGAGGATGAGCACATACTGTCCGGTATGACCACGGATGAGCTGATGTTGCTGATACAGGGCCTTCCCACCGGATACCGGACGGTCTTCAACCTTTTTGCCATCGAGGGCCTTCCGCACAAGGAGATCGCGGAGATGCTGGGGATCAGCGAGAACACCTCCAAATCGCAATTCATGAAGGCGCGGGCCTACCTGCGCAAGCTGCTGCCCAAGGAGGTGGCGGAACAATTCGGACATGCGCATGAGTGATCGTGTGAACACCCTCTTCCAGCAGCGGTTCCAGGGCCACGAGGCTCCGGTGGATGCTGGCATCTGGGAGGGCATACAACAACAACTGGCCACCACCGCCCCTGTTGCGGATGGCGTGAACAGGCTGCTCAAAGAGCGGTTCCAAGGGCATGAAGCGCCTGTGGACCCCGGCGTTTGGGCGAACATCAGCGGCCAGTTGGGGCATACGGCCACCGCAGGCACGGCAGCGGGCACGGCCTGGGGCTGGGTGGCGGCAGGCGCTGCGGCCGTGGTGGTGGCTACGGCGGCCTTCGTCATGGTGGGGCCGAAAGAGCCCGCGGCCGTGCAGCAGACCGTGCAGGCCCCCGTTCAGCGGATCGAAGAAAGAGTGGCCACTTCTTCCGAAGAGGTCCCGGCGAACACCGTGGCAGAACCCGTGCCCACACACAAGGCCGCAGTGGCCGTGGAACAGCGCCCGATGCCGACCCCGCCCTCCCGCACAACGGACCGGGGAGCGGACGACCGCCAGCACGCCGGAGAACCCGTAGTGCCCATGACCGATCGGCACGACATGCCCGCAGAACAGCAGGGTGCGGCCGTGGTATCCGGCATCATCACCGGCCTGGAAGAGCAGGTGTGGCAACGGCCCGTGACCGCACGGCCCGAACCCGGCCTGACCAACGCCGTGGATGATAAAGCGGAGCGCACGGCCACCCCAGAGCCTCACCCGGAGGCACAGGCCGAGGAACCCATCGCGCTTCCCAAGCTGTTCATGCCCAACACCTTCACTCCCAACGGCGACGGCATAAACGACACCTATACCATTGATGGCGAAGGCTTTGCGGCCGTCATGATACGGGTGTACGCCATGAAGAACAACACCCTTGTGTTCGCCACCAACACCGGCCAGGCATGGACCGGCGATGGCTGCGATGATGGCATGTACATGGTGGCCGTGGAAGCTCATACCACGGAAGGCCGCACAGCAACCCAGGGCCAGGTGGTATGGCTCAACAGAGGCCGCACGAACTGACCTCCCGGAAAACGATTACTTTGGGCAACAGCCGGACAACACGCATATCAACCGAACGTAGATGAACATCCTGCGATCCTCCCCGCTTCTTCTGACGCTCCTCGCCAGCATACCGTCCTGGTCGCAACAGGTCATATTGGACCCGACCGAATACCAACAGGCCAAGGAGAGTGGCACGCTGCCCGCGAACGCCGTGCCCCGCACCGACCCCGTGCTGGGTAACCCGAAGCCCACGCCCTCCGGCATCGAGCGCGGCGGTGGCAACGGTGGCAACGATTGCAACTGCTGGATCGAGCCGGATGACTCGTACACCTTGGCCTTGGCACCGAACGACGACGGCTCCTCCGATCTGATCAGCCTGCCGTTCAGCTTCAACCTGTACGGCGACCTGTACAACACCTGCTATGTGAACAACAACGGGAACGTCTCGTTCGTGCAGTCCTTCGGCACGTATTCCTCCACCGGCTTCCCGAACAACACGAACCGGATGGTGGCCCCCTTCTGGGCCGATGTGGACACGCGCAACAACGGGGGGACGGTATGGTACAAGGTGACTCCTACCGCCATGTACGTGAACTGGGTGGGCGTGGGCTATTACAACCAGCAGACGGACAAGCGCAACTGGTTCCAGCTTATCATTACCGATGGAACGGACCCGGTGGTGGGCGTGGGTAAGAACGTGAGCTTCTGCTACAAGGACATGCAGTGGACCACGGGCAGCGCATCCAGCGGTGTGAACGGCTTCGGCGGCACGCCCGCGACGGTGGGCGCCAACCGGGCGAACAACACGGGCGACTACATCCAGTTCGGCCGCTTCGACCATGCCGGCAACGATTATGACGGCCCTTTCGGCAATACGGACGGCGTGAGCTGGCTCGACTTCAAGAACTTCATCTTCACCACGGTGACGGCCACGCAGAACATCCCGCCCATCGCCACGGGCCAGTACCTGTGCGATACGCTGCGCGCCTGCGTGGGCCAGACCGCCGAACTGGAACTCACCTTCCTTGCCCCGGAGAACAACCAAGTGACCGTGGCCACCTCCTCGGCCCCGACGATCGGCAGCTGGACGGAGATCGCGAACACCAGCGGCATCATCGCCTCGGTGACCGGGCAGTTCACCCCCACGGATGCTGACCTCGGCTTCCACGAAGTGGTGTTCACCGGAGTGGACGACGGTGCGCCGAACCTGACCAGCATCATCTCCATGGTGATCGAGGTGATCCCACCTCCTTCGGAACCGCCCACCATCACGGGCAACCTGATCTTCTGCGCCGGACAGAGCACCACGCTCACGGCATCGGGGCCGTTCTCCAGCTTCCTGTGGAACAATGGGCAAACGGGCACGAGCATCGTTGTAACGTCCCCCGGCGACTACACGGTGACGGGCGGCATCGGGCTGTGCCAGATGGACGCATCGGTGACCGTAACGCAGATACAGGCCCCGGTGCTGGCGATCACCGGCCCCGCTACGTACTGCGGCGATCCACTGCCGGAACTGACCGCATCGGGCGGGTTCGAGAACTACCAGTGGAGCAACAACGTCTCCGGCATGACCGTGACGGTGGGTCCGGGCGTGTACACCGTGAGCGGCGAGTATGAAGGCTGCATCAACACCTCGGCCCCGTTCACCGTGACCGAGGTGGATCCCGGCCCGCCGGTGATCACCGGGGGCCTCCAGTTCTGCGAGGGCATGAACACCACGCTCACCTTCAACACTGCGGCCTACACGAGCTACGAATGGTCCACGGGGGATACGGAGCCTTACCTGACCACTACGGACGGCGAGTTCTACGTCACGGCCCACTACCTCAACTGCTCGTACACCTCCGAGCCGGTCACCGTAGAGGAAGTGATCCTTCCGCCGGTCGTCGTGACCGGTGATACGACGGTGTGCTCCAATGCCACGGTCGCGCTGACCGCTTCACCGGGGTTCAATACCTATACATGGAGCAACAACAACCTTGGACCGACGGCGAACGTCGGGTCCGGAAGCTATTACGTGACCGCCCGCATAGGCCCCTGTAGCACCCGGTCGAACACGGTCACGGTCACCGCGCTGCCTGCGCCGACACCGGTGATCAGCGGGCCTGCCATGGAGTGCGGCGGCGCACCTGTTACACTGGAGACCACGGAGCCGTACACCAGCTACCTCTGGTCCACCGAGAGCACGGCCGCGTCGGTCGTGGTGAGCGGGGGCGTATACACCGTTACCGTGACCCAAGAGAACGGCTGCACCGGCACGTCGCCAGCCTACACCGTTGTGCTTGGCAGCGACCCTCACGCAGCCTTCAGCACCGATCCGGTATCGCCACAGCCCCTTAGCACAACGGTGGGCTTCACCGATCTTTCCGAGGGCAACGGCTCCACCATCGTGGCGTGGGCGTGGAACTTCGGCATGCCCGGCGAGGACAGCAACTTCCCATCGCCCACCTACACGTTCGAGGGCCCGGGCCGGTATCCCGTCACGCTCACGATCACCAACGCCGACGGATGCCAGCACACCGTTTCCGCGATCTACCACATCAGGCCCGACCCGGTGATCATCCCGAACGTGTTCACGCCGAACGGCGATGGCAAGAACGATCGCTTCGTGATCGAGAACGGCCAGTACTACGACAATACGCTCTCGGTCTTCAACCGCTGGGGGCAGGAGGTGTACGCCACCAAGAACTACCGCAACACATGGAACGCCATTGACATCCCCGACGGCACCTACTACTATGTGTTCGTGACCAACGAGGACAGCATGGAGTACACCGGCCATGTGACCATCCTGCGCTGACCGCACCCACATCCATGGAAAGGCTTCGCCCAGCGCGAAGCCTTTCTACTTTCGCACCTTTCCAAACAGGCCACTCCCCCCTGATGGCACCCGATCATGAAGGTCATTGAACACCTGCGCAAGGCGGATCGCACCCTCCTGTCCTTCGAGATCCTGCCCCCGCTGAAGGGTAAGGACATCCATTCCATCTACGAAGGCATCGACCCCCTGCTGGAGTTCAAGCCGAGCTTCATCAACGTGACCTACCACCGCGAGGAAGTGGTGTACAAGGAGCGCGGGCAGGGCCTGCTGCAGAAGATCCGCATCCGCAAGCGGCCGGGCACCGTGGGCATCTGCGCCATGATCAAGGCGAAGTACAACATCGACACGGTGCCGCACCTGATCTGCGGCGGCTTCACGAAGGAGGACACCGAGGATGCGCTGATCGAGCTCAACTTCCTCGGCATCGATAATGTGCTGGCCCTGCGCGGTGATGCCATCAAGAGCGAGCCCGCCTTCATCCCCGAGCGCGATGGGCACGCACACGCCACCGACCTCATCAGGCAGATAGCCGGGTTGAACAAGGGGAAGTACCTGCACGACGAGGAGCAGGAGGCGGCCCCCACGGACCTGTGCATCGGCGCGGCCTGCTACCCCGAGAAGCACGCCGAAGCCTTGAACCTCGGCACCGACATCGCCTACCTGAAGCAGAAAGTGGATGCCGGCGCGGACTACCTGGTGACACAGATGTTCTTCGACAATGCGAAGTACTTCCGGTTCGTGGAGCTATGCCGGGCCGAAGGCATCAACGTGCCCATCATACCGGGGCTGAAACCCCTGACCACCTTGAAGCACATCGCCTTCATCCCGAAGACCTTCGCGATAGACCTGCCGCAGCCACTGGCCTCCGAACTGGTGAAGTGCAAGCGCGACGCCGACGTGAAGCAGCTGGGCGTCGAGTGGAGCATCGCGCAGGCGAAGGACCTGATCGCCCAAGGCGCACCCTGCGTACACTTCTACACCATGGGCAAGAGCGAGGCCGTGCGCAACATCGTGAGCGCAGCCTTTTAACCGCGCATTACCGTGACAGCGCCAGCATGCGCTCCACGTACTTCCCCAGCACATCGAACTCGATGTTCACGCTGTCTCCCACGCGGAGGCTGCCGAACGTGGTGTGCGCGAACGTGTAGGGGATGATGGCCACGGAGAACGCGTGTTCATCCAGCGCCGCCACTGTGAGGCTTACGCCGTTGATGCACACGCTGCCCTTCTGCACGAGAAGATGCCTATGTTCGGGAAGGGCGAAGGTGAAGGCCCACGAACCATCCATGTCCCGCACATCGGTGCAGCGCACGGTGGCATCCACGTGGCCCTGTACCATGTGCCCATCAAGGCGGTCGCCGATGCGCAGGCAACGTTCGATGTTCACTTCGCTGCCGGGCTTCCATGTGCCGAGGTTCGTGCGGTCCAACGTCTCCTTCACGGCGGTAACCTCGTAGCGATCGCCATGCACGGCGATCACCGTGAGGCAGACGCCCTCGTGCGCCACGCTTTGATCCACCTTCAGTTCGGGCGCCATGCGGGCCTGTATGGAGAATGTGCGGTTGGTGCCCTCTTCAAGCAGGTCCACCACTTCCCCGATCTCTTCAACGATGCCTGTGAACATCAGTCCATGCGGCCCTGTACACCGCTGCCTTGGATGTGTACGTAGCCTTTGAGTTGCTGCACCTCATCGCCCGCCAGGCGCTGGTAGGTAACCGTGCAGAGGTAATAGTACACCCCATCGGGCAGGGGGCTGTTGCTGTCGAGGTAGGTGCCTTTCCACTCGATGTCGGGATCGGTGGTGGTGAAGACCACCTTGCCCCAGCGGTTGAAGACCTCCAGTTCGATGCGCGCCACACCACGGTACGGGAGGAATGGCCCGAAGCGGTCGTTCCTGCCATCGCCGTTCGGGGTGAAGATGTTCGGAAGCTCGTACACGGGACAGTTGTCGCCGCACACGGCCTGCACGAAGGCGCTCTCGTTGCCCACCGTATCCACGGCCGTTACCTGATAGCAGCCCGCCACAGAGCTGCCGTTCGCATGGGTGTAACTGGTGTTCTCCGCACCGTGGATGGCTGCGATCAATTGGAAAGCGCCACCATAGGTGTCGGTGAAATAGACCCGGTAGCCTTCGGTATCATCATCCGCGCAGCTTTCGTTGGGGTTGTTCCACGTCAGCGTGTTCAGCGGCCGTTCGCAATCGTTGTCCAGCACCACGGTGGGCGCGCAGGGCGGTGTAAGGTCCACGGGAATGCCGCACACCTCCTGACTCCAGTTCAGCAGCGGCGCCACGATGGAGGCATCGCTGTACGCGCCGGTGCTCACCACGAGGTAGCAATATTCTTCGCCGTTCACCAGGCCCGTGTCCACGAAGCTGGTGGTGGTGCTGGTGCCGATGGACTCCCACGTTCCCCCGTTGTCGCGGAACACCTCGTAGGACGAATTGGTCCAAGGTGTGTTCAGGGCCCACGCGATGGTGATCCGCTCATCGTTGGGCGTGGCCGAAATGAAGACCGACGAGGCAGGACTGCTCGACCCGATCGCGTCAGGCTGGGCCTCATCTGCGCGTCCGATCAGTTCCACACGATACACGTAAGGGCGTTCCCGTGTGTTCAGGCCGGTAACGATGAAGGACGTATCAGGGTGTGCCAGGAACGGATGCGTGGGGCTTGTCCAGATCAGCTCGTTGGCCGTGGTAAGGCCCGTGCCACGGTACAGGTTGAAGCGGTAGGGGCCGGGCCGCGCGGTGGTGTCGAGGTCATATGCGTTGCTCCACTCCACCGTGTCCACGCCGGTGCCCACATCCGTCACGCCCACGCTCACCTTGGTGATCACGGGCACCTGACGATCGAGGATGGCGCAGAACTCCACGCTGGCATAGCTCTGTGCGCCATCGGGGAACTCGGCCACCACCATGTAGCAGTACTGGTTGCCGATCACCAAGCCATCATCATCGGCATACGCGGTATTCGTCACGCCCTCGCTGGTGCCGATCAGCGTATAGCCCGTGTAGGCGGGCACGCCCAGCTCGCAATGGCCTGGAGTGTAGCCGTACTGCCCGCTGCGCCGGTAGATGCGGTAGCGCACGGCATTGGTACACGGGCTTTGATCCCATTGCAGTTGGATGGTGCTGCCCGATGGCGTGGCCGAAGGGTTCTGTGGCGCGGGCCCCACCACCTTCACGGCCATCGTCTTGTAATCATGCAGCCGCACCGGATTCCCGTTATCCGTGGCATTGAACACCAGCATGTAGGGTTGCGAACGCACATGCGCGCATGCCGTATGCCAGTTGAACACGCCGTTCACCGGGTTGCCCGGCGACGGTGCGATGAAGGTCGCGGGCGAAGTGGTCAGGCTGAAGGGTTGCCCGAGGGCTTCGAGATCCACGGCCTGCGTGGTGTTCGGGTCCGAGGCCCGCACATTGAACGTGAGGAAGGTGCCCGCCACCACACAGGTATCGTTCCGCTGGGCGATGACGGGTGGCTGGTTGTTGCAGGGCACCGCGGTGATCTGCATGTCGCGCATCACATAGCCCACTTCGC
>JAHBUM010000002.1 GCA_019638075.1 Flavobacteriales bacterium | reverse complement strand
CCTGCCATTGCCCGGCAGCGAAGTCGTAGGCAAAGTGTTCGTAATAATGGGACAAAGACGCCTCCCCCACACCGGACTTCATCCCTCCTCCGAAAACATGGAGATAGCCACCCCAGACACAGGCCGCCACTTCAGAGCGTTCGAACGGCATGTTCGGCAGGTCCTGCCATGTGGCGCTGGAGGGATCATATACGCGGAAGTGGTCCATGGTAACGTAGGGCGGAGCGTAGCGATCCCCCCCGACTGAATAGACCATTCCATTGAATGCGATAAGCCTACAGGACGCTTCACTATCAGGAGGGGTCAATACCGTGTAGCTGTTCGATGCGATGCTGTAGCGGAAAAAGTACCGCACGGTGACACCATGCGTACTTCCGGTGATGAAAATATCATCGCCTACGACAGCCGACGAAGTTGTAACCAACCCGAAAGGCAGGTTCGGCAAGGACGACCAACTGTCTGTGGCAATGTCGTAGACATGCGCTTGTGCTGACAGGCCGTTGCCAATGCCTGGGCCGGGATACCCACCGAACGTGTACAACCTCCCACCCGCCTGCGCCAAGGATATACCCCAAAGAGCCACCGGAGGACCACTCAACGCCGTGGTCTGCCCTGTAGCTGGATCATACCGCCACAGGGTTCGGGTGAAGTATGCGTCCAATCCATAAATGCTGCCCTCATATTCGACCAGATCATTACAGTGGATCGGCATACCCTCCCATGGCACGAAAGTCTCCTCCGGGCAGAACGGGGTTTGGGCATTCAGTACCGGGGCGGTCAGGAAAAGGCAGGCATAAGAGGCAAAAGAGCGCATGGTAGTGGAGCAGATGGCCGAAAACGTTCCGGCCGCGCAAGGTGCAAGCCGCCCCACACACGTCCGTTCCGCAGATCCCGGAACTTTTCCGGATATTCCGGATAGCTTCGCTGCGTAAACCACAGCACATGGAGGACGTCTTCAAGATCGGCGGGAAGCTGAAGCAGCTACGCGAAGACCGGCGGTACACACAGGAGCATGTGGCCATCGAGCTTGGCGTGAAGCCCAGCACGTACAGCGACTATGAGCGCGAGGTACATCAGGTGCCTTCCGAAGTGGTGCTGAAGGCCACCGAACTGTACAAGGTGGGCTTGGAGTATTTCTACAGCCTGCGCGGGCCGGTGAGCTTCACCATGAACGACCACGCCACGAACGGCTACGTGGAGCATCAGTATACGGTGCCGATGGAGGTGATCGAGCGGATGTTCCAGCGCAGCGAGGAGCGCTGGGAGGGACTTACCAAGCAGTTGATGGAGCTGCTGGCGCGGGGGATGAAGTGAGGGGCGGCGGAAGTGCAGGAACGTCTCGAACCCCACCGGTCCAGCACCCGCCCTTGTGGAGCGCATGGCGCGCTACTTCAGGATATCGTGCGCTGCACAGGAGCCTTCCACCGCCTTACCTTTGACGAAAGCCGACCGACCATGACAGCCTTGGAAGTGCGCTCGGAACTGAAGGACCTGATCGACCGCATCCGCGACCTGAGCGTACTGGATGCACTGCGAACGCTCGCGCTCCGCCAAGTGGAGCAGGACGACATGGCCGCCGAAATGGAACGCATGGTGGACCTGAGCGAAGACGCCATCGCGCGCGGTGAGGTGTATACCCGCGCCGAGGTGGAACAGTGGCTCAAGGAGCAACGGCCCAAGGCATGAGGCTGGTGTACACCAAGCCCGTGCGCGACAGGATCGCCGAGATCAGGAACTACATCGCAGCGGACTCTTCCATCGAACGGGCCGACAAGGTGATCGCCGGTCTGCTCGACAAGGTGGACACCCTCCTGGAGCATCCGCTACGAGGCGCTCCCGAACGTACGCTCGCCAGGAAGGGCAAAGGGCATCGCGGTCTTCAGGCTGGCCGTTACAAGATCGTCTACTACGTGCATGAGAACGAGATCCGGGTCACCGACTTCTTCGACACCAAGCAGCATCCGTCGCGCATGCGTGGCTGACCCACGGACACCCATTTCCAGCCTTCTTCAAGCCATTCCGCCACCCCATGCACGTCCGCGCGAAAAAGCACCTCGGCCAGCACTTCCTGAAGGAGGATGCCATCGCGCAGCGCATCGCCGAAAGCCTGACCGGGCACGGCGGTTACACGCATGTGATCGAAGTGGGGCCGGGCACCGGGGCGCTCACGAAGCACCTTGTGCATCGCCCGGACACGAAGCTGGTGTGCTACGAAGTGGATCGCGAATCGGTGGCGTACCTTGAACGTGCCTACCCCGGGATGGAGGTGCGCGAAAGCGATTTCCTGCGCATGGATCCCGATTCGGTGACCAGCGGCCCCATGGCGGTGATCGGCAATTTTCCATACAACATCAGCACGCAGATCGTCTTCAAGATCCTCCAGCACCGCGACCGGTTCCCGGAGATGGTGGGCATGTTCCAGAAGGAGGTGGCCGACCGCATCTGCACCGGCCCGGGCAGCCGCACCTACGGCATCACCAGCGTGCTGGCGCAGGTGTGGTACGATATGGAGATGCTCTTCACCGTGGAACGCGAAGCCTTCATTCCGCCACCCGAGGTGCGCAGCGCCGTGATGCGGATGAAGCGCAATGCCGTAACGGCCATGCCGTGCGACGAGGATCTCTTCAAGAAGGTGGTGAAGACGGCCTTCAACCAGCGGCGCAAGACGCTGAGCAATGCGCTGAAGGGCTTTGCGGAGCTGCCATCGGGCGTGCCTTCGGAATTCGCAGGAAAGCGCGCGGAACAGTTGTCCGTGCAGGATTTCATCGCGCTTACGCTGGCTTGCGAGGGCGCTTGAAATGCGTTGCGGGTTGACGGGTTGCGTGTTTGCGGGTTACGTGTTGACGTGTTGCGGGTTCGGGTAGCCAACCCGTAACACGCAACACGCCAACACGTAACCTACCTCCCCCCCTTCGTAGCTTCGCGCCGCCCTGAACAAAGGGCTCCGCGCCATGTCCTTCGAACTCACCCGGCCCCAGCTGGATGCCCTCCGCACCGATGTGGCGCAGGGGCGCGATTCGGTGATCCAAGCACTGCTGGCGGACCTGCACCCGGCGGACATCGGGGCCATCCTCGATCAGCTGGGGCTGGACGAGGCCGTGTACGTGTACCGCCTGCTCGAAAGCGAGGTGGCTGCCGAGGTGCTGCTCGAACTGCGCGAGGGCCTGCGCGAAGACCTGCTGAACTCGCTCACCAGCCGCGAGATCGCCGAGGACGTGCTGGAGCACATCGACACGGACGACGCGGCCGACGTGATGGCCGAGCTGCCCGAGGACAAGCAGCGCGAGGTGATCGCCCTGCTCGACGACCACGAGCATCGCGAGGACATCCAAGAGCTGCTGGCACACCCCGAAGGCACGGCGGGCGCGCTGATGGCGAAGGAGCTGATCCAAGTGCGCTCCGACTGGACCGTGGCGCGCGCCATCGTGGAGATGCGGCGGCAGGCGCAGGAAGTGGAACACGCCTCCACCATCTACGTGGTGGACAAGGACGGCTGCCTGCTGGGCATATTGCCGCTGAAGGACCTGCTCTTCTCCGCCGAGAGCACGCGCACCCTGATCAAGCACATCTGCGACACCGACATCGTGAGCGTGAAGGCCGATGACGACGTGGAGGAGGTGGTGAAGCTGATGAAGAAGTACGACGTGGCCGCACTGCCCGTGGTGGACGACCATGACCACCTGATCGGCCGCATCACCTTCGATGACGTGATGGACGTGATGACCGAGGAGGCCACCGAGGACTACCAGCTCGCCAGCGGTATCAGCGAGGACGTGGACGCCACGGACAGCCCCATCGTGCAGGTACGCGCCCGGCTGCCGTGGCTGCTGATCGGCCTTGCGGGTGGCATCATCTCCTCACGCATCATCGCGCAGTACGAAGGGCAGCTGCGCATCGACCCCACCATGGCGTTCTTCATGCCACTGATCGCGGCCACGGCGGGGAACGTGGGGGTGCAGTCCTCGGCCATCGTGGTGCAGGGCCTCGCCTCCGGCAGCATGGCGAACGTGAACCTGTTCACGCGGATGTGGAAGGAACTGCGCGTGGCCCTGCTGACCGCGCTGGTCTGCGGCGCCGTCATCTTCGCCATCAATTTCGCGCTGGAACAATCGCAGGCGCTCACCTACACCGTCAGCATCGCGCTCTTCACCGTGATCGTCACCGCCGCCATGTTCGGTACGGTGATACCGCTGTTGATGGACCGCCTGAAGGTGGATCCGGCCCTCGCCACCGGGCCGTTCGTCACCACGTTGAACGACATCTTCGGGCTGCTCACCTACTTCACCGTAGGGCACCTGATGTATGGCATGCTCTCCTGACCATGCGCATCGGCATTCTGGATCCCGTGCATCCGGTCATCGCGCAGCGGGTGGAGGCGGCCGGTCATGCCTGCACGCTCGTGCATGCCCTGCCGGATGCCGATCGGCAAGCGGCCCTCGCCACCATGGATGGCATCGTGGTGCGCAGCAGCCGCTTCGATGCCGCCGCGATCGACCGCTCACCGGGGCTGCGTTTCATCGCGCGTGTGGGCGCGGGATTGGAGAACATCGACGTGGAACATTGCGGGCAGAAGGGCATCCTCGTACTCAACTCACCGGAAGGCAACCGCGATGGCGTGGGCGAAAGCTGCGTGATGCTGCTGCTCGCGCTGCTGAAGAAGCTGGTGCCTGCGAACACGGCCGTGCGCAACGGACTGTGGCCGCGTGAAGCCCTGCGCGGAACGGACCTGCGTGGAAAGACGGTGGGCATCATCGGCTATGGGCAGATGGGCAGTTCGTTCGCGGAGAAGCTGCGCGGCTTCGGCGTGCGCATCATCGGCCACGACAAGTACAGGAGCGGTTTCGGTGCGGAAGGGATCGAAGAACGCACGCTCGACCAAGTGTTGGACGAGAGCGACGCGATCAGCCTGCATCTTCCGCTGAACAACGGAACGAAGCATTATGCGGATGCCGCCTTCTTCGCGCGGCTGAAGAAGCCCGTGTGGTTCCTCAACACCTCGCGCGGCGGCGTGGTACACACGAAGGCATTGCTCGATGCGATCGACGATGGCCGTGTGCTCGCCGCCGGGCTGGACGTGCTGGAGTTCGAGCGGCCCGAACTGGACGGCCTCGATCCCACAATGGACCAACACACCTACGCCCGCCTGCTGCGCCACGACCGCGTGCTGCTCACTCCGCACATCGCCGGTGTCACGCACGAAGGCAAATTCAAGATGGCCGATGTGCTGGCCTCCAAGATCCTCCATCATTTCCCGAATGGCACGACCTGAGCCCCTCACGATCGCCTGCGC
Organism: Flavobacteriales bacterium; assembly: GCA_019638075.1. Taxonomy (GTDB): domain Bacteria; phylum Bacteroidota; class Bacteroidia; order Flavobacteriales_F; family PHOS-HE28; genus PHOS-HE28. The sequence continues at coordinate 39,166 of JAHBUM010000002.1, read as the reverse complement.
CCTGATCCTCTCCGCCTGCATGCCCCAGAAGAACCTGCACCCCGACATCCATGGCCACCGGGGCTGCCGTGGGCTGCTGCCCGAGAACAGCCTGCCCGCCTTCCTGAAAGCGACCGAGCTGGGCTGCGACTACCTCGAGCTGGATGTGGTGATGAGCAAGGATGGACAGCTCATCGTGTCGCACGAGCCGTGGATGCGCGGAGACATCTGCACCACCCCGGAAGGAGATCCCATCAGCGCGGAAGAAGAGCGCACGTTCAACCTGTACGCGATGACCGTGGCGGAGATCCAGCGGTTCGACTGCGGATCGTTGGAGCATGAGGAGTATGCGGATCAGGATACGCGCAGCACGTACAAACCCACACTGGCCCAAGTGGTGGCCGCCGTGGATGAGCATGCCATGCTGAGCGGCGTGGCGGCGCCTTCATTCAACATCGAGGTGAAGAGCGAGCCGGAGCTGTACGGCATATTCCAGCCCGACCCGAAGGCATTCGCACTGGCCGTGATCGACGAGGTGGATGCGCTGGGCATCGCCGACCGCTGCGTGATCCAGTCCTTCGACCCCGCGATCTTGGAAGCGATCCACGCCGAGCGCGACGACCTGCACCTCGCCTTCCTCGTGGAGGACAAGGCATCGCTGAACGAGCACCTCGCCCGCCTCTCCTTCGTGCCTGCCATCTTCAGCCCGCACTTCAGCATGGTGGATGAGAAGCTGCTGCATGCGATCCGCGAAAAGCAGATGGAACTGATCGTGTGGACGGTGAACGAACCCGCCGACATCCGCCGCATGCTCGACCTCGGCGTGGACGGCATCATCACCGACTACCCGGACCGCGCGATCAAACTGATGGAGAGCCGGGAGTGACCGATCACCCGAGGATCCGCGTGATGCGGGCCTCCAACGCATCAAGATCGGCGTTCCATGCCGCACCTTGGGGTGCTGCGGGATCCGCGAGGCGGGCACAGAGCTCCGCAAATGCCGGATCGAAGTTGACCAATTGCGGTTTCAAAGTGTGCACCACGCGCTGCACCTTTCCGTGATCACCGCGCATACGCGCTTCGCGCAACGTTGCCAGCCGCTCAGGCGCCTGCTTGCGGAACATGCCCATGACGATCGGGTCGACCTCTCCAGCAGGCGCCTCGACCACCGGCGGCCCGGCAACGGGATCGGCGACGGCCGGCTTCTCCGATATGGACGGCCCTGCATCGCGCAGGCGGTTCTGGTGACGTTCGGCCAACACATTCACATCCGATCGCAACGCGGCGAGCTCTTCGCGATGACGGCGGAGCGCCTTGCTGTTCATCCATGCCATCAGCGCGATGGTGAGAACAGCAACGGCTATCGACAGTACGGCCATCCACATCCAGAACTCCACCCGCTCTTCCGCCCCGGTCACACGCTGCTCCGCTGCCTTGCGCGAGGCCATCGCCGCAACGCCAAGGCTGTCGCGCTGCTGGTCCGCGATCCGCAGGGCACGTTCCCAACCCGCATTCAATGAATCCGATCGCTCCGCCGACCACTCCCCTACCCTATCGGCCACACGCAGCGCCTCCTCGTAGGCCTGCTTCATCTGCCCACGTGCGGCCAGCGTACTCGCCAAAGCCCGTCGCGCGGCCAGTTCGTCCTCCACGCGGCCCGTGCTATCCGCCAAGTACACCACGGCTTCGTACAGTTCCTGCGCTTCCTTCGGCTTGCTCAGCGCGGCGAGCGCCATGCGGAGCCGTATCGCCGCTGCGATGTCCATGGCGGAGTCCGCCGCCGCGATGCCATCCTTGTGCTGTACGATGGCAGCCTTGATCGCCGCCGGGCTTTCAGGGGCCGGTGCTTCCTGCGCGAACGACCACGACCGCGCGAACGCCACAGTGATAAGAAGCACGATGATCCGCGCGAGCGATCGAACTGGAAGCATGCCGCGAAGCTACTCCCCGGCTACAATGCTTTGGTCACGTAACGGGCCGTTGCGCGGCTCCGCTGTTCGATCAGGATACGCTTGCCTTCCGTGAGCCGGGCCAGCGTCGGCTCATCGAAATGGCGCACGGTGAGCAGCTCGCAGCCTTCGTTGTAGAGCACTTCGTACTCCTTGCGCAGTTCCTCGATCAGCGAGCGCGAGCGCGGCGTATCCTCCACGGCCACGGTGAAGGCCACGGCGCTGTTCTGCATCAGGTCGATGCGCACGTTGCGCTTCGCGAAGAGCTTGAAGATGTCGCCAAGGTTCTCCTCCACAATGAAGCTGAGGTCGCGCGGGGTGATGCTGATGAGCAGCTGGCCGGGCTTCACGATGAACGACGGGATCAGCGTGTCGTGGTCCGTGGCTTCGCTGATGGTGCTGCCCGGCGCGGCAAGGTCGATGAACGAGCGCACATAGAGCGGGATGTGCTTGCGTTGCAGCGGTTGCAGCGTGCGCGGGTGGATCACACTGGCACCGAAGTAGCTGAGCTCGATGGCCTCCTTGTAGCTGATGTGTTCCAGCAGTTTCGTGTCCGCGAACCGATTGGGGTCTGCGTTGAACATGCCGGGCACGTCCTTCCAGATGGTGACGCTTTCCGCATCCAGCATATAGGCGAAGATGGCTGCGCTGAAGTCCGATCCTTCGCGGCCGAGCGTGGTGGTATGCCCATCCTCCGTGCTTCCGATGAAGCCCTGTGTGAGGATCCGGTGCGGATGTTCATCGAACGAAGGCAGGTTGGTGTTCTCTTCGAGAGCGTCCCATTTCACGTTGGCCGCCCGGTGCCGGTCGTCCGTGGTGATGATCCTGCGCGCATCCACCCACTTGTTCGCGATGCCTGCTGCGTTCAGGTATGCGCTCACGATGATCGTGCTCCACAATTCCCCGAACGCAACGAATTGATCGTAATAGTGGTCCACGTCCAGAATGACCGGGATCGTAAGCTGGAAGCGCAGCGCGTGGAACTGCTCCTCCAACGCAGCGCGCGCCGTGTCATCATCTGGCGCCACTTCCTTCAGCACCGCGAAGTGCTGCTGCTCAAGCTCCGCCACCTTCGGCAACGCATCACGCCCATCGGCATAAGCCCACACCACCTCTTCCAAGGCGTTGGTGGTCTTGCCCATGGCGCTCACCACGATCAGCAGATCATCCAATGCGAAGTGCTTGAGCACCTCGGCGACGTTGCGCACCCCAGCGGCATCCTTCACGCTGGCCCCCCCGAACTTGAAGACTTTCATTCCCCCCCGTTTGCTTTCGCGGCGCGAAGATGCGGAAGACTTGCGGAATACGGTGCGGGGAGAGGAAGAGAGGAATGCAAGTCGGCAGTGGCATATCGGGCATGGCCGACCGCCTGCTGCCGACCACCCTTGAACTCTCGGACCCTCTCACATCTTCACTTCGCTGCTACGCATCGGTATCGAGCACGGCACCCGGATCGAAGCTGCGGTGTTCGCCGGAGGCCACATAGCCGAGCTGGTTGGTCAGCATGCGCGTGCTGCCGATCGTGAACGCGGGGATGTTGCGGTGATGATGGCCGTAGATCCATGCCACGGCCCCGCTGTCGGCGATCAGTTCATCAAGCTCCACGGCGAAGGCTTGGTTGAGCGCGCTGCCCGCGTACTCCGGCGGGTAGTGTTGCAACGTGGGCACATGGTGCGTGGCCACCACGGTGCGACCGTCGAAGGGCTTGGCGAGCTCGCTCTTCAGCCACGCAAGGCAGCGTTCGTGGAAGCGCGTGGTGTGCGCGGGCAACAACAGACCATGGCCGTGGCGGATGACGTGGTAGTCGTTCATGTTGTGGCGCATGGCGGCCTCGTTCATCTGCGCGATGGCCGTCCACAAGGTGGTGCAGAGGATTCGCACGCCGGGGTAATGCACCGCGCGGTTGTTCACCACGCGGATGTTCGGGTACGGGCGGCTGTCGAGGTCCAGGTCCGCGTCCTCGATGCGCCCGCCATAGTACTCGTGGTTGCCGGGCAGCCAGATCACCTCGCGGAAGCCTTTGGCCAACCGCTTCAACAGGCCGGGTGCGCCTGCCACCTGATGCGATGGCAGCACATCACCGGCCAGCAGCAGAACCTCGGCGGCAGGCTCGATGGGATGCGCCTTCAGCCACGCCCGGTTCTCGGGGAACTCGAGGTGGAGGTCGCTGGCGTATTGGAGGAGCATGGTGGTGAAGGTTCCGTTGGAAGTGGATCAACCCTCATGGTCCTCGAACGACTCATGTTCGCCAGTGATGAGGCTGTTCTTCAACTTCACCGTGACCCTGAACCTGCGTTCATGGACCCATGTATTTCCATTGGGGAACGTCTCAGGCCTTCCGCATGTCGGTAGCTGCGTGCATCCAGCACGGCAGTGCAGCTCATCCGGAAAGGATGCAAGAATATTGTCGCCTACTTTCCATGCCTCGAAGTCATAAATACCGCGCAGATCCTTGGTCTGGCATTCGCGCGCTTCAACGATGCCGCAATACGGGCACTGCACAGGCACGGTAACGGAGCAGTAGAGACCCATGGTGTTGACGTGATCACCGAAGATAGCCTTCAGCGTAGCTTCGCATCGCATGCCACAACAGCGCCCGTTCTCCAAATTGAAGAAGCAGGTGGAAGCCCTGTTCGTACCGGGCCTCGACCTGCGCGTGGATTGCTTCGTGCATGCCCACCGCACGCAATACAGCGAAGTGCGGGTACCGCGCTATACGTTGAAACTGGATGGCGAGACGGTCTGGCATTTCCCCGGCGATTTTCCCGTGAAGCAGGAAACGCCGCACGTGTGGCCCGCCATGGTGGACATCAGCGGGCTGCTGCGCGCGTATATCGACACGCCCGTCGATGACCTTCTCACCCATCGCTTCGAGAAGGAACAAGTGGACCTCTTCTATCAAGGTTTCCGGAAAGATGGACCGCGCATCACCTACGCCTTGGACCTGACACCCGTGTTGATCTCGGCCGACCGGCGCTTGGGCCGCGCGAAGCTCGCCGAGTGGGCGGCACAATTCCCGCAGGGCCACGCTGTGCATCAGGTGTTGAAAGCCCGCGAAAAGGTGGCGAAGGAAGCGCCCGCTGCGCGTTGAGCGGTCATTGGCCAGCCACCACCGCCGTCAACTGCTCCCTGTCCAGCGACCCGTTCACCCACTCGGGGTCCAGCGTCGTGCCGAACCGCTCATAGAACCGGATGGCATCGGTGTTCCAATCCAGCACCTGCCACGTCATACCGCTGTAGCCATGCTCCACCGCGTAGGCCGCGCACGCCCTGAAGAGCTTTTCACCGATGCGCTGCCCGCGCGCGGCTTCCGTCACGATGATGTCTTCCAGATAGAGGCGCCGGCCCTTCCACGTAGAATAGCGTTCGTAGCAGACGGCGATGCCTGCGATGCGATCAGAAAATGAGCGGATCAGAAGATCAGAAGATCGCGCCTCGCGTTCGAGGTCATTTTCCGATCTTCTCATTTTCTGATCCTCTGGTCGCATTTCCGCCACCCACCCCACCCACACCGGATCCGGCCCGAAGCCTGCGTCCAGCATGTGTTCCGGTGTCACGGTCACTTCTTCCGGTGCGCGCTCGAGCAGGGCCAGTTCCCTCACCAGTTCCAGCATGCGCGGCACATCACGGGGCTCGGCGCGGCGGATGACGATGTTCATGCACGCAAAGGAAAGACCACCGCATCTTTGCACCATGGCCGACATCAAGACCCTTTCCGAATTCATCGTTGAACGCCAAAGCGAATTCACCGGCGCGTCCGGCGACCTGAGCTCATTGCTCACCGCCTTCCGGCTGGCCGGGAAGATCATGAACCGCGAGGTGAACAAGGCCGGACTGATGGCCGACATCCTCGGGGCACAGGGTACCGAGAACGTGCAGGGCGAACAACAGCAGAAGCTCGATGTCTACGCCAACGACCTCTTCATCCGCATGATGAAGACACAGGGCGCCGTATGTGCCGTGGCCAGCGAGGAGGACGACGACATCGTACACTTCGACAACGGTGGCAAGTACGTGGTGGCGATGGACCCGCTCGATGGCAGCAGCAACATCGATGTGAACGTGAGCATCGGCACCATCTTCAGCATCTACAAGCGCATCAGCACCGGGCCGAAGGCGACGTTGGAGGATTTCCTGCAGCCTGGCAGCGCGCAGGTGGCGGCGGGCTACATCGTGTACGGCAGCAGCACCATGCTGGTGTACAGCACAGGCCACGGGGTGAACGGCTTCACGCTGGATCCCAGCATCGGCACCTTCTGCCTGAGCCACCCCAACATGACCACGCCTGCCGACGGCAAGATCTATTCGATCAACGAGGGCAACTGGTTCGACTTCAGCGACGGCGTGCGCAGCTACATCGATGCCTGCAAGCAGAAGAAGATGAGCGCGCGCTACATCGGCAGCCTCGTGGCAGACTTCCACCGCAACCTGCTCAAGGGCGGCATCTACATCTACCCCGGCACACAGAAAGCGCCCAAGGGCAAATTGCGTCTGCTGTACGAGGCGAACCCGCTCGCATTCCTTGCAGAACAGGCCGGTGGGAAAGCCACCGACGGCACCACACGCATCCTGGACCTTAAGCCCACCGAGCTGCACCAACGCACACCGCTGTACATCGGGAGCAGCAACATGGTGGAGGCGGCCATGAAGGCTTGAGTACGCTGGCGGCAACCCAACGATAACAAGCTTTGCACATCTTGCGCCATGCGCAGGTTGCTCTCCTTCCCTACCGCTGCCAAGGTCCTGCTGAGCCTGCTGGTGGCCGCAGCACTCTTCCAGCTGGTCGTGCTCGCCGGTTTCATTCCCGTGGAAATGGTGTGGGGCGGGCGCTTGAAGAACGCTGAAGAGCGCACAGTGGGTGCATTGGTCTCCCTCTCCATCCTTTTGGCGATGATCGCGATCGCGCTGGCACGTGCCGGACGGTTCGGTACACGGTGGAGCTCCCTTGCACGCTGGGGTCTCTGGGCGATGACGGTCGTCTTCGCGTTGAACACCGTGGGCAACGTGTTCGCGCTGGATGCAAGAGAGGCGTGGATCTTCGCGCCGATCACGGCCGTAACAGCACTACTGTGCGCCCGGGTGGCCTGGGGCGAGCGGACCGGCCGATGATCCCCTGCTCATAACGGCGGCGCAAGCAACCACGTGTTGTCACAAGGGGCACGATGGAAGGGAGAGGATCGTGACGACTCCCTTCCCGGATCGGACCACGGATGAATACGGATGGCACGGCAGTGATCCGTGTCGACCATGACCATCGGCGGTTTGGGATCGAATGCGAAAGAGGTCCGAACAAGAACGCCGGGCTGTTGCCCGGCGTTCTTCACTTCAGGGATGCTGGATCTCAGTAGTACTTGTAACGCTCGTCCTTCACGCCGGCGGCTTCCTTCAGGGAGTTGAACAAGCCTCCATCAACACGGGACTGGGCGCGCTGTTCGAGGCCCTTCCGGTCCACGTTCAGGTCCTGCGGCTCGGGAGCGGCTGTCTTGTTGGTCATGCTCACCACGTACACGCCGGTCTCGCCTTTCAGGGGCACGCTGGTCTGGCCATTGTCCAAGGCGAACACCTTGCCCACCACCTCGGATTCGCTGAACCCGCCGGGGAGGTTGAAGGCGCTGTACGTGAGGTCCGTTGCGTTCTGCTGGGCCGTGCCGAGCTCGGTCGCGAGCGCGTTCAGGTCGGTCTTGCCCTGCATCTTGGCGGTCCACGCTTCGGCCTTCTTCTCCTTCACCACTTCCTTGGTGAAGATCTCGCGCACATCATCCAACTGCGGTGCGCCTTCGTTGCGGATACCGGTAAGGATGGCCACCACGTAGTTGTCGCCGCTCTGGATGGGTTCGCTCGGCTTGCCCACTTCGGCACGGTTCACCCAAGTGACCACCGAGGTGGCATCCTGCAGGCCGGGCACATAGCGTTGGTCGTTGCGCAGCTCGTCCACCGGCGTCACCTGCAGGCCCTGCTCTTCGGCCGCCTTCTTGAAGCTGGCGAGGTCCGCGTTGCGCAGGCTGAACTCGTTGGCCTTCCTGTACACCTCCTTGAAGGTGGCGGGCGAGGGCTTCATCGTGCGCTCGATCGTCACCACGCGGCGCTCCTGACGGTTGCGCTGGCCCAGCACTTCCACGATGTGGAACCCATAGCTGGTCTTCGCGATGGTGATGGCACCCACCTTCTCATCGAAGCTGGCGGTGGTGAACTCCGGCACCATCTGCTGCTTGTCGAACCACTCGTACACACCGCCCTTCTCCTGTGTGTTGCTACCGGGATCCTCGCTGAATTTCACCACCATGTCCGTGAACTTGCTGCGGTCGCGCTTCACCACGGTGAGCAGGCTGTCCGCGAGCTTCTTCTGCACGTCCTCCGCCTTGCCGTTCTGCGTGCTTATGAGGATGTGGCGCACACGCGCTTCGGGCACATCGGCGAGCTCGGTCACCTTCACCAGCTTCCACTGGTCGCCCTGCTGGTAGGGGCCCACCACGGTGCCCACGGCCCCGTGTACGATCAGCGAATCGTTGAGCTTGTCGGCCGTGCCTTCGGTGTACGGCGTCTTGTTGTACATGCGGGAATCGCTGTTCGCCACCACGTACGAGCTGTCGTCCGTGCTGGTGAGCAGGCCCTGGCGCAACTCGGCCAGTTCCTCCATGGTCGCCTGGCGGTCGGCTTCGGATGGCGTTACCGGGAACAGCGTGTACTCGAACTTGCGCGCGGCCTGCTGGCGGTACTTGCGGTCGTTCTTGTGCTGGTCGTAATAGCGGCGCAGATCCTTGTCGGCCACGGTGTACAGGCTGTCGGGTTCGCTGTCGTAGCGCTTGGCCACGAAGGCGAAGGAAGCCTTGGTGTTCTTCGTGAGGTAATCATCCTTGGCCTGCGCGCTGTTCACGTACACGCTCTTCTTCACCAAGGTGGTGTACTTCTGGTAGATGCGCTCGGTGGACAGGCTGCGGTTCAGCTCGCGGAAGCGTATGGGATCGGTCTCCTGCAGGTTCTTCAGCCCCCGGCGCAGGTTCTCGATGTTGAGCTGGCCCGTGGCGGGATCGCGCAGGCTCTGATCATTCTTGAACATCGGAGAGATGTTGTTCCCGGTGCGGATGTCCTCCAGTTCCTCGGGGCAGATGGCGCTGCCGAATCCGGCCTCTTCGGCCTGGGCCTTCAAGGTGCTCTCACGCACGATCTCGGTCCAAACCGAGTTGCGGATCTGCTCCTGCAGCTGGCTGTTCACCGTGTTGCCGCCCGCACGATAACGCTCCACCTGCTCATTCACGCGGCGCTCGAATTCCTTCATGCCGACCTCCTCGCCATCCACGGTGCCGATGACCGGATCGCGCTGGCCCCCCCCACGCCCGGCCAGCCAATCGCCGAGGATGAAGAGCGCGAGCGAAACGAGCGTGATACCGACCAACAGACCTCCGCGTTCGCGGATCTTGCCAATGACTGCCATTGCCTTTTAGGAATAGGGGTGCAAATATAGGCGGCTGTCCCGTACGGGGATAAGCCTTCGTTTCCGGCTCATGTTCAGGCGGTAACGATGATCTTTTCGGCGAGGGGAAGAAGGGCAGGAGCAGTTGGCAGGGGCAATGCTCCTGTCCTACAAGAACCCGCTCTGCGGATCGGTCACCTCCAAGCGCACAAGGTCCACCCGGCCGTGGATCACCTGTGCGATGGTGAAGCGGAACGGTGGCAGCTCGATCACCTGCCCCTGCTCGGGGATGTCGCCCGTGCTGTGCAGGATGTAACCGGCCAGCGTGTCGTACGCTTCGCTTTCGGGCAGCGCGAGGCGGTGCGCGCCGATCAGGTGGGCCACCTCCATGCGCGCACTGAACAGGAATTCGTTCGGCCCCAACCGTTCCTCCACCTCTTCCGGCACGTCGTGCTCGTCCTCGATGTCGCCCACGATGGTCTCCACCACGTCCTCCATGGTGAGCATGCCCGCCGTGCCGCCATACTCATCCACCACCACCGCCACGTGCGTGCGCTGCTTGATGAACATCTGCAGCACTTCATCGGCAGGCATGGTGCCCGGGATGAAGTTGACCGGCCGCATCACCGACCGGATGGTGCGCGGGCGCTTGAAGAGCTCGTAGCCATGCACATAACCGATCACATCATCGATGCTCTTCCGGTACACGAGCAATTTGCTCAGGCCGCTCTCCACGAAGCGCTGTTGCAGCACGCTCACCGGCCCATCCACCTCGATGGCTTCGATCTCTGCGCGCGGCACCATCAGGTCGCGCACCTTGGTGCTGCTCAGTTCGAGGGTGTTGCGGAAGTACTCCACCTCGGCGTCCATGTCCGCATCATTGGCCTGGTTCGCGGTCACGTCCTTCAGGAACTCATCGAGGTCCACGCGCCCGAAGGCCATGCTGCCCGGCCTGCTGCGCACTCCAAGCAGGCGGAGGATCAGCTCGCTCAGGCCGGTCATCACCATCATCGGCAGCCAAAGCACGATGAAGAGGATCCGCAACGGCAGGGCGAACACGCTCAAACTGGTGTTGGGGTCGATGCGGAACACGGTCTTCGGCAGGAACTCGCCCACCACCAGGATCAACAGGGTGCTCAGCACCGTCTGCATCGCCAGCACGAACACCGCGCCGTAGCCAAGACCCGCCAGCCACGGCTGAAGCAGCTTCGCCATGAGAAGGCCGTAAAGCACCAGCGCCAGGTTGTTGCCCACCAGCAGCGCGCCGATCACGCGCGCGGGCCGCTTCAGCAGCCCCGATACCAGCCGCGCCCAGATGGCGCCCCGGTTGCGCTCCAGCTCGATGTACAGCTTGTTGCTGCTCACGAAGGCGATCTCCAGCCCCGAACACAACGCCGATACGGCAATGGCGGCGAGCAGAAGGATCAGGTCGGTTCCGGTGAAGGGCAAGGCGGGTGGCGGAAGGGCTGTTGGCGAAGGTAGGGGGCAGTTGTCGGTTGCCAGTTGTCAGGCTCCTTGGTGGACACTGCCGGGCAGCTTCTGTGTTCCATCGAAGCTGCGGAAGAAGGCATTCCCTGACAACTGAAAACCGACAACCGACAACGAACCCTACCCCTTCGCGTTGTGCCGGTCGTCCAGCGCCTCAAGCCTGCCACGCATGAAGCGGCGCATGAAATACATGGCCAGCGCGATGCCGGGGAACCACAGCCAGTTCTTCCCGGCCTCGAAACCTTCGGCGATGATGACCCACGCTGCGGCCAGCGCGGTTCCGATGGCCACGGCGAGCCAGAAGTGCTCCATGAACTTGTTCAACTTGCGCATCGGCGACGAAGGTAGCGGGGGGAGCTCAAGTTGGCAGTAGGCAGTCAGCAGCAAATGCCCTGACCGGGCCTGCTGCCTACTGCCCGCTGCCTACTGCCTGCTGCCGACTTGTATCTTCATCCGGCACATACAACTGCCCGGTGATGTTGTGGATCACATAGCTGCTGAAATCCTCGGCGGCATCGAGGCCCATGCCGTGGATCACGTCGTGCCCGCGCTGCACGCGCACGGCCTTGTCGGTACGCACGCGTGCGCTGTCCTCGTACCACGTGAGCTGTTCCGTCTCCAGCCGCTCGCCCTTGTGGTTCACGAACACCACCTGCTCGTACACCTCCATGCGCTTCTCCTTCGGCAGGATGAGGCCGCGCCGCGCGGTGAGCTGGCTCTGCTGTTCGCCGTCGCGATCGAAGAAGACGAGTTCCACGCCCTCGCTCATCTCGGTGCGCTCCCGGTCGCCGGTGGACCATTGGGCGATGCGGCCCGCGCGCAGCCGGTTCGTCACGCGGCCACTGTCGCTCTGCAGGTATTCGGCCTGCGTGGTGATGCGGTCCGGCGCGGTCTGCTGCACTTCAACGGCGGCCACCTTGTCCAGATCGTTCTGGCAGGCGGCAAAAGCGATGCTTACCGTGATGAGGATGGATCGGAGCGGCCTGTCCATGGGCCGTCAATCGATGCGGCGCTTCTTGAACCAGCCTTCGCGCAGATCGGGCGTGATGGTGACGCCCACCAGCAGCGTGGCATAGCGCTCGCGGATGAGGCCGTTGTCCGTGGTGCCCCGTTCGCCGAACTCGCCGCCGATGTTCAACCGGCTGCGGGTGGTGGCGGACATGAGCGGCAGCGAGATCCCGAGGCTTACACCCCGGTCCTGCAATTGGGTATCACCCACCTTCAGATAATCATCGCTCAGGCGAAGCCCCGCGCGGTAGACCACACGCTTCCAGATGTCGCCGATGGCTTCGGTACTGGCACGGTAGGAAGCGCCCACGATGAAGGTGGTGTTGTTCGCCAGCTGCCCGGCAGGACGGTAGCCCGCATCGCTCACCGACAATGTGGCCCAGTCACGCTGGCGGTATTCCACGCCGATGGTCCAGTGTTCGTTGAAGACGGTGAACCCCGCGCTGAGGCCCAGCGGCAGACCGATGCGGCCCGAACGCCCTTCCGTGAAGAACGCAGTGTCCAACGGCACCTCCACGCCCCCCGAAGTGAAGCCGTAGGTGTTCGCCACCTCCGTTCGCCGCGCCCTCAGCTCCATCGGAAGCTCGGCGGCCACACCGGCCAGGTAGTACCAGCCCTTGTCCTCCCTCCGCTTCCGCTTCCGCAGATCACCTTGGTACTGCAGCCCCACGTCCACCGTGGGATCGCGCACGATGAGCGTGCTGGAGATGTGCGTGGCGTAAAGGCCCTGACCCGATGGGAAGGTCGCCGAGCGCAACGACTCGATGCGGCCGAAGAGGTAGCCCAGGTTGGCCCCCACCGAAAGCCGGTGGCCGTTCGCCAGCGAATCGCGCTTCTGGCTCACCACCAGGCCCGCCCCGATCAATGCCTGACTGAGGCCGCCATCACCGGCATAGGTGAAGGTGGCATCGCCCGTGGCACCGGGAATGGCGCGTGTTTCGGTAAGCAGATAGTTCACCTTGCTCACGGGCCGCACCACGATGCCCATGCCCCAGCGCCCGTTGCCGAACGGCACACCGAGCGACAGCCCCATGAGGTCGGTACGCCGCCCGTTGCGTTCCGCCGTGGCGGAGACCAGCGAACTGGAACGTACGCCAAGGCCCATCTCGAACGTGGTGCGCAGCAGGGATGGATAGGAGGCCGGATTGGCGGGTACCGTGCTCACGGGGTCCACCACGGCCGCGCCAAGACCGCCCATCGCAGCCTGCGCCATCGGCGTGGAACCCACGAACTCGCCCAGCCCGTAGGCCGAATAGGGCGAGCCACTACCCTGCTGCCCCTGTCCCGCCGATCGCGCCGGAGCCAGCAGCGCCAGCAGCACGGTGCAGCGTACGATGATGTTGAAGCAGTGCATGGTAGCCCTCAAGGGTCAGATGCGGGAGCGCAAAGATGCCACTTTCCAACCCGCGCACGAACCGCAGCGCATCTCCGCCGGTGAGCACAACGGCCAGGTGCGCATGTTCATTGCGGAAGCGGCGGACATGGCCTTCCAGTTCGCCGAGGATGCCGTAGTGGATGCCGGCGGCGAGCGATTCCTCGGTAGTGGTGCCCACCAAGGCAGGCCGCTCCCCGGGTTCCACCAAGGGCAGGCGCGCGCTGTACGTGTGCATGGCCTGCGCCCGCATGCGCAGGCCGGGCGATATGCCACCGCCCGCATAGGTGCCATCGGGCAGGCATAGGTCGTAGGTAAGGCAGGTGCCCAGGTCGATGGCCAGCACGGCACGGCCGGGAAAGCGGCACAGGGCGCCCACCGCATTGGCCAGGCGATCGGCGCCCAGCGTGTGCTGCGTGCCGTAGGCGTTGCGCAAGGGCGATGGCGAGGCACCCGTGATGGTCACCGTGGGGGCGATCGTGCCCAACGCCTCCATGAAGCGGGCATCCGCAGCGGCCGTCGAGCCTGTTACGATCGCATCCACCCTCCTACCGGCCACGAAAGCCCGCAGCGCAACGAGGTCGCCGTTGGCGATATGGCCATGCTCCAGCAGCTTTCCGCCTGGGAAAAGACCCAGCTTGGTGCGGGTATTCCCCACATCGAGCACAAGATCCGTGGTCATTACTGGCATGGTCCGAACACTTGTCTATCTTTGCCGCCCTGTTCGCCGGATACCGTACCAGCGGTGGTGGACAAAGTTCGGTGCCTTAGCTCAGCTGGTAGAGCAATGGATTGAAAATCCATGTGTCCCCAGTTCGATTCTGGGAGGCACCACCGGAAGAAGCCCCTGCCGATGAGGCGGGGGCTTCGCATTTCCGGGTGGATCCACATCGTGGATGGATGAACAGGCGCATTGGGTGTGGTTTCCTGCGCAGGGGAGAAGCCCGGCCATCACGGATCCGGCATCAACCTGTACGGACCTTCTGGCAGATCGAAATAGACCCGGTCCTTCAGCACCATGCCATACGGGTTCCATGAGGTGTACAGGAACTGTGTGCCCGGCGGCATTTCGGCCATCATGCGTTCAGCCTGATCATCCATGAAGATCGTCTTCGCGACGGGACCCATGCAACGGCTCATGATCAATGCATCCATGCTCAACGCCCAGTTGCTCTCCACCAGCCGGGTCCCCTCGAACGGGGTTTTCCGCATGGCCATCTTCTGGGTGTCCGCGCCGGGGCCGTCAAGCAGTGCGCGCATCATGTCCAGCCGTTGGGAGTAAGGAAGGCCCGCCTCGCGGATGTTGTACACGGAATGGATGGCGCCTGCGCATACCAAGGCGGCCGCAAGGCCCGGAAAGCGCACCCTGGGCAGCATGGTGCAGAAGGCCAGTACGATCATGAACAGGGCCGGCATGTAGCTCTTCTCCATCATCGCGAGGCTGTCGCCGTTGGGGAAGGTCAGTATGGTGATCAGCACGAAGCCCGCTACGCAGACTACCATGAACCCCGCCGACCGCCAGTTCCGGCTGAATAGGATCACCGCCACCGCCATGGCGGCCGGTGCCAGGTACTGCCCACCGATCCATTCCTTGAGGAACCACACGGCAGCCAGGTCTCCGATGTGCGTGATGCGGTCCAACCCGCCCAGCAGGGTGTCGTACTGGTTCGCGTCGTAGGAACCCTTCTCCGCCATCCCCATCGCCGCGAGGGTGTATGCCGCCGCGATGCCCAGGGAGACCAGCCCCGAACGGAGCGTCACCAACCCGTTGATCCACGCCAGCCCGGTGACGAAGCCCACGGTGAAGAGCGCATTGGGATGGATGGTCAGGCACCAGACCACCACCACGAAGGGCACGGCCCGGCGCACAAGGTGCCCGGTGTCGCGCCCGAACGCCTCGTACGTGGCGTACAGCAATGCCGAGGCCGCCAGGAGCAGATGGGTCTCGGTGGTGCAATGGAAAAAGGTGGACGCCCAGCCGATGAGCAAGGTGGCGGTAAGCGCCAATGCGGCCGCCATGGAGCGCAGCCGGTACTGCACCACCCAAAGGATGATGCCGTAGACCAAGGGGAAGCTCAGCGAGTAGATCGCCACCAGCCACTTCATGGGCAGTTGCAGGTGGATGCCGAGGACGAGCGGCACCTGTGTGGGGAACACACCGTAGCGGGATTCCTGGAAGAAGAAGGCGCCGTCGTTCACCGAGGAGAAGAACTGCAACGAACAATCCGTGTTCATGATGCGCTCCTGCGCGAACACCCATGCCATGCACATATGGATAAGCAAAAGTGCCAGTGGCAGATACCGCAATGACCAATGGTCCCACGGTTTGTTCATGTCCGATACGTTCAGTGGCATCCGAAGCGGTGAATGTACTCAAGGCAGGGGAAGGGCAGACAGCAGACGGTCCGCAGCAGGCAGTAGGCAGCAATGCCCTGATGAGCCTACTGCCCGCTCCCCTCCTACGGGTTCCCCTCCAACCACTCCTTCACCGCCGCCAGGTGGCCCTGCTTCACAGGTTCGCGAAGGCGCTTGTTGGTGGCCGTGAAGTACTGGTGCCGCTCCAGGAACCGCACCTGTAGTTCGTTCCACTCGCGCTCGGTCTTCAGCACGCCGTAGTGCTTCATCTCGGCGAAGAGCGTGTTGCCGATGCGCGCGAAATCGCCGCGGCCCAGGTAGTCCAGGTCGGCATCGCACAGGATGCGGGCCAGCTTGTTGCGCGGAGCCTGCGGTATGCGCGTGGCCATGATCATGTCGCAGACCAGTTCGATCTGATCGGGAGCGAAGCCGAAGCCCGGCAGCTTCTCGCGCACCAGGTCGCACCCGGCCTTCTCGTGTTCCAGATCCTGGATGGTGAAACCGCAATCATGGTAGAGCGCCGCGATCTTCAGCAGGGTGAGGCCATCGCCGATGACACCCTCCTGCTCGGCGATGTCCACCACGCTGGCGTAGACATCCAGCGTGTGTTCCAAGCAATGATAGGTGCGCGCCTGCGGCAGTTCGTCGCGGAGCTTGCGCAGGATATACGCTCGTGCAGCCTGTGGATCCATGGGCGGAGAGCGGGCAAGATACGGACCGCGTTGAAAGGCACGCTACGGAGGTGGAGGCATAGGGGCGCAGAGTGCGAAAGCAAAATGCAGTCGGCGAGTCGGCAGCAGGCAGCGGACCCGACCAGTGTATTTGCTGCCGACCGCCTACTTGCCTGCTGCGCAGAACAGCCCCGGACGATCCTTTCGCAGCGGCCCGGTAAATTTGACGCTCCACCATGCCCCGTTCATCCCGCCGCACCTACCTGCTCTTCGGCGCCCTCACCCTGTACGTGCTGCTGCAATTCCTGTGGTGGGCCGTGCTGCTGGTGCGCAAGGAGGCGGAGATGGCACAGCTGGCGCTACAGGTGAAAGCCCTCGGCGGCACCACGGACCATCCGCTGGACGCCTCGCGCGCCATGCGCATGATCGTGGGCGAGGGCGCTGTCTTCATCGCATTGCTGTTGGGCATGCTCTTCCTCACCTTCCGCGGCATCCGCAGGGACCTCACCTTGGCGCGCACGCAACGCAATTTCCTCATGGCGGTGACGCACGAACTGCGCACGCCCATCGCCGCGATCAAGCTACAGTTGCAGACCTTCCGGCGTGCTGGACTTACACAGGAGCAACGCGACGGGCTGCACCAGCAGGCGCTCACCGAGGCCGATCGCCTGAGCGCGCTGGCGGACAAAGTGCTGCTCGCCACCAGCGCCGAGGAAGGGGTCCTGACATTGGACCTGAAGGAGGTGGATGTGATGGCCCTGCTGCGCAATGTGGTGGAACGCGCGCGGATGCAGATCGCGCCACGGCACCACATCGCGTTGAACGGGCCGGATCGTTTCGTGGTACAGAGCGATGCCCAAGCCCTGCGCAGCATCGCCGACAACCTGATAGAGAACGCTGCGAAGTACGCGCCCGAAGGCACGCGCATCACCATCGATGTGCTGAAGGGGCCCGAAGGCTGGCGCATGACCGTGACCGACGAAGGCCCCGGCATTCCCATGGAGGAGCAAGCGCGCATCTTCGAGCGCTTCTACCGTGGCGGCGATGAGGAGACGCGCAAGGCGAAGGGCACGGGCCTCGGCCTGTACATCGTGCAGCGCCTCGCGCAACGGCTCGGGGGCGAAGTGCGCGTGGATAAGGCCGCTCCCAAGGGGGCTATCTTCGCGGCCTCCTTTCCCGATCGCTGATGCAGCCCCACAAGGTCGTTCTTATCATCATGGACGGATGGGGCATCGGCGCCGGTGACCGCACCGATGCCGTGGCCGCCGCCGACACACCGTTCATCGACAGCCTCCTCGCCACCGCGCCCCACGCCACCCTGCTTACCGACGGCACCCACGTGGGCCTGCCGCCCGGCCAGATGGGCAACAGCGAGGTGGGGCACCTGAACATCGGCGCGGGTCGCGTGGTGTTCCAGGATCTGATGCGCGTGAACAACGCCATCGCCGATGGAGCCTTGGAGAAGGATCCCGTGCTGCAGGCCGCCTTTGCGCAGGCCCGCGTGGAAGGCCGACGCCTGCACCTGATGGGCCTGCTCTCCGATGGCGGTGTGCATGCCCTGCGCACACATGCCGAAGCCCTATGCCACATGGCCCACCGCGCAGGCGTGCAGGAGGTGTTCGTGCATGCCTTCACCGATGGCCGCGACGCCGATCCGCGCAGCGGGCTGGGCTATGCGGAAAATTTCCTGCACGGGATCGAAGGCACCGGCGCGCGCATCGCCAGCGTGACCGGCCGCTACTACGCCATGGACCGCGACAAACGCTGGGAGCGCGTGGTGCGGGCTTACGATGTCCTCGTGCATGGACGCGGCATCCCGGTAGCCGATCCGTTGGACGCCTTCCGCACGAGCTATGCCGAAGGGAAGACCGACGAGTTCATCGAACCCCATGTGGTGGTGGATGCCAACGGCGCACCATTGGCAACGATCCGCCCCGATGACGTGGTGCTCTGCTTCAACTTCCGCACGGACCGCTGCCGCGAGATCACGCAGGCCCTTACCCAGCAGGCGTTCCCCGAGCTGCACATGGTGCCGCTGCCGCTGCATTACGTGACCATGACGGAGTACGACAGCACCTACCGCGATGTACACGTGCTCTTCCGCAAGGACGACCTGAAGTGGACGATCGGCGAGGTGGTCTCCAATGCGGGGAAGAAGCAGATCCGCATCGCGGAAACGGAGAAGTACCCGCACGTGAGCTTCTTCTTCAGCGGTGGGCGCGAAGCACCGTTCGATGGTGAATCGCGCATCCTGATCCCTTCGCCGAAGGTGGCCACTTACGACCTACAGCCCGAAATGAGCGCGCAGGGCATCACCGACGCCATCTGCGCCGAACTGCGCAAAGGCGAGGTGGACTTCGTGGCGCTCAACTTCGCCAACCCCGACATGGTGGGGCATACCGGTGTGTTCTCCGCGATCGTGAAGGCGGTGCAGACCACCGACCGCTGTGTGCGACAGGTGGTGGAGACCGGCCGCACGCACGGCTACTCGTTCGTGATCATCGCCGACCACGGCAATGCGGACAAGGCGCTGAACCCCGATGGCACGCCCAACACCGCCCACAGCACCAACCCGGTGCCGGTGATCGTGGTGGACGAGCGGAACTTCACCCTGCGCAGCGGCATCCTCGCCGATGTGGCACCCACGATCCTGGACCTGATGGGCATGGAAAAGCCTGCCGAGATGACGGGGAACTCGTTGCTGGTACGCTGACCGCTACAAAGAAACGGTCGGTCAGGAGTGCGAGAGTGAAAGCCGCATCCCTCGCTCCCCTTCACTTTCGCACTAGACCTCCGTCCTAATTGCTCCGCCTGTGGCGGAGCAACGGTTTTTGAACCACAGATGGACACAGATGCCGCAGCCATCGATCCGTGTCGATCAGAGTTCATCCGTGGTTGGATCGAATTAGGACGGAGCTCTACTCTTCCAAACAACGACCACCCCGACGCCGCTTCTTCACCGGCCCGCTTGATCCGATCTACTTCCGCAGGATGGTCACATGCCCGGCATAGGGCTTCTCGTGCCTATCCACCACGACCTCGTAGTAGTACGTGCCATCGGGCACATCCATGGCCGTCCACGTGTTGCGGTAGTTCTTCGCTTCGTACACCACCTGCCCCCAGCGGTTGAACACCTTCAGCGTGTTGGTGGTGTGAAGGATGCCCTCGATCTCGAACCGATCGTTCCTGCCATCGCCGTTGGGCGTGAACACGTTCGGCACCACGATACCGCAATCCACGGTGATGGTGGTGGTGGCGGTGGCGGTGCGGTCGCAATCGTCGGTGGCGGTAACGGTATACGTCTGGGTGGCGATGGCGTGTCCGTAGGCAACGGCACCTTCGGCTCCGGTGCTCCACGCAAGGTGCAGGGTACCGAAGCCACCGCTGGCGAGGGCCATGAGCGGAATGCTGTCCGCGCTGCACGGAACGGTGACATCACCGCTGGCGCTCACGTCGATCACCGGCGCATCCACAACCATGACGGTCACCGATGCGTTCACCGCACGGCCGCATGCATCGGTGAAGGTGGCCGTGATGGTGATCTGCTCGCCATCGTCGGGCACGCCGTCATCCAACGCCTCCATCACCAGCACCACGTTCTGTTGCCCGGCAGCGATGGTGAGCGAAGGCGGGACATCCATATCCGAACCATCCACGCCGTTGCCACCGATGGCAATGCTGATCAGCAGATCGCCCACCACGCCTTGGGGGCGATCGATTCTGGCGCTCGTTGAGGTGCATCCCTCGGTGACGGTGGACGGCCCCAGCAGCTGCATGGTCATGGGCGGTGGCGGCTGTAGCTGCACATTGATCGTGGCGCGCGCCGTGTCGCCGCAGGCATCGGTCACCAGCACCTCGTAGCCGGTGGGCGCCAGCGGGCTTACATCGTATGTGGGCTGCACCGAGCCATCGGGCCATGTATAGGTGTAGGGCGCGCGCCCGCCGTTCGCGGCACCGCTCAGGGTGATGGTTCCGCCGCAGGGGGCCACACGGGGGCTCACCACGGGCACGATGGCCGGGGCTTGGTTGATGAGGAAGGTGCGCTCGATGAAGGCCACCGGACCGCAGCCCGACTCGGCGCCCAGCCGCAGGATCAGGCTCTCGGTGCCATCGGGATCCTGTGGGAAAGTCACCGGTACGCTCACCTGTGCCACGCCCGCCGCGAAGACCACCTGCACGGGCAGGGCGGTGTAGTCCTCGCCCGGCGTGGCCTGCCCGGCGATCTCCAGAAGCACAGTATCGGCCTGCGCCAGCGAACCGGTGCGCGAGAAGATGAACGCCACCTCGATGCAGCTCTCCTGCACCGAAGTGCCCGTTACCGAAGGCCCCGGAGCCAGCGCCACGTTGAAGGGGTTGGGCCGTGGCGTCACCGTGACAGGAACGGAGGTCTGCCCGCTGAGGCCGCAGGAGTCCGTGACCATCACCAAGTACGAGGTATCCTCCAACGGCGACACCGTGATGGACGATCCCGTGCCCAGCGCGCCCCAATCCAGCATGTAGGCCCCGTACCCACCGGATATCGCCGGGGCTATCTCCACCGCGCTGCCGCACTGCACCGTGTGCGTCACGGCGCTCACTTCCAACGCCGGCGCCTCCTCCATGTCGAAGGTGAACACGCTGTGGATCGTATCGCCCGCGCATTCCAAGTAGGTGGAGATCGTGATCACCACGGTCTCCGGGCCGTCGGCATCCACCGGCGCGTTGAAGGTGAACGTGCTCACCCCTTCGCCCGGCCCGAAGACGATCTCCGCAGGCAACGGCGGCACGATGTCCACCCCGTTGGTGAAGGTGCCCGAATAACTCACGCGGAAGGTGTCCGGCTCGGCCAGATCGCCAATGCGCAGGAACGACATGGCCATGGGGAAGCAGCCCTCGTACATGGTGTTGCCCACGATGCCCGGACCCGGCACGAGGCTGGGAACGAAGCTTGTGCTCATGAAACTGCCCGCCTCGATGAACACTGCCGAATCGAAGTCCATATCGTCGCCGAAGAAGCCACCGGCATCGGCGATACCCAGCTTGATGTGGTACGTTGCACCGCACTGTACCACGGCCATGGCGGTGAGCACGGTGGTGTATCCGCCGTGGGAAACGGTAGGCCCGCCCATGTTGTCCACGTAGTACTGCGCGTTCACCGGATCGCAGAACGGGTCGCTGGCGTTGGCATGCACGTTGTTGATGGACACGGTCGTGGCCCCATCGGGCAGCAGGGCGATGTTCACCGCCCCACGCGAATACGGCCCCGCGATATCCGGTCCGCTGAGGAAGAACCCGAAGGCATCGTTGTACTCCGAGCAGCTCCAATCGGGGTACTCCTTGGATGCGAACACGTACCTGAACCGGAGCGTATCGCCCATCGGCACGAAATCGAACTCCAAGATGGCGTGGTCGGTGATCAACCCGCCCACCAGTGCCCGCAGATCCGGGTCGTTGCCGAAGTTCCCGAGCTCATCCGAGTTGTACACATCCTCCGGCCCCACCGCCGAGGCCGCATAGCCCGTGGAGAGGATCACACCCGCCTCCAAGCCCAGAGCGCCGGTCTGCGTGAACGACCCGCTCCCCGCCTGCGCCACGGCCGGACTTGCCACCCCGTTGTAAGTGATGTTGCTCGCGCTGATGCCCGTTCCCAGCAGCACATCCTGCACCAATTGCGCCGGTGTAAGACTGCTGTTCACCACCAATTGCCCCCGGCCCGTGGCGGCCAACAGGTACAGGACGGATAGAGCGAGGAACTTGGAGCGCATGACGATGTGGTGTAGGGTGGTGAATTTAACGGATCACAGCGGATCTGACCGTTCCCCGTGCCAAATGGTTGCCCGCCAAGCCGATCCATGCCACACGGCCATCCGGCTATCTTTGGCCTCCTCTCAATACACGACACACCGTGCAAGCCATCGACAACTACATCAAGGCCAACGAAGACCGTTTCCTCAACGAACTGCTCGACCTGCTGCGCATCCCCAGCGTAAGCGCCGACCCGAAGTACAAGGCCGATGTGGCCCGCTGTGCCGATGCCGTGAAGCAACGCATGCAGGAAGCCGGGCTGGAGAAGGTGGAGGTGTGCCCCACAGCAGGCAACCCCATCGTGTACGGCGAGAAGATCGTGGACCCCGCGAAGCCCACGGTGCTCGTATACGGCCACTACGACGTGCAGCCGCCCGACCCGCTCGAGCTGTGGGACAGCGGCCCCTTCGACCCGGTGATCAAGGAGGGCATGATCTACGCCCGTGGCAGCGCCGACGACAAGGGCCAGTTCTACATGCACGTGAAGGCCATCGAAGCCATGATGAAGAACGGCGGCCTGCCCTGCAACGTGAAGGTGATGATCGAGGGCGAGGAGGAAGTGGGCAGCGACAACCTCGGCATCTTCGTAGCCAACAACAAGCAGAAGCTCGCCGCCGATGTGGTGCTGATCAGCGATACCAGCATGATCGCCAACGATGTGCCCAGCATCAACACGGGCCTGCGCGGCCTCAGCTACTTGGAGGTGGAGGTGACCGGCCCCAACCGTGACCTGCACAGCGGCGTGTACGGTGGCGCGGTGGCCAACCCCATCAACGCCCTGTGCGAGATGATCGCCAGCCTGCACGATGCCGATCGGCGCATCACCATCCCCGGCTTCTATGAGGCCGTGAAGGAACTGAGCAAGGCCGAGCGCGATGCCCTCGCCGAGGCGCCCTTCAACGAGGAGGAGTACAAGAAGGACCTCGCCATCAACGCCGTGCGCGGCGAGAAGGGCTACACCACCGAGGAACGCAGCAGCATCCGGCCCACGCTGGACGTGAACGGCATCTGGGGCGGCTACATCGGCGAAGGCGCCAAGACGGTGCTGCCCTCGAAGGCCTACGCCAAGATCAGCATGCGCTTGGTGCCCGACCAGAAGAGCGATGCCATCACCAAGCTCTTCCAAGACCACTTCGTGAAGATCGCGCCGCCGGGGGTGAAAGTGGAAGTGCGCCCCCACCACGGTGGCGAAGCAGCCGTGACGCCCATCGACAGCGCCGCGTACCAAGCCGCCAGCAAGGCCATGGAGGAGACCTTCGGCAAGAAACCCATCCCCACGCGCGGCGGCGGCAGCATCCCCATCGTGGCGCTGTTCGAGGCCGAGCTCGGTTTGAAGACCGTGCTGTTCGGCTTCGGCTTGGACAGCGACAACATCCACAGCCCGAACGAGAAGTACGGTGTGTTCAACTATTTCCAAGGGATCAAGACCATCCCGAGGTTCTTCCGGCACTATGCGGCTTCGGGGAAGTGAGGAAAAAGGAGCAGGGACAATGCGCTTGCTCCTGCCCCTATTCCTGCTCCTTTGCATTTCGCTTTCCTCCTGCCTCAGCTACAAGCAGGTGGAACTGATCGACGTCACCAACATCCAAGTGGAGCGCATGGATGCGAAGGGCATCGCCGTGCGTGTGGATGCCGTGGTGAATAACCCGAACAACTACCGGATCCACGCGCAGGACCCCGATGTGGACCTGTACGTGAACGGCAAGTTCGTGGGCAAGGGCGTGCTGGATTCAGCGCTGACCTTGCAGAAGAAGAGCACGCAGGTCTACTCCGTTCCGATGCGCGCCGAACTGCAGGGCGGGGCATTGCTCATGGTGCTGCTTTCCGGCGTGTTCGGCGGCAACGAGATGAAGCTGGCCGCCAAGGGCACCGTGGTGGGCCGTGTGGGGCTGCTACGCAAACGCTTCCCGTTCGAGTTCGAGGAGCGCGTTCAATACTAAGAGCCTGTTCAGGCTCTTAGACATCACTCACCCCCCACAGCGATCTCTTCGTACGTGGTGATCACCTCGTAGCCGAAAAGCCCTTTCGCCGTGCCGATCAGGTGGCCGCCAACGGGACCGGGTGGCGGGCTTTCCAACGCTTCCGCTGATGGCGCTTCGATCGGCGTGGATGGTGGCAGCTCATCGTGCGCCATCCAATAGCTGCGCAGCTCCATGATGTCGCCCGCATACGGCGTAACGGCGAAGCGCTCGGGGCCATGGAGCAGCAAGTTCACCCACAACAGCAGGCTCAGCATCAACGGCCCCACGGCCAGCAGGTTGAAGAGGAACCACTCCAGCCGCTCCATGCCCAGCCGAAGGCCCACGCGCTTGTACGGCAGCAGGTCGCCCGCGAAGGCGAGCAGCGCGAACCAACGCGCCAGTTCCATGTAGCCCACCAGCGTGCGGCCGCCCGCAGCCCAGAAGGAGATCAGCAGCACGAAGATGCCCAGCGCCATCAAGGTGCCCGGCCATGACTGGTCGCGCACCCGCGCTTCCACGTTGCGCTGTTGATGCCGCACGCCACCGGAGGGCCGGTAGCGCTGCGGCACGCTGTTCCTTTGAAGGGCCATGGACGCGGGGATCTGCGCAGTGTATCGTTCCGGCGAGCCGCAGGGGCCGCACCATGCAGCGGCCATCGCATCGCCGCGCCGAAGCTAAAACCCATGCCCGCACACACCAACCGCCTCGCGCACGAAAGCAGCCCCTACCTGCTGCAACACGCGCACAACCCGGTGGACTGGTTCCCGTGGGGCGATGAGGCCTTCGCGAAGGCCCGTGCGGAGAACAAGCTGGTGCTGGTGAGCATCGGGTACAGCAGCTGCCACTGGTGCCACGTGATGGAGCGCGAATGCTTCGAGGATGAGGACGTGGCCCGCGTGATGAACGAGCGGTTCGTGTGCATCAAGGTGGACCGCGAGGAGCGGCCCGACGTGGATCAGGTGTACATGCTGGCCGTGCAACTGATGACCCAGCGCGGCGGATGGCCCCTGAACTGTTTCACCCTGCCCGATGGAAGGCCGGTGTACGGTGGCACCTATTTCCCTCCGGCGCAATGGGTGCAGGTGCTGGAGCAGCTTGCCGACACGTACGCACAGGATCCCGATCGCGTGGCCGGATACGCCGGGCGGCTGCACGAGGGCGTGGCCGCACAACGCCTGATAGCGCCACCGCAGGAAGCTACCGCCGATCACCGCGAGCGGCTGCGCGCCATGGTGGAGCGGTGGCGCCAGCAGCTGGACCACATGGACGGCGGGCCGGACAAGGTGCCCAAGTTCCCCATGCCGGACAACTACCGCTTCCTGCTGCGGTACGCATGGCTCACCCACGACGATGCACTGAAGCGGCACGTGCAGCTCACGCTGGACAAGATGGCCCTCGGCGGCATCTTCGATCAGGTGGGCGGAGGCTTCGCGCGATACAGCACCGACGCCACCTGGAAGGCGCCGCACTTCGAGAAGATGCTGTACGACAACGCGCAGCTCGTCTCGCTGTACAGCCAGGCGTACCAAGCGTTCAAGAAGCCGCTGTACAAGGAGACGGTGGAGCGCACGCTGGCCTTCATCGACCGTGAGATGACCTCGCCCGAAGGCGCTTTCTACAGCGCGCTGGATGCCGATACCGAGGGCGAGGAAGGCCGCTACTACGTGTGGAGCGATGCGGAACTGAAGGAGGCGCTTGTTGTTGATGATCTCGAATTCGCACGGGCCTATTACGGCATCGGCGCGAAGACCGCGTGGGAGCATGGGCGGCACATCCTCCTGCGCCAACAGGACGATGAAGCCTTCGCTGCGAAGCACGGCATGCCGCTGAACGACGTGAAGGATCGTGCGCGCGCGATCAATGCGGAACTGTTACGTGTGCGCGGGCAACGCGAAAAGCCCGGCCTCGACGACAAATCGCTCACCTCGTGGAACGCATTGATGGTGACCGGCTGGTGCGATGCGTTCGAGGTGTTCGGCGAGGAGCGGCACAAAGCCTCCGCCATCCGCGCGATGGAACTGATCCTCGCGAAATGCCGCCGTACCAATGGCGGGCTGTGGCACTTGTACAGATCGCAGATCCCGGATCAAGGTCCGGGAGGAAAAGCTTCGATCAACGGCTTCCTCGAAGACTACTGCTTCACCATCGAAGCATTGCTCGCCCTGTACGGCATCACCTTCGATGAACGCTGGATCACCGAAGCGCAGGCACTCGCCGAGCATGCGATCCGCCACTTCCACGATGCGGAGAGCGGCCTGTTCAACTTCACGAGCGACCTCGACCCGACGCTGATCACACGGCCCATGGAACTGCATGACAACGTGATCCCGGCATCGAACAGCAGCATGGCGAACGGCCTGTTCATCCTCGGCACATTGCTCGGCGACGAACGCTACATGGCCCTCAGCGACCGCGCCATCGGCCACGGCGCCGCCGGGATGACCAGCCACCCCACCGGCCATTCGCATTGGGCGCAGGGCCTGCTGATGCGCGCGTTCCCGCTGTACGAGATCGCCATCACCGGAAGCGATGCCCTGCGGCTCCGCGCCGGTTTCGCGCCGCATTACCTGCCCAACCGCCTCTTCGCGGGCTGCACCACCACCAGCACATTGCCATTGCTGAAGGACAGGATCCTTCCCGCAAGCACGATCTTTGTATGCGTGGAGAACGCCTGCCAGCTACCCGTACACACGGTGGACGCCGCCGTGCAGCAGATCCGATGAACCGCCTCCTGCTCCTCCCCGCCCTCCTCTTCGCAGGCTTCGCCGCCACCGCGCAGGCCCTGCTGATCCTGCCCGATGCGAACAACTCGCACGACCTGCACTTCAACCCGCTCTTCATCCAGCGCAACAACATCGCCAGCATCACCGGCCAGCGCATGGTGAAACGCGACGGGCAGCCCATGCGCGAGCAGAACGAGAAGTACCTGTACCGCTTCAACCCCAGCGGACTGCCCGTGTACGCCAACAACAGCTACGGCCGCCCCGGATCCGGGCGTGACACCGCCAGCACCACCTACACCTACGACACCGCAGGCCGTGTGCGCCGCCGCCTGCGCAACGACCTCAACGGCCACTTCGCCTACGACATCGAGCTCGATGACAGGGGGCGCGCCATCCGCGAGACATACACCCGCGTGGAGAACCTCGGCAGCGACCGCTACGACCTGATCCCCGGACAGGTCACGGAGATCAGCGACGAGCACTTCCGCTACGAACAGGTGAACGACAGCACCGTGAAGAAGCTCTTCACCAACAACCACGGCCTGCCCTTCCGCGAACAGGTGACCACCACGGACAAGCTCGGCTATGTCAGGCGCATCGAGGACCGCTACCTCATCAGCAACCGGCGATCGCGCGTGAGCTTCAACTACGATGAAAAGGGCCGGCTGACGGAGCGCACCGACCAGCCCGACCTCGACCGGCCGCACACCACCAGACGCACATGGGGTTATGATGCCGCAGGCAACGTGATGGAAGGCATGCTCTGGCACGATGACCGCGCGATGGAACGCGATGAATACCTGTACGACGCGAACACCATGCAACTCACCGCCCGCCTTACCAAGGACCTCACCATGGGTGTGATCCACGTGATCCGTTTCACCACCGAACGCCGATGAGGAAGCTGCTTCCCCTTCTGTCGATGATGCTGTCGTTCGCACTGAACGCGCAACAGGCCGTGGTGCGGTTCGCCTACGGTCCGTTCGGCAACATCGGCGATGCGGCCTACGTGGTGGAGAAAGGGCGCATCTACCAAGCCTGCGGCCCGTTCGGCAGCAAAGGCCCGTGCGTGTTCGTGTACGATGATGAGGCCGTGTACCGCAGCGCCGATGCCTTCGGCCAGCGCGGCACCGGCATGTTCCGCGCCGAGGGCGACAAGCTGTTCCGCTGCTCGGGTGCCTTCTGCACCAAGAGCAGCTGCGTGCTGCTGGTGGAGAAGCAGAAGATCTTCCGGGGCGATGGCGCGTTCTGCAACAAGGGCGATGGCGGCTTCGTGCTCGATGGCAACACGGTGTACCTCGGCGAAGGCCCCTTCTGCAACAAGGCCGACGCGATCCT
Organism: Flavobacteriales bacterium; assembly: GCA_019638075.1. Classification (GTDB taxonomy): domain Bacteria; phylum Bacteroidota; class Bacteroidia; order Flavobacteriales_F; family PHOS-HE28; genus PHOS-HE28. The sequence continues at coordinate 11,127 of JAHBUM010000002.1, read as the reverse complement.
GCACGTGCAAGGCGACATCCCGATGATAGCGCTGCTGGCGATACTGGGGACGTGGTGAGGGGGGGGCTGGCAGTTGTCAGTTGCCAGTTGTCAGGCTCCTTGGTGAGAGCTGCTGTGTAGGCTTCCGTTCCATCGCAGCCACGGACGGAGGCATTCCTGGCAACTGCCACACATGATCGGTAAGCGCACGTCGCCTGTTCACATCTCGCCCGGCCCGTATCGCGAGCAGCTTCCTCACATCAACCGGCTCCCGTTGGGCACTTGCCGCTCCACGGTGGTGATCACGATGTCACCGTTCGCATCCGCGAAGCCTGTCACGAGACACTGGCTCATCACCGTGCCGATCTGCTTTTCGGGGAAGTTGATCACCGCCACCACCTGTCTGCCGATCAGTTCCGTTCTGGTGTAGTGCTTGGTGATCTGCGCGCTGCTGCGTTTGATGCCGTGCGGTCCGAAGTCGATGGTGAGCACGTAGGCCGGCTTGCGCGCGTGGGGGAGGTCTTCTGCGGAAAGCACGGTGCCTACGCAGAGGTGGACCATCTCGAAGTCGGCCCAAGTGATGGTGTCCATGCTCAGGGTGTGTATGGGAGGAAGGTGAACAGAATGGATGGAGCTTCGCACCGGAAGATCACGCGACTCCGGCTCATGGCCGGAGTGACAAAAGCCGAATTGGGCGGCAAGCCACCCAATTCGACCGTGCCATGAATTGTCATTCCGGCCACGAGCCGGAATCGCGCAAATGCCCCCACCCTGCTTGATGTCATTGCATGAAGTCCTGCACCGATGGGAAAGTGATGGTGCTCAGGGCGTGATCACCTCCAGCACCTTCACCTGACGCACGTTGCGGCCGGGCTTGCGATCGCCGGGCACCACCAGTTGCAGCGGTCCGTGGCGCTCGCTCATGGGCTGTCCGTTGCGGCTCCATGCCAGCATCACCGGGCGCTCGCTGAAGTCGTGGACGGCCTCGGCCATCGCCACCACAGCCACGAAGCCGTCAGCCGCCGTGGCCTTCACCACCGCGCGGAGCGTGCCGTGCTTGTCCAAGCGGGTGGTGGTATCGCAGCCGAGATCGAGCACATCGCTGAGCCACGCGCCCTGATAGGTGGCGGTGTTGCCATCGCGCTCCGTCACGACCGCTTCGTGCGGGGTGAGCGCGCGTATGCGTTCCACGGTGAGCGCGACATCGCAGCCCTTGCGGAGGATGTGGATGGTGGTGGTGTCGGACTGGGCATGGGCCAGCAGGCCGAGGAACACACCGAACGCGATGAGGGTTGAGCGGAGGATCGTTGCCATGGGGTAAAGATCGCACGCAGTGCAGAACATTGTGATCCTACGAGAACTCCGATGAGTGTACGCCCTTATTGCCCCTGTCCGCGCACGCAGCCGATCCCCACTGCATCATACAGCGTGGGGTCGATGTATGTGTGCGCACCGCTCACCCTGTCGGTGATGCGCACGATGTCATGATCCTTCCAGAACGGACCGCTGAACACATCGTGCAAGTTCCATCCACCGATATGCAACTGGCCCACGATCGGCTCCACTGCATAGCGACCCTCACTATCCATCGCAGCGAGATACCCTTTGAGTAGCGAAGCGAACAACGCCGCATAGCCAATGCAATTGGCGGGACTTCCGGGACCGAGCCGGGCGGGATCGTTCGACACGCTTCCGGTGGAGAAGTGCAGGCGCGCAGCGGTGGTGTCCAGTGCGGCACCGATAGCTGCTTCGAGATCCTCGACCGTGCCTCCTGCGGACTTCGGCACGACCGCCGGAGCGCGTGTGCCCACAACGCGGTAGTGTACCACAGCACGGAACAACGGCCCACGAAGCAGCCATATCAATACCAGCGTTCCGATCAGAAAAAGGAGGGAACGTGCAAGGAGGCGCATGGCCGTTCAATACCCCCCGCCCCCACCCTGCCCGCGCTCAATGGGATGCCAAGTGGTCTTCACCTCCTGCGTATCGAGGATGAAATAAGGCGACTGCCCCTCCTCCTTTGTCCAGTCGGCCTTAGGATACACCACACGCTTCAGGTTGCATGTGGCCTCGGTATCGAGCATCACGCGTTCGTCGTGCGTGGCATCGGCCACCACCACGGCATTGATGTCCATGTGCGCCACGAGGGGCTTCAGCAGCTCCTTGCGGAAGCCGGTGAGCAGATTCACCACGCCGCCGGGCAGGTCGCTGGTGGCGAGCACTTCGGTGAAGGTGACGGCGGGCAGCGGCATGCTTTCGCTCGCCACCACCACACAGGTGTTGCCACCCGCGATCACCGGGGCGATCACGCTCACGAGGCCGAGCAGGGCACTGCCTGTCGGTGCCATCACGCCCACCACACCCGTGGGCTCGTAAACGCTGAAGTTGAAGTGCGAGCTGTTCGTGGGGTTCACGCTGCTGAAGAGCGCCTGATACTTGTCGCACCAACCGGCGTAGTGCAGCCAGCGGTCGATGGCCTGTGATACGCGGGCTTCGGCATGTTCGCGCGTGCCGCCATGCAGCATGATCTCATGCACGAACTGTGCGCGGCGCCCTTCGAGCATCTCGCCGATGCGGTAGAGGATCTGCCCGCGATTGAAGGCGCTGCGACCGGCCCATCCACCGAAGGCGCCACGCGCGGCCACCACGGCATCGCGCACATCCTTGCGGCTGCTGCGGCACACATTGGCCACCCCGGCCTGCGCCGAAGCGACGGCATGCAGCTCCGGCTGGTAGTAGCGGCCGCTCTCGGTGCGCGGGAACTTGCCGCCGATGAAGATCTTGTAGGTCTTCATCACGGGCAGGCGCTCCTTCGCTGCGTTCGGGGCGGCATGCCCGTTGCCGTTGAGGGCGATCTTCGTGGAGGGCTTGCTTATGGTCTTGCTCATCGTGCTTCCCACCCGGGCCTCGTGGACCCGGACCGGTGGAAGCCAAAGCTACGGTTCTGCCACGATGCCGGAGAGCGGGCTTGGTGAGGGGGATGAGGAAGCGGTCTATGCGAGGGGGCAAGAGGGAGATCCAAGCAGGCAGCCCCGAAGTGCCGCTGCCTGCTGGTGCCGCCCCATGGCGCATCGTGGACATGCAGGGCCGCACGATGATCGAAGGCCGCTTCACCGCCGTGGGCAGCCACGTGGTGGATACCGATGCCCTCATACCCGGCGCCTATCTGCTCGTGCAGCAGGGAGACGAGGTGCGGCGTGTGGCGCGGTTCGTTGAGGAGTAGGTGGGCTCACGCACATCACCCTTCAGTTGGCATACCAGTTCGCATACGCTGCTTTTCAGTCGCCGAAGCCTTGGGCGGCGGCGACCACCAACTTCCGCTTCCTGCTGAACCGTTTGCCCCCCACGCGCTCCATCAACCGCGTCATGATGTAATACATCACCGGCACGATGAACAGCGTCAGCACCAGCGAGCTCGTAAGCCCGCCGATGATCACCCACGCCATGCCGTTCTTCACCTCGGCACCATCGCCGCTGGCCAGCGCGATGGGCAGCATGCCGAAGATCATCGCTACAGTCGTCATCAGGATCGGGCGCAGACGCTCGCGGCCCGCCTCCACCAGCGCCTCCACCAGCCCCATGCCCTCGGCGCGCAGGTGGTTCGCGAAGTCCACGATCAGGATGCCGTTCTTGCTCACGAGGCCCAGCAGCATGATCAGGCCCACGATCGCGAACACGCTCAAGGGCTGCATCGTCAGCGCCAGCGCGAGGAACGCGCCCACCAGCGACACCGGGATGGAGAACAGCACCACGAAGGGATACAGCGCGTTCTCGTACAGCGCCACCATGATCAGGTACACCAGCAGGATACCCAGCACCAGCGCGATGCCCAGCGAACCGAACGCATCGCCTTGGTTCTTCGCATCGCCGAGGTATTGGACCGTGATGCCCGCAGGCATCCGCTCCTTCGCCAGCGCCGCTTGGATCTCCGCCACGATCGTGCCGCTCGGGCGGCCCACCACCGCGCTGTTCACCGTTATGCTGTTCAGCCGGTCGGTGCGCTGAAGCACGCTGCTCGCCACCGTCTCGTACACATCGGCGAGCTGATCGAGGCGTACGGTGGCGCCCTTCGCGTTGGTCACCATCAGGCCGCGCACGCTCTCCACATCCTGACGGTCGGCGCGGTCCAGCCGCACGTTGATCGGGTACTCCTCGCCGCCCTCCTTGTACTTGTTGCGGTCGTTGCCACGGAAGGCCGTCTGCACCGCCATGCCCACATCGGTGCTGGTGAAGCCCAGCGCGCCCATGCGGTCCTGATCCAAGCGCACGCGCACCTCGGGCTTCGGGCTCTTCGTGCTGAACTGCACGTAATCCGTGCCGGGCGTGCCCTCGGTGATGCGCTTCACCATGCGCGCCGCCTTCCACAGGCTGTCCATCTCCACGCCCTTCACGGCGATCTGGATGGGCGTCTGCGCGCTACCGGTTATGTTCGTCTGCGTCACCGAAACCTTCAGCCCGGCGATCGCGCCCAGCTCGTCGCGCAGCAACGTGCCGAACTGTTCCGAGCTGATGGTGCGCTCCTTCTTCGGCGCCAGCTTCACGTTGATCTCGCTCAGGTTCGCGTTGGCCGACCCGGTGCCCATCTGCCCGCTCTGCGTGCCCACGTTGGTGAAGGCGTCCACCACTTCGGGATGCGCGAGGATGATGCGCTCGGCCTGCTGCGTCAGTTGATCGGTCACGGCCAACGACGATTGCGGCGCGGTCTCCAGCTGCACGAGGAACTCGCCGCGATCGCCCTGCGCCATGAAGGTGGCCCCGATGAAGCCCGCGGGCACCAGCGCGAACGCCGCGATGATCAGCGCCATCACCGCGAGGATCACGTACCGCTTGCGGCGCAGCGCCTTCTCCAGCGCGCGCCCGTACCACGCCTGCAACGTGTCCACCGCGCGCTCGAAGGCCAGCCCGAAGCGGCCCCACAGCGTATCCTTCCGCAGGTGCTCCAACTTGCCCCAGCGCGAGGCCAGCAGCGGCGTCAGCGTGAAGGCCACCACCAAGCTCATCAACGTGCTGATCACCACCACCAGCGAGAACTCGCGCAGGATGTTCCCGATCAGCCCGCCCGCCATCGACAGCGGCAGGAACACCACCACGTCCACCAGCGTGATCGCCATGGCCGTGAAGCCGATCTCGTTCCGGCCTTCCAGCGCGGCCGTCCAGCGCGTCTTGCCCATCTCCAGGTGGCGGTAGATGTTCTCGAGCACCACGATGCTGTCGTCCACGAGGATGCCCACCACCAGCGAGAGCGCCATCAGCGTCATCAGGTTCAGCGAGAACCCGAGCGCGTACATGAGGATGAACGTGGGGATCATCGCGCTGGGCAGCGCCACCAGCACGAAGAACGAGCTGCGCAGGCTGTGCAGGAACAGCAGCATCACGCCGCCCACGATCAGCACCGCGAGCATCAGGTCGAACATCACCGCGTTGGCGCTGCTCAGCGTGTACGTGCTCTGGTCGATCGCGATGCTGTAGTCGAAACCGGTGTCCGCCAGCTCCTCCTTCAACTGCGCCAGCCGCGCCTTCACGCCCCTGCTCACCTCCACCGCGTTGGCGTCGGTCTGCTTCACGATCTGCATGCCGATCCCCGGCTGACCGTTGATCCGGCTGAAGGTCGTGGCCTCGCTCAGCCCGTCCGTCACGCCCGCCACATCCTTCAGCAGGATCCGCGAACCGTCGCTGTTCTCGCGCACCACCGTATGGCGCAGCGCCTCCACATCGGCCGCGCGCGCCTCCAGGCTGATCGAAAGGCGGTCGGCGCCGCCCTCCACATTGCCCGCCGGGAACGTGCTGCTGTTCGCCGCCACCGCCTGCGCCACCTGCGCCGGGCTAATGCCGTAGGCCTTCAGCCGGTCGTTGTCCATCGTCACGTGTATCTCGCGCTGCTGCGCGCCGATCAGCGTCACGCTGCCCACGCCGCTCACGTTGCTCACCATCGGTGCCACGCGGTCGTCCAGCAGCTCGTACAGGTCGCCGGGCGAAAGGTGGCTGCGGATGCTCAGGCGCAGGATCGGCATCTCGTCCGTGCTGAAACGGCGCACCACCGGATCGTCGGCATCCTCGGGCAGCGTCGCGCGGATCATGTCGATGCGGCGCTCGGCATCGCGCTGCGCATCGTTCACCTTCGTGCCCTGCTTCAGCGTAACGGTGATCGCCGACACGCCCTCCATGCTCGTGCTCGCGATCTGGTCCACACCCTCGATCGCGCTCACCGCATCCTCCATCGGCTTCGTCAGCGTGTTCTGCACCTCCTCGGGCGACGCGCCCCGGTACGTGGTCTGCACCATCAGCACGTTCGCCTCGAACTTCGGCAGCAGGTTGTAGTTGAGCTGCTTGTAGCTCAGGAAGCCGAACAGGATCAATGTGGTGAAGATCACCGTGATCAGCAACGGCCGTTTGATGGCGACTTCTGTAATGCTCATTGTTGTTGTTCCTTTAGGTGAATGGTGAATGGGAGGTGGTGAATGGGAATGCGGAGCCGCCCATTCGCCAATGACCATTCGCTATTCACTTCTGTCCTTCTGATCCTCCCCTCCGAACACCGTCTCGTACAACTCCATGCTCTCCTTCACGATCTGCAGTGCCTCTTCACGGCCGAGGAAATGCTCCACCACCACCTCCTTGTGCTCCAGCTTCTTGTAATCCTCGAAGAAGCGGCGCATCTGCAACGTGGTGTGGGCGGGCAGCTGGGCGATGTCCGTGATGTGGTTCACGCTCTCATCATGCGTCGCCACGGCGATGATCTTGTCGTCGGCCTCGCCTTGGTCCACCATGCGCATCACGCCGATCACCGTGGCCTCCACCAGACAGAGATGCGGCAGCGTAAGGCTCGTGAGCACCATGATGTCCAACGGGTCGTTGTCGTCGCAATAGGTGCGCGGGATGAAGCCGTAATTGGCCGGGTAATGCACCGCGCTGAAGAGCACGCGGTCCAGCATCAGCAGGCCGCTTTCCTTGTGCAGTTCGTACTTGCCTTGGCTCCCCTTGGGGATCTCGATGATCGCGTGTACGCGCTCCGGCGCTCGTTCGCCCGTCGCCACGTGGTGCCATGGATGTTTCATGCCGGATGTGTTGAAGTGAGGTAAAGCCCGATGCCCGTGCCGATGACGCACAGCGCCACGCTGCCCAGCGCGAAGAGCGCGGCCTGCATGGTCTCGCCGCGTTGCAGCAACTGCACCGTTTCAAGGCTGAAGGCGGAGAACGTGGTGAAGCCGCCGCACACGCCCGCGCCGAGTAAGAGCCTCCATTCGGGCGTGAACCATTGGTACCGCTGCGACAGGCCGAACACCGCGCCGATCGCGAGGCTGCCCAGCACGTTCAGGCCCATCAGCGCCCACGGGAACGCACCGATGGAAAGGCGCGTGCCCCAAGTCATCCAGAAGTGACGCGCAGCGCCGCCGATGAAACCGCCCAAGCCGACTATGATCCACATCCTGTTCATGGCCGATAGACCTTAAGTGAACAGGAGTCATCAGCCACTGCGGCGGTTGGTTCAGGAAGACCCCATTTCCTGTGCGGTAAATGTATGTGCGGCCGGGCCTTGCGCACCACGGCGGATCGAATGCGGGTGTTCGTTCCGGGGATCATCTGATCGTCTGATCTTCTGATCATCTAATTGTCTGATCGCCCGCATTCACCCGTACCCTGCTTCCCTCCACCAGATTCAACTGACCGCTCACCACCACGGTCTCATCCGGCGCCAGACCTTTCAGCACTTCCACGCGCTCCCCGGCCTCGCGGCCCAGCACCAGCTCGCGGCGTTGCGCGCGCGCATCATCGCCGGCGCCCTGCACCACGTACACGTAGGGTTCCTTCATGCCTTCGGCCAGCGCGTTCTTGGGGATCGTGAGCATGGGCACGCCGGATCCCGTGTCGAACCGCGCGTTGATGAAGGTGCCGCTCTTCAGCGGATGCGTTCTATCGTTCTGCAACGCCACTTCCACGAGGTAGTTGTGGCTGGCATCGCCGCGCGGGCTCACGAAGGTCACGCGGCCATCGAAGGTCTCGCCGGGGAACACTGCGCTGGTGATCGCCACGGCATCGCCCTCCTTCAGGCGGTAGGCATCATGCTCGCTCACCTGCACCCGCGCCTTCAGGCGGCTCACGTCCACCACTTCCACCACGGCGGTGTTGGCGCCCACGTATTCGCCCACCTCCACGTTCTTCGCCACCACGGTGCCGCCCACCGGACTGATCACCTGTGCATCGCGGAGCTGCTGGCGGATCTGGTCCACCTTCACCTGCTGCGTCTCGAAGTTGAAGCGCACATCATCGTAGTTGGCCTCGGGCGCGGCCTTGCCCGCCACCAGCTCGCGGTAGCGCTGCTCGTCCTTGCGCAGCTTCTCCAACGAAAGCTCGGCGGCCTGTAGTTCCAATTGCTTCTGTGCCACATCGAGGCTGCCCAGCACCTGCCCCTTCGCCACGCGCGAGCCGAGGTCCACGTGCAGGCTGGCGAGCTTGCCCTGCGATTGCACCATCACCTTGGCGTGGTCGTACGGCTCCAGTGTGCCGGGCACGGAGAAGCCGCCTTCCACCGGCGCGATGGCCGCGACGATCACGTTCACGGGAATGGCGAAGCCGCTGCGGTCGATGGGCTGTTTCGCCGCATCGAGCTTCTTCTTGTTGCCGGCCAGCCGCAGGCCGATGCCGAGGGCCAGTACGACCAGTACGATGGGCAGGATCCAGTTGCGTTTCATAAGCAGTATCGCAGTAGCGTCTTGTTCTTGTTGCGGTCAGAGCGTGTTCACGTAATCGAGCAGGGTGCCCTTGGCCTTCTCCACGTCCAGCACGGCCACCGAGCGGTTCAGCACTGAAGTGGTCCAGTTGTTCCGGGCCTCCTTCAGTTGGTAATCGGCGTTGAGCAGGTCGCTCAGCGTGGCGGTGCCCTGCTGGTATTGCAGATTGGTGTTGGCGAACACGCGCTCGGCCAGCTTCAGGTTGCCTTCATCGTTCGCCACGGTGCTGGTGCTGGCGAGCAGGCGGGTGTCGGCGCTGCGGTAGTCCAGCTCGAAACCGAGGTTCGCGCTGCGCTGCTGCTCGCGCAGATTGTCCAGCGCGATCTCGCTCTGTTTGAGCTGGCTGCTGCGCCGCAGCCCACTGAACAGGGGCACGTTCAGCTTCAGGCCGATGGCCGCGTAGTCGAACCAGTTGTCGTAGCTGTGGCCGAGGTCGTTGCCCTGCGCCATGGCACCGTAGCGGCCGTAGGCGCTCAATGTGGGCAGCCACGCGTTGCGTTTGCGCTTCACGTCGATGCCGTACAGCAGCACCGATTGCTCGTTGTATTTGAAGCCGAGCAGGTTGCTCAATGCGAAGGGCGTGGCGCTGGGCTGGCGCATGTCATCGGCCGGACGCACCCGATCGGCCACGACCAGCCCTTCCTGCATCGGCATGCCCATCGCGCGTTTCAGCTGCGCCACCGCCACCTCGTGGTTGGCCTGCGCCACCGTGAGCTGCGAGCGGATGTTGCGTTGCGTCACCTCCACGCGGTCGAGGTCCAGTTGCTGCGCCACGCCTTTCTCCAAGCGGAGCTTCAGGATGGGCACCAGCTCATCGTACTGCTTCAGGTTCTCCTCCAGCAGCAGCACCTGCGCATGGTAGGTCTGCGCCTGCGCGTAGGCCTTGGCCACATCGTACACCACCTGCTCCTCGGCCTGCTTCACCTTGATACCGGCCATGGCGAGGTTCGGCTTGTTGGCCTGGATGCCGTTGAGTTGCGCCACGTCGATCAGCGTTTGTTCGGCCTGCACGTTCAACGTGGTGATGAACTGTGTGCCGAACTGCACGGCCACGGGCTCGGGACCGAACGTACCGGCGGGCAGGATCGTCGTCTGCCGCTTCAGGTTGTCGTCCAGCTGTCCGCTGCCATTGACCTGTGGCAGGTAGCCAGCAACAGCTTCCTGCGCCATGGCATCGGCCTTGCGCTGATCGTTGGCGGCAATGGCCATCTGCGGGCTGTGGCTGCGGCCATAGTCGATGGCCTGGCGCAGGGTGAACGCCTGCTGCGCGTGGGCGTTGACGGCCGCCAGCACAGCGATGAAGGGAAGAAGGCGTTTCATTTCGCGTCGCCGCTGTTGGCTTTGTCGTTCATGGTGTTCAATACGGCCAGGCAGGTGGAAACGTCCTTCTCGCTCACCCCTTCGAGCACGCGGGCGAAGACCCTGGCCCGGATCTTCGATACCTTCTTGTAGGTCTCCAGGCCGCTCTTGGTCACCACCAGGTTCTTGCGGCGCCGGTCGTTGGGGTCCATCTGCCGCTCGATCCAGCCGACCTTCTCCATCTCATCGAGCTGCCGGAGCATCGCGCTCTTGTCCTTGGCGAAGTGGTTGGCCAGGTCGGTCTGCACGGCCTCGCTGTTGGTGAGGAGGAAGTCGAGGATGCCGAATTGGGGCAGCCGCAGGCCCGTGTCGGTGGCGTCGAGGTCCACGGCCATCAGGCGGACCACGCTGCGGAACATGATGGGAAGTACCCGGGCCAGCTCGTCGGTTGATGCGCTCATGTCAATAGTTGCGTTTTGCAACGGGGCAAATATATAAAAGGTTGCAGAATACGATCATTTTGTAGTGGGAATAAATGGGATGAGCGGTTGGGAGGCGGTGCGGGTGGGGCGATGTGGCATTCCGGGCGGTGCTTGGGCCGGGGACTTTGCCCTATGAAAGCTCCGCTACGGCCACCGCCTACCCGATGGCGACCTTTGTCCGTCCCAACAACGACCCATCCGCTCATGCCACCCACCAGCTCCGGCCTCACCACCTACCTCCTCCTCTTCCGTGGCGTGGGAGGCCCCGTGCAACTGCCCGTGGCCGAACTGCGCGCAGCGCTCACCAAGGCCGGTTTCAAGGATACCACCACCTACATCAACAGCGGCAACGCGCTGGTGCGGAGCGCGCTTTCGCGGGAGGAGACACACGCGAAGGTGGCGGAGATCTGCCGGAAGAAGTTCAACTACGAGCGGCCCATCTTCGTTCCCACGGTGGCGGAATGGGATGCCGTGGTGAAGCATGATCCCTTCCCGAAGAAGGCCGAAGGCAAACACGTACATGCCGTGCTGCTGGCCGAAGCACCCAAGCCCGAAGCGGTGAAAGCCTTGCAGGCATTGGCCGTTGATGGCGAAGACCTGAAGGTGCTGACAGGTGCGGCCGCGAAACACTTCGGCCC
>JAHBUM010000199.1 GCA_019638075.1 Flavobacteriales bacterium | reverse complement strand
CGCGTCGGCACCGAGGAAGCGGCGCCTGGCCGTGCGCGCGCCGGGCAGGAAACGGTCGCCGTGCAGGCAGAGCAGGCCCCCGGCGCGCAGGGCTTCGGCCGCGGCGAACACGTGCGAGAGGTCGTCCTTGATGGCGATGATGTGGAAGCCGCGCTGCTCCAGGCCCTGTTCGGTGGCCCGGCGGATGGCCTCCATCTCCTCGTCGCGCATCAGTACATGCACGGGCAGGTCGGTCTGGTGCCCCAACAGCTGGCCCGCCAGTTCCCAGTTGCCGATGTGCGCACTGATCACGATGCCGTGGCCCGCGTCCTTCAACGGTTGCAGGGTGCCGGGCTTCAGGAAGGTGTAATCGCCCGCGCGACCGGCCCGCATCGCAGCGCGATCCACCAGTGCCGCACCGAACTCCAGATAGGAGCGCAGCGCGGTGAAGCGCCCCGGCACGCCCGATGCCCGCAGCCGCCCGAAGTAGCTGCGGATGGCGCGGTTGCTGGCCCCGGCGGTGAGGGCGTACCACGGCGTTACGAACCACAGCAGGACGTGCGCCGTGCGCGGCCCGAAGGCGCGGAGCACGAAGATGAAGAAACGGTGGCCCAGCGGCGTCCCCCGGCTGGTGCCCTGCCAGGTGCCGGTGGTGGAGGTCATGCCTTGGCGGTCACGTTCGCCTCGATGTGGTCGAAGAAGTCCTTGAAGGTGACCATCTGCATGAACGCTTCGCCATTGACCTTGAACCCGAAGTTCTCCTCGATCACCACCACCAGATCCACGTAGTCCAAACTGTCCAAGGCAAGGGTCTCCTTCAGTGGCGCATCGGGGGTGATGGTCTCCGGATCCACTTCGAACTCCTCGCTGAGGAACTTCTTGGTCTTGGCGATGATGGCTTCGCGGGAGGTTTCGTTGGTGGTCATGGTCTCAGTCCTTGAAACGTTGGACGATAAGTGTGGAGTTGGTGCCGCCGAAGCCGAAGGAGTTCGAGAGGAAACGGTCGATGCGGGCGTTCACGGTCTCCCGGGCGAGGTTCAGCTTCGCGCTGTCGTCGTCGGGCGTGTGCAAATTAGCATTTGGCGCGATAAAGCCGCCATGCAGCATCAGCATGGAGTACACCACCTCGCTGGCCCCGGCCATCCAGCACTCGTGGCCGGTCATGCTCTTGGTGCTGCTTACCCATGGCCTGTGCTGGCCGAACACCGCGTGCAGGGCCTGTGCCTCGATGCGGTCGCCCACGGGGGTGCCGGTGGCGTGGGCGTTCACGTAGCCGATGGCATCGGCGCCGATGCCTGCCATCTTCAGGGCCATGTTCAGGGCGCGCACTTGACCGTCCAGGTTGGGGTCGCTGATGTGGTCGCCGTTGCTGGAGAAGCCGTAGCCCGTCACTTCGCCCAGGATCGTGGCGCCGCGCTCGCGGGCGCTCTCCAGGCTCTCGATCACGAGCGTGGCCGCGCCGCCGCTGGGCACCAGCCCGTCGCGCTGCGCGTCGAAGGGCCGCGAGGCGCCTGCCGGGTCATCCTCCTTCGTGCTGAAGGCACCGATGCCGTCGAAGCTGCCGAAGGCGTAGGAGTTCACCTCCTGCGCGCCGCCGCAGATCACCATGCGTTGCAGGCCCTGCTTGATCAGCAGGTAGCCCATGCCGATGGCGTGCGAGCCGCTGGCACATGCGCCGCTGAGGGTGAAGTTGACGCCCTTGAGCTTCAGTATCGTGCTCAGGTTCATCGTCACCGTGCAGTTCATGCCCTGGAAGATGGCACCCGACCCCAGCAATGTGGTGTCCTTCTTCCGGCGGATGATATCCACCGAGTCCACTACGGCCAGCGCGGAGCTGTCGTTGCCGAAGATGATGCCCGCTTCATTGGCCTCCAACCATTCTCTGCTGATGCCTGCCTGCGTCAGCGCCTGCTCGGTGGCCTCGTAGGCGTAGTACACTTGTTCGGCCATGCCGATGCGCTGGCGGCGGTTCAGGCGGTCTTTCACATCGGGCATGGGCACGTGGCCCGTGAGCCCGCTGCGGAAGCCCATCTCCTTGCGCTCCTGCGAGACCGTGATGCCCGATCGCCCCGCGCGCAACGAGGCTTCCACCTCGGCCAGCGAAGTGCCCAGGCAGCTCCAGATGCCCATGCCGGTGATGACGACGCGCTGTTCGCTCATGAATGCAGCCCTCCGTTCACGTGGATGACCTCGCCGGTGATGTACGCCGCCGCCGGTGAGGCGAGGAAAGATACCACACCGGCCACTTCCTCCGGCGTTCCGAAGCGGCCCATGGGCACCAGCGCCTTCAACTGGTCCACGGGAAGCTCTTTCGTCATGTCGCTCTCGATGAAACCCGGTGCCACGGCGTTCACTGTGATGCTGCGCTTCGCCAGCTCCTGTGCCAGCGAGCGCGTGGCGCCGATCACGCCCGCCTTGGCCGCCGAGTAGTTCGCCTGCCCGGCCACGCCCTTGGCGCCGCTGAGCGATACGATGTTGATGATGCGGCCCGATCGCTGCCGCACGATGCCCTGCAACAGCGCCGAGGTCACGTTGAAGAAACCGTTCAGGTGGATGTCGATCACCGTGCTCCAGTCCTCGGGCTTCATGAAGACCATGAGGTTGTCGCGCGTCACGCCAGCGTTGTTCACCAGCACCTCGATGCGGGCGCCGGGATGCGCGGCCCGCCAGCCTTCGATGCCAGCGGCCACGGCCTGCGGGTCGCGTACGTCGAAGGGGGCCAGGTGCGCTTTCACACCCAGCGCGGCCAGTTCGTCGGCGGTGGCGCGGGCGGCGGCCTCGTTGCTGGCGTAGTTCACCACGATGTGCAGCCCGTGCGCGCGCGCCAGTTCCAGCGCCACGGCGCGGCCGATGCCCCGCGAGGCACCGGTGATCAGGGCCCATTTCTCGGTGTTGCTCATGCTTTGCGCGCCGTAGCTGGCGTAGGCGTTGCCTCGGTATCGTTCTTTGGGCCGAATAGCACGGCGTGCGTGGCGTCGATGGCGGCGGCGGGGTCGCTGCCGGTGCGGATGGGCGCCGTGGCCGTGCGGATGCGCGCATGCAGCGCCGCGCCCGCCGGGGAGAGCTTCCCTGCCACACCCACGATGTCCACCGCCTGCGCCACCGCGATGGCGAGGATGGACAGCACGCGCTCGGCGTGGCCGATCACCCGCGCGGTGGCAAGCGCCGCGTTGGTGCCCATGCTCACGATGTCCTGGTTGTCGTTGTTGTTCGGTATGCTGTGGATGTACAGCGAGGTGGACAGCGCCTGACACTCGGCCGTGGTGCTGGTGGCCGCGAACTGCATGCCCTGCATACCCAGCGTGAGGCCCAGCGTCTCGATGTTCAGGAAGGGCGGGAAACGCTGGTTCACCTTGTCGTTCAGCAGCAGGTTCAGCTGGCGCTCGCCCAGCATGCACAGCTTCACCAGCGCCAGCCGCAGCGTGTCCATCTCCAGCGATACCTGATCGCCGTGGAAGTTGCCGCCATGGTGGATGCCCGCCACGGGATCGATCAGCGGGTTGTCGTCCACCGAGTACAGTTCGTCCAGCAGGGTGCGCTCGCTCTGCGCGATGCGGTCCAGGATGGGACCCAGCACCTGTGGCACACAGCGTATGCTGTAATACTCCTGCACCATGTGGGTGTAGGTGCCGTTCGCGCTGGTGCTGCCCGGCGCGAGGTGTTCCATGCGGTCGCGCACCAGTTGCGAGCCTTCGAGGGCGGCGCGCATGCGGCGGGCTGTTTCGCGCTGCCCGGCGTGGCGCTTGGCACCGTTCAGCGGCTCGCCAAGGTGGTCTGTCCAAGTGCCCAGCGCCTCGGTGATCAGGGCCGAGAGGCCGATCGAGGTGTCGTACAGCGTGTGTGCGCGGCCGATGTTCAGCAGGCCGATGCCCGTCATGGCGGCGGTGCCGTTGAGCATGGCGAGGCCGTCGCGCAGGCGCAGTTCCACGGGGCGCAGACCCGCTGCCGCGAGGATGTCGGCCATGCTGCCGGGCTTGCCGTGGTGCGTGCCCCTGCCTTCGCCGATGAGGCCGAGGCCGAGGTGGGCCTGCTGCACCAGATCGCCGCTGGCACCCACGCCGCCCAGCACGGGCACACGCGGACAGATGCCGTGTTCCAAGTAGGCCAGCAGTTGCCGCACCACCGCCTCCGACACGCCCGAGCGCCCTTGCAGGAAGGTGGTGGCCCGCACCAGCATCATGGCGCGCACGGCCTCGTCGGGCAGGTCGCCGCCGGTGCCCGAAGCGTGGCTGCGCACCAAGTTGTATTGCAGGGCCTGCGCATCGGCGGGGCTCACGGCGTGCTGCGCCATGGGTCCGAAGCCGGTGTTGATGCCATAGACCACCTGCTTGGCAGCCACCTGGCTCAGGTACGCGAACGAATCACGCACGCGCGCCCACGCGCCTTCCTCCACGCTCATGCTGCCCGCGCCTTGTGCGATGCGGGTGAAGGTGTCGAGGTCCAAAGATCCGGTCTTGTGCGCGGTGGTGGCCATTTACGGAAGGCCGCGAATTTAGTGAACCTTTGTCAAGCCTGCCGAATACAACGAAGGCGGCGGGGCTCCGTGGAGAACAAGCGGTTGGTCGTTGGTCCGTAATCTTGCCCACGGATGAGCCGTTGTTCAGCAATAGAAGTGATGGGGTCGGCTTATATGAGGAACGACACCATGGAC
The DNA here is from genome assembly GCA_019638075.1 of Flavobacteriales bacterium. Classification (GTDB taxonomy): domain Bacteria; phylum Bacteroidota; class Bacteroidia; order Flavobacteriales_F; family PHOS-HE28; genus PHOS-HE28. The sequence continues at coordinate 1,565 of JAHBUM010000199.1, read as the reverse complement.
GTGTACCGCAAAGCAATGGCCGCGCCATGAGCACATCTCCTCTCGTATCGGTGATCATGCCGGCCTACAACGCGGCACCCTACATCGAAGAAGCGATACGCTCGGTGCTGACGCAGACCCTCGGCGACTTGGAGCTGATCGTGGTGAACGACGGATCCACCGACGGTACGGGCGCCGTGGCGCGCACCATCGCCGACCCGCGCGTACGGGTGATCGACCAGCCCAACGGTGGCGTGAGCCGCGCCCGCAACACGGGCATCGATGGCGCCAGGGGCACGTACATCGCCCTGCTCGATGCGGACGACACGATGCTGCCCGAGAACCTGCGCACCAAGACCACGGCGCTGGAGGCCGCCGGAGCGGACTGGGTCTTCGGCGACGTATGGCGATGCGATGCGGAGATGCGCCCGCTGGGCGACCCGGAGCAGGGTACCGATGGCGACGTGGTGCGGACCACCCTGATGGGCCGGGGCACGGCCGTGCCCGGGATCAGCAGCAACCTGCTGGTGCATCGGCGGTGCTTCGATGGCGGGATCCGGTTCGACCCGCAGTTGTCCAACGCGGCCGATCAGGACATGGTACTGGCGCTGGGCCGCGCCCATAAGTGGACGCGGGTACCTGTCGCGCTGAGCAAGTACCGCACGCTGTCCACCAGCATGAGCCGCAATGTGGCCCTGTACCAGAAGGACCATCTGTACCTCTTCGCCAAGGCGGCGGCATCCGGGCTGCTGGACGATGCCGCGTTCCGGCGGCGCTGCCTCGCCAATGCGTACTGGGCCATCGGCGGTAGCTGGTGGAAGAACGCAGGCTCCCCGGCCAAAGCGGTCCCCTGGCTCTTCCGGGCAGTGCTCATGCGGCCGGCGCTGGTGCTGAGGCCCGTTCTCGGCAGGCCATGAACACGATGTCCCCCCCGGCCAGGGAGTCCCTGCGCATCCTCTTCGTGAGCTACTGGTCCGCCGGTGAGCCGCTGATCGCCTCCATGGTGCTGCCGTACCTGCGCCTGCTGGCCGCCCGCGCCGACGTGGAGCGCATCACGCTGGTCACCATGGGGTCCGGCACTGCGGCCATGAACAGCGCCGCGCTGCCGCCGATGCCCAAAGTGACGCACCGGCCCATCGCCCCCCGCAGCGGCCTGCCACACCTGCTCGCCAAGGCCGAACTGAGCCTGCGCACGGCCGGCACATTAACACGCATCATCCGGGAAGAGGGCATCGGGGTCATCATCGCCGCTTCGTCCATGGCCGGCACCTCCGCCCATGCCGCCGCACGGCGCACCGGGACCCCGTACGCCGTATACTGTTGCGAGCCGCATGCCGACTATATGGCCGAATGCGGGGCCTGGCCGCTCAACGGGGTGAAATACCGATTCGCCAAGCGGGCGGAGCGTGTACAGGTCCGGCATGCGTTCCGGACCATGACCGTAACGGAGCTCTACCGGCAGGATCTCGTGCAGCGCGGCGCCGATCCCGCACGGACCAGGACCATGCCCTGTGTGATCGACACGGACGCATTCCGATTCTCGCCTGCGGCCCGCGACCGGATAAGAACGGAACTCGGCGTTCCGG
>JAHBUM010000198.1 GCA_019638075.1 Flavobacteriales bacterium | reverse complement strand
CTATTGCCATGGGCCGGTGTTGTCATGGCACAAGGCGTAGGCGGCCAGCCTCCCTGCTGGCCCCCGCCCTGCATCCCGATCGATGGCGGCATCAGCCTGCTGGTCGCTGCGGGAACCCTGCTGGGTGGGAAGAAGGCCCTCGACCTTCGTCGTAGCCGTAAGCGCGCCGCTTGATGTCCAGGCCCTTCACCACACGGGTGGTGATGGTCGATCCGGTGCTCCGGTTCCTGCTCACCGGAGTGGCCCTGTATACGGCGTGGTATCTCCTGTATGAATTCGTGCTGCACCCCCACGGGGTTTTGGACCGCGCCGCGATCGACTCGCTCGTGTGGCTGGCCGGTGGCATGCTACAGTTCATGGGCTACGAACTGCTGCCCGATCCCGGCTTCGACAATAACCGCTACCTCGGCATCCAGGGCGGCAGCCACCTCTGGATCGGCGACCCATGCAACGGCGTAAGCCTCTTCGCGGTGTTCCTCATCTTCCTGGTGGCCTATCCCGGCCCGTGGCGGCACAAGCTTTGGTTCGGCGCGGCGGGCCTGCTCAGCATCCACCTGATCAACGCCATCCGCGTGGCCGTGCTGTGCATCGTGGCGGCCATCGACTACGATTGGTTCAACTTCAACCACGACTATACCTTCTATGTGGTCGTGTACGGCTGGGTCTTCCTCCTGTGGGCCGTGTGGGTGAAGCGGTTCGCCCCCAAAGCTGCCACACCCACCGCATGAAGCGCAGGACCGGCATCGGAGCCGTGCTGCTGGTGGCCATCCTGCTCGGCGCCGTGCGCGAGTTCTTCTTCATCAACCTGAACTACGCGATAGACCATCTGGAGCACCACCGGGCCTACTCATACGCCCATAGCTCCTTCACCGCAGCGGTCGCCGGACTCTCCCTTCGCGATCTGGTCCTGCTGAAATGGGCAGCGGGCATCGTCTTCATCGCGGCCATGCTCGTGCTTACCATCGCCATGGCCCGAGTCCTGTTCGGCGACCACCGGTACCGGCGGATGCTCATCATCACCACCCTCTCCGTGGGCGCGCTGGCCTTCGCGCTGCACTTCGCAGCGCCCATCCATCCCGCGTTCGGCCTCGTTTCGGTGAAGCTGCTCCACATGCTGCAGTACCCCGGCATCCTGCTTTTCCTGTGGGCCGCGTCGATGCTTCGGAAAGGATAGGTCGGGGGAGGGGCTAAGGAGGCGAAGGAGGTAAGACAGTCGCAGGAACAAGACAGCACCCACCTCCCTCCTCCTTCACCCGTTCGCACCCTACCTCACTTGCCAACACCTTCTCAGGCGACCGCCACCGGCTACCTTTGGCGCCCATCATGCAACGCGACAACACGATCTTCGAACTGATCGCCCAAGAGAAGTGGCGCCAGACCAAAGGGCTTGAGCTCATCGCCAGCGAGAACTACGTGAGCGAACAGGTCCTGGAGGCCATGGGTTCCGTGCTCACCAACAAGTACGCCGAGGGCCTGCCGGGCAAACGCTACTACGGCGGCTGCGAGGTGGTGGACCAGGTGGAGAACACCGCGATCGACAGGGTGAAGCAGCTGTTCGGCGCGGCATGGGCCAACGTGCAGCCCCACAGCGGCGCGCAGGCCAACGCGGCCGTGATGCTGGGTTGCCTGAAGCCCGGCGACACCATCCTCGGTTTCGACCTGAGCCATGGCGGCCACCTCACGCACGGCAGCCCGGTCAACTTCAGCGGCAAGCTGTACCGGCCCACGTTCTATGGCGTGCGCCAGGAGACCGGCCGCGTACACATGGAGGATGTGCGCACGAAGGCTCTTGCGGAGAAGCCGAAGCTCATCATCTGCGGGGCCAGTGCCTACAGCCGCGATTGGGACTACGCCGGTTTCCGCGCCATCGCCGACGAGGTGGGAGCCCTGCTGCTGGCCGACGTGAGCCACCCCGCCGGATTGATCGCCGCCAAATTGCTGAACGATCCCCTGCCCCACTGCCACATCGTGACCACCACCACGCACAAGACCCTCCGTGGCCCGCGTGGCGGCCTCATCATGATGGGCACCGACTTCCCGAACCCCTTCGGCCTGAAGACCCCGAAAGGCGAGGTGCGCATGATGAGCGCCGTGTTGGATGGCGCGGTGTTCCCCGGCACGCAGGGTGGTCCGCTGGAGCATGTGATCGCCGCCAAGGCCGTCTCCTTCGGCGAAGCCCTCAGCCCCGCCTTCGCCGACTACGGCAGGCAGGTGATCGCCAACGCGCGCGTGCTGGCCGAAGGGCTGGTGGCCCTGGGCTACAAGGTGATCAGCGATGGCACCGACAACCACTGCGTGCTCATCGACATGCGCAGCAAGGGCCTCACCGGCAAGGAGGCCGAAGCCGCGCTGGGCAAGGTGGACATCACGGTGAACAAGAACATGGTGCCCTTCGATACGCAAAGCCCGTTCGTCACCAGCGGCATCCGCATCGGCACACCGGCCATCACCACGCGTGGGCTGAAAGAGGCCGAATGCGCGCAAGTCGTTCAGCTGATCGATGCCGCCATCACCCACCGGGGCAACGACGCCGAACTGGACCGCATCCGCTTCCAAGTGGATGGCATGATGCGCCTGCGGCCGTTGTTCGCGATCTGAGGGTTGGTTATCGGTCGTCAGGGGGCAGTTGTCAGTGGGCGCTACCTGATGCGACAATTCGTTGTCCGCGATGGTGCATGTGCCGAGGTCGCGATTTCAAGTTCCAAGCATCAAGGCTCAAGCGCCAGGCTCAATAGCCCCTTCGAGCTTGAGCCTTGGAGCTTGAAGCTTTGAGCTTCCCACCAAGGAGTCTGACAACTAACAACCGACAACTATCCCCCTACCCCTTCCTCAGCACCAGCGCATAGCCAAAGGGAAAATCCTTCGCAGTGCGGCGTGAGAGCTTGGCGCCGAACCCGCCGCGCACGAACCACGTGGTGAAGCCTTGGGCGAACTTCGCCAATGGACGGCCCACCATCGCTACATCGCGCACCGTTTTGGCGAAGAGGTCGGCCATGATCTCGGGCACGCCGCCGATGGCTTCCAGCTCCACCACGGTGAACCCTGCATCTTCCGTCATGGCACGGAGCGCGTACTGCGTGTAGCGGTAATAGTCGAACGGCTGCTCGTGCAGGCCGTAATAGAACGGCACGTTCATGATCACCCGGCCGCCGGGTGCGAGGATCCGGTGCATCTCACGCACCAGTTCCTCCGGCCTGCGTATGTGCTCCAGCACATCGGAAAGGATGATCGTGTCGAACGAAGCATCCGGGTAGGCGATCGGCTGGTTGAGGTCCTGCTCCTGATCCAAGTGCGGGTTCGGGTGCATACTGTTACCCCAGTCCACGCACGTAACGCTGGACACATGATCCTTGTAGGTGGCATAGAGCGGCACCTTTCCACAACCCAGATCGATCAACCGGCCTTGTGCGTACTGCGGCAGGGCACGCTGATAGAAACGCCCGATCAGGTCCACCATCACCCGCGAGGCGACGCCCACCGCCTTCGGATCGCGGGAGCCTTCCAACCGGCCCTTCCGCAGCACGAACTTGCTGGGCTTCCATTGTTCCACATTGCGCATGGTGTGCGAAGTAATAGCCTTTCACCGTTGCACGGCCAGGGAAGGTGATCGTTGAAGCTCCTCTCCCGTGCGGAACCACGCCGGGTACACCACGAGGAACGCCAGCCCCATGTCCACGATGTCGAACACGAGGCCCGTGGCCAGATGGAACACCACGCCCATCGCCATCCACCAATGCCGGGTGGGCCGCCACCACACGGCCAGCGGGAAGGTGAGCTGGAAAAGCAGCGCCCCGTAGTTCACCACCGCCGCCAGCCAAGGCATGCCCGCCAACCAAGCCGGGCCATACGCGGCATCCGTGGCCACGATGCCCACCGCATCGCCGGCCAGCCAGTGCCCACCGGCCAGTTTCTGGATGCCCGTTACCGCGTAGGCCAACAGCAATTGCAGGCGGATGATCCAGAAGGCGGCCACATGCAGCACACGCACAGGTGGCACAGCCGCGCCCGGCACATCGGTCTCTTCGGAGGGCAGGAAGATCATCCAGAACAGCACGTTGGCTATCAACTGGTGCCCGCCCGTGGAGCCAAGCCACGTGAGGTTGACCAAGCTGCTGAACAGCACCCACTCCACCGCCGTGAGCCACCACCGCGATGGCCGCACCACAGACCGCAGCGCAAGCACCATGACGATGAGCACCGCCACCCATGCGAAGCCCACCGGCAGCCACATACCGAAGGCGTGGGTAAGCGGAGCAAGCCCCCCCGGTGGCGTGGGCAGTGGCTGCACGGCCGGATGCAACCACAGCCGCTCCGCCCCCGGCAACGTGCTCAGCAGGTAGCCGAAGAGCCACAGGTGTACCGCGCGCTGCAGCAGCCTGATGGAGCGCCACGGCAACTTCATGGCTTGCTCAGGTGAAGTTCCACGGTCGTTCCCACCCGCTCCAGTGGCCGCGCGGGGTCGGCAATGCAGCGCTGCACCAGCCTGAAGCGCGATCCGGCCCTCTCGCCGCCCGTGCCACGTGCCATGCTGCGCAGGATGGCCGACAGCCGGGGCATCAGCACGGTATCGCCCTGCTCCACATCGGCCGCCACCAGCCCGGAAAGCGGGCGTGCCATGCGGCGGTACACGTAGTTATCATCCGCCGAGGTGAGGGGCCGCCAGGTGCCATCGGGAAGCTCCACCTCCACCCGCAGGTCGCATGGCCGTGGGTCCGGCGCGAACAGGTTCCATTGTTGGTAGAACAGGGGGCGCGCGTACCGCTGGCTCCAGAAGAACACCCTGTCGGGCACGAACGCACGCGGCAGCGTATAGGCCAGCAGCAGCGAAAGGTGCGCAGCCACGAACAGCACAACGAGCACACGGGCGTTACGGGCGGACATGGGAGCGTGAAGATGGGACATGATGCGCATCACGGGTTCGTAGGACACCTTGAATGGATCCAAAGACCCTGTCTCTACCCGCGTCTCCCGCGATCCGCAATGGCATCACTCACTCCCCCGCCTTCCAATCGATGTTCTTCCCCAAGGTGCCGCGAAAGCGCTTCCAGAACGATTCCCTGTCCGGCAGGGCCGTGAAATCCTCCACGAAGGCCGGGGAGGGATCGATCACGGGGTCCGTGTGGTCCAAGGTGCCCAAGGTATCGAAGACGATGGGGATCAGATCCACGTTCGCGCCCGTGCGGCGGTGCATCCGGCGGTTGAACTTCTTGAGCATCTTGGACTGGAAGGGATCCGTGGCGATGGCGATCCGCTCGAAGCGCATGGAGCGCGCCAGCCGCCAGCCATAGTAGAGGTTCTCGGTGCTGTGCTCGGCCTTGGGTTCCACGAACACATGCTCCGGGGGAACACCCAGCGCAATGGCGTACAGGCGCATGATCCCGCCTTCCACGTACGGGCTATACACGGCCGATCCCGAACAGATGATGTTCTTGACGACCCCCTGCCTGTACAGGTGGATGGACCACATCAGGCGCGCACGCATTATCCGGTCCCACGAGCCGTTCACGAAGGGTACACCGGGCACGATCACGGCGTCGTAGGGTCGCTTCGCGTATGCCTTCGCATAGTATGCGTGCGGTTTCGCGATGGTGCAGCCGACGAGGAGCAGCGACAGCAGCGCGCAGCCTATGTACGGGGATCGGCGTGGTGCGTGGGTCACGGGAACAATGATAGCCACTGGCGGCCGTCCGGCGGACCGGCAGGGGCATCACGTCCGATACGCCATGACCGGCCCGCCCCGCATTCACCACCTTTGCAGCACCATGTCCATCAACCCCAACGACCCTTCCCTCCGCTCCTGGGTCCCCGTGCCGAAAGGCAGCGATTTCCCGATCCAGAACCTGCCGCTCGGCATCGCATCGTGGAACGGCGAGCCGCCCGTGCCCTGCACCCGCATCGGCGACACGGTGGTTGACCTGAGCATCCTTGCGGATGTGGCCCTGCTCGATGGCCTCGGCATCCCGCGCGAAGCCTTCCTGATGCCCACGCTCAACCCCATCATGGATGGTGGCAAGCCCGCCGTGCGCGCGCTGCGCCAGCGGTTGAGCGAGCTGCTGCGCGTGGACAACGCCACCTTCCGCGATGACAATGCCCTGCGCGAGGATGCCCTGCTGCCACTGGATCAGGTGGAGATGCACGTGCCCGTACACATCGGCGACTACACCGACTTCTACAGCAGCCGCCAGCATGCCTACA
>JAHBUM010000197.1 GCA_019638075.1 Flavobacteriales bacterium | reverse complement strand
GCTTCGGGTGCACCGTGAACCCGGCCGGCGGGTTGTCGTGCGCGTCGCCGATGAGCGCGACGACGCTCGGGTCGATGGCGGTGGACTCCGGCTCCCCGCTCACCGCGGTGGCGTCGGCCTGCTGGGCCGCGGGCTTGTCGAGCGAGGCGACCGAGACCGCGTCGCCCTTGTCGTCGGCGGAGCCCTCGGACACGATCGGCATGGCACCGGTCTGGGCGGCGTGCGTCTCGGCGAAGGCGCGCTCCAGGCGCTCCTGGAAGTCCTTGTGCGCGGCCGCGTACTCCTCCTGGGTGAGGTCGCCGCGACCGACCAGGGCCTCCGTGTACAGGTTGCGGACGCTGCGCTTGGCCTCGATGAGGTTGTACATGAGCGGCTGCGTCATCGACGGATCGTCGCCCTCGTTGTGTCCACGGCGCCGGTAGCAGACCAGGTCGATCACGACATCCCGCTTGAACTGCTGGCGGTAGGCGAACGCGTGCTCGGCCACCCGGGTGACCGCCTCGGGGTCGTCCCCGTTGACGTGGAAGACCGGTGCCTGGATGGTCTTGGCCACGTCGGTCGCGTACACCGAGGAGTGCGCCTCGGACGGCGGCGTGGTGAAGCCCACCTGGTTGTTGATGACGACGTGCACGGTGCCGCCGGTCTTGTAGGCGCGCAGCTGAGACATCTGGATGGTCTCGACGACCACACCCTGACCCGAGAACGACGCGTCGCCGTGCACCAGGATCGGCATGACGCCGTACTCGCCGTCACCGGTGCGGTCCTGCTTGGCGCGCACGATGCCCTCGAGCACGCCGTTGACCGCCTCCAGGTGCGAGGGGTTCGCGGCCAGGTACACCGGGATCTGCTTGCCGGACATCGAGGTGAAGGTGCCCTCGGTGCCCAGGTGGTACTTGACGTCGCCCGAGCCTTGGATGGTCTCGGGGTCGACGTTGCGGTCGAACTCCTTGAGGATCTGGTCGTGGCGGTTGCGCACGATGTTGGCGAGCACGTTGAGGCGGCCGCGATGGGCCATGCCGATGACGTATTCGGTGATGCCGAGTTCCGCGCCATGCTCGATCACCGTGTCCAGCGCGGGGATCAATGCTTCGGCACCTTCGATGCTGAAGCGTTTCGCACCGATGAACTTCTTGCCGAGGAAACGCTCGAAGACCACGGCCTCGTTCAGCTTTTCGAGGATCGCCTTCTTCTGCCCGATGGAGAAGTCCGGCGTGTTGCGCACACCCTCCATGCGTTGTTGCAGCCAGCGCACCTTCTCCGGGTCGCGGATGAACATGAACTCGGCGCCGATGCTTTGGCAGTAGGTCTGCTTGAGCAGATCGAGGATGTCGCGCAGTTTCGACGGGCCTATGCCCACCTCGTTGCCCGCGCTGAACACCGTGTCAAGGTCGGCATCGCCCAGCCCGAAATTCTCCAGAGCAAGGGTCGGCATGTAGGTGCGGCGATCGCGCACCGGGTTGGTCTTGGTGAAGAAGTGGCCGCGCTGGCGATAGGCGTTGATCAGTTCCACCACGCGGAACTCCTTCTCGAAGCGCTCGTTCCCCCCGGGGGCAGGCGCGCCCTTCGCGGTAGCTGCCGTGACGTCACCGCCCTCGGCCGACCGTGCGAACTCGAACCCCTCGAAGAAGCGGGCCCAGCCGGTCTCCACGCTGCTGGGATCCTTCTGGTATTGCTGGTACAGGTCGTCCAGCCAGGCGCTGCCGACGTTGCTGAGATAGGAGAATTTGTCCATAAAGGGAGCCGCTGCGGGGCCGCGAAGTTAGGTATGGGCGGGCGCGTCATACGTTGAACGGCAGACGCTTGTTCCGCTGGACAGTTGGTAGGGGCAGGACAAATGGAGCAATGGAGGAATGAAGCAAAGGTGCCTCTCGATAACGCCCGCGCTATGCTTGATAAGCTCGCTGGCACCACCCTTTGCGCCATTCCTCTATTGCCCTCATTGCTCCATTTGTCCTGCCCCTCACCTCAGAACCGTCCGACGGAACGCAGCCGGGTGAGTACCTTCTGCAAGGCCCGCAGCACCACCTCCCCGGCCAGCGCATGCAACCCACCTGCGGCCATGGCGCGGCGCATGTGCGGCTCGGCGATGTCCACACGGTACATGGCCACCTGCAACGGATGCGGCCCGCGATCGGACAGGCTGCGGAGCACAGGCAGCACTTGGGCGCGCAACGCCTCGAACGCATCGGCCGGGTCGGTAGGGGCTGTGAGTTTGGAAGGCTCCAGCGCGAGATCCTTGCACAATTGGTCCATGGTGGCGCGCAGCACATCACCGCGATCCAAGTGGCGCTGCATGCCGCCCTCGCCCGATCTTGACAACGGCTTGTCCATGGTGTGTAGAACTCGCGCAAAGGTCCGTTGCGCATGGCACTATTTTCGCCCCGTACCGAAAAACAGAAACGCACCATGCAACTTCGCGCACTGGCCATCGCCACGCTCCTTGCCACTACCACCCTGCACGCCCAGTACGGCACCTTCGACGCCGGTACGGTGAAGGCGGCGAAAGCCACGAAGACCGTGGTCGTCCTCGATGCGGGCGACTCGCCGTACAACCGCACGATGATCGAGAGCGCCAAGTCGGGCTGGAAGTTCACCGGCGAGGTGGAGTTCGTTTCCACGGCGGAACTGGCCGCACAGCCCATCGCCCCGGACCGCATCTACCTGTTGAAGACGCGCAAGACGGACCCGGTGAAGTTCGATGCCACCTTCCTTACGCTGGTGAAAGGGTGGAAGCCGAAGAAGGGCGAGGTGCTGGCGCAAACAGCCAACGAGTTCACGGGCATCCCGGCGGAACATGAGCTGGCGTTCATCCAGATAGACACGAAGGCGATCAACGAGAAGGGCTTGGCACGACTGATAGACGTGTACCTGAAGCACATGCAGAACTACCTCTCGCTGGTGGAGGGCGGCAAGATCACGGACAAGACCACGGCCGACCGGCTGTACGCCTCGCGCAACCGCCATGTGCGCGACACGGAATTGTGGCTGGCACAGGAGCATGCGGACAAGAGCCTGCCCGATGCCGCCAAGGTGAAGGAATTCTACACCGCACCCTGCCAGGTGATGGCGCTGAGCCAGCTACCCAGCGCGCTGGAGAAGCAGGACAAGGGCATCACGATCAGCGACGTGGTGATGACCGGCGACCACAAGAACAAGCATTGCTTCAAGCGCGTGTTCAACGTGGGCACCGGGGAGCTGATGTACATGCGCGACGACGCCTCCATCTTCGGCAAGAAGGAGGGCTTCATCGACGAGGACCTGAAAACGCTGGAGCGCGCGCGGTAAGCGAGAGGACAGGGGCGGTTGGCAGGGGCGATACCTCCTGCCAACTGCCCCCTGCTCCTGTTCCCACCTACCTTCACGCGGTCCGAAAAGCATAGCCATGCGCACACGCCACCTACTCTCCCTGCTGCTGGCCTTCATCTGTTCCGGGGTGCATGCCGACCATTTCGCCGGAGGCACCATCACCACGCGATGTACGGGGAACAACTTCCATGAGATCACGCTGCGGCTGTTCCGAAGCTGCGACGGGATGGCGCTGCTCCCACAGACGCTCGACTTCAGCAACTCGTGCGGGGTGGTGTTCAACCGCACCGGGCTGCTGCCCGATACCACGGAGGATGCCACCTCCCTGTGTGCCGCGCAACTGGGCAACAGCTCGTGCAATGGCGGCGTATTGCCCGGCTTTGATGTGAGCACCTACCGCACCACGGTGTACCTGAGCCCGTGCGCACGCTGGGTGATCAGCTGGAACACGTGCTGCCGCAGCTACACCACGAACCTGCTCGATGGCCCCGGCCTGTACATCGAGACCGTGGTGGACAATGCAGGTGGCCTCTGCAACGCCGCACCTGAGTTCACGAAAAGCACCGTTCCGCTCGTGTGCGCAGGCCAGCCGGTGGAATTCGATGCCAGCGCGCAGGAGACCGAGGGGCACACGCTGCATTATGCGCTCATCCCCGCACGGTTCGGAAGCCCGGCCCCGCTGCCGGTGCAGTATGCTACGGGCTACTCGGGCAGCGCGCCCTTCACCGGCATGGCCATCGACCCGAACACGGGGCTGATCTCGTTCACGCCCACGCTGATCGGAGCGATCGTGGTGGTGGTGGAAGTGACCGAGACGAACAGCGCGGGCCGTGTGCTCGGTACGGTGATGAACGATTTCCTGTTCGTGGTGACCAACTGCTCGAACACACCGCCATCCACCGACTCGGGCACGTTCACCGATGCATCCGGCCCGGCGGCCATCACACAGGACCGCGAGCTTTCCGTGTGCGGTGCGGATCCGTTCTGCGCATCCATCACCATCGCCGATGCCAACACCGGCCAGCAATTGACACTGACCACCGATGCGGCCACCGCGCTCCCCGGTGCCACCGTGGAGATCACGGGCACCAACCCTGCTGTTGCCGAGCTCTGCTGGAGTGATGCGCCGTCCGGCGTGCATGCCTTCTCCATCACCGCCACCGATGATGGTTGCCCCGTGCCCGGAGTGCGTACCTACCACTTCCGCGTCACGGTGGCCCCGCCTCCCAGTGCTGGTGAGAATGCCTCCATCAGCACATGCGAGAACGGGCAAGCCTTCGCGATGATCGATCACCTCGGCGGCGCTCCCGATGGCGGCGGCCACTGGGTGGACCCGGAAGGCACGATCACGGATGGCATCTTCCGTCCGGGCCTGTCGCTCACGGGCATCCATACGTACACCGTGGGCGCCGCTCCCTGCGAAGCCTCGGCCATGCTGTCCGTGGTCGCGCAACCGGCGTCCGACCCGGAGTGCCTTACGGCGGGCATCATCGGCGCGCAGCACAGCGCGCTTTCCATGCAGCCCGATGGCGTGGATCCGCACCGTTGCTGGCTGACCTCCCCTGCCATGAACGCCACCCTGCGGATCCTGAGCGCCGATGGGCGGCTACTGACGGATGGCCGGTTCGTGGCACCGGGCACCACGCCCACCGCGATCGACATTCCGTCCACGCACCATGGTCATGCGCTGATCCAGCTGCAGGATGAGGCGACCGGTGCGCGGTACGTCCTGCGCACGGTGGTGCCGTAGCTGCGCTCATCCGCAGCCCCTGCGGGCATGGCGACCATCCTCATCACCGGCGCATCGGGCTTGATCGGCAACGCTCTTGCTGCATCCCTCTCCACGCAGGGCCATGTGATACACCGGCTGGGGCGCAGGCGCGATCGCACCTCCGCAGGATCGTTCCACTGGGACATCGAACGCGGCACCATCGACGAACGCTGCCTGCATGGCGTAACGCACGTGGTGCATCTTGCTGGCGCGGGCATCGCGGACAAGCGCTGGACGGCTGCGCGCGTGAAGGAGCTGATCGACAGCCGCGCGGCTTCGGCACGCCTGCTGCTGAAAGCCGCGCGTGAACAGGGCATGAAGCCGCAAGCCTTCATCAGCGCGGCGGGCATCGGCTACTACGGAGCGGTGACGACGGGCCATGTGTTCACCGAGAGCGATCCACCGGCCACGGACACCATCGCGCGGATCAGCGTGGAGTGGGAGGCCGCCGTGGACGAATGGAGCGATGTGACCCGCGTGGTGAAGCTGCGCACACCGATGGTGCTGGCCCGTGAAGGCGGCGCACTGAAGAAGCTCGCAACTCCCGTGCGCCTTGGTGCGGGTGCGGCATTGGGCAGCGGACAGCAATGGGTGCCGTGGATCCATCTGCATGATCTCGTGCGGTTATACACCGCAGCACTTTTCGATGAGCGGTACAGCGGCACCTACAACGCGAACACGGGGAACGATATCACCAACGATGAGCTGATGCGGACCATCGCGAAGGTGATGGGCAAGCCGTACTTCCTACCGCGTGTGCCTTCCTTCATGCTTCAGCTTGCATTCGGTGAACTATCGGCCATCCTGCTGCACGGATCGCGCGCGAGCAACGAACGTCTCCTGCACACCGGCTTCGAATTCGAGCATCCCGAATTGGAACCCGCGCTCCGACAGCTGCTGAGTTAAGCTGTGCGTTCGCGCAATGCGATCGCAAGCCCGTGCAGGGCAGCCGTGCGGTCCCCGGTGGGATCGATCGTGTCGAGGCTCGCACGCGCGTTGGCTTCCAAACGCAATACCTCGGCTTCGGCTTCGCGCTGCACACCCAGATCGCGCAATGCCCCGATCATCGCTGGCACATCGCGGTGCGCCGGATCCAGCGCCAGTTGTGCATGCAGCACGCCCTCA
>JAHBUM010000196.1 GCA_019638075.1 Flavobacteriales bacterium | reverse complement strand
CATACCGATAGTCGCCGAACGCTTCGGAACGTTACCAAACACCCTTCAAGCCTTTGATCCGCATGCGCATTCTACCGGATCGTGCATCTTGCGCCCCGATCATGCGCCGCCCATTCCTTGTCGTTATCATCCTGCTGTGGCAGCTCTGCCCACGCGAAGCCACCGCACAAGGCGGGATCCGTGCGATCTTCTGGGACTACGAGTATTTCGGGTCCGGCATCTTCATGGGATCCTATGGCCTTGGCTATGACAAGGACATGAACAGCAGGCTCTCCATCGCGGTACAGGGGCGCTACGGCATGGTGAGTGGCGGTGCCATGCAGTTCGATTATCGCAGTGCGTTCCATTTCGCGGACAACAGTTCGGGATCGTTCTACCTCGGACCACAGATCACCTATCGGCGCTTCATGGAACTGGAAGCCACGCAGATCCCCATCGGCCTGCGCATGGGTGTCCGTGGTGGCCTTCAAGGGTTCTATGCGGACCTGTTCGCAACCGTGTACTACGCGGCCGGTGATGCCCGGTTGAGCAGGGAACTGGGCAGGGCGGATCCAAGCCCCAGCCCGCTGGGCATCGCGCTGGGCCTGCACATGGGCATCGGCTGGGACAAGCGCAGCCGTTAATACGCCGATCTTCGCGCCCCGCCCCAGACGGACAAGCCCGATGAACCCGCGTCGCCGATCGTGCCTCGCCCTGCTCCTGCTCGTGGCGGCCTGTGCCGCACAGGCACAGGTGGTGAACATCGAAGGACGCCGTTTCCTGAACGACACCGTGCCGTGGGCGGGGGTCGCCGACTTCCGGTACAACCTCACGGAGAACACGCAGCGCAGCTTCTCGTTCGGCCTGTCGGGCGCCGTGCAGCACGTTCGCGGCAGGCATCGCTACTTCTTCGTGAACGATCTGGCCTTGAGCCGCGTGGAGACCAATGCCTTCCTCAACACGGGCTTCCAGCACCTGCGTTACAACTACGCCTGGATGAAACGCTGGACCGGCGAGGCTTTCCTGCAGACGCAGTACAACAAGCCCCTGCGCCTCGATCTGCGCACCACGCTGGGTGCGGGTCCGCGGCTGCGCGTGGTGAAGACCGACGACTTCCGCGTACATGTCGGCACCGCGCTCATGCTCGAATACGAGCGGGAGACGGCTGCTCCGGCGTTCGTGCATGGGCGCAACAGCAGCTACCTCTCCGCCACGGCGCGGTTCACCTCCATCACCAGCCTGACCACGGTGGTGTACTACCAGCCCAAATTGTTCAACGCATGGGACCAGCGCATCGCGTTGGAGGCGGGCCTATTGCTATCGCTCACCGCACGCTATACGGTGGAAAGCCGGCTGAACCTGCTTCGCGACACCGCGCAGCCGACCGGTGTGCCGGGCTTCACGTACGGCTGGCACAACCGGTTCGGGATCCGGTTCTGAAGGCAGGGGCTGGGCATGTGCCCATGTGGGCATGCGACCATGTGCCCATGAAAATGCGCGGAACCCTATGGGCATGCGCCCTTGTGGGCATGCGACCATGTGCCCATGACCCTCAGTACGCCCGCACGTTCCGACCCTCGCGGTAGTTGATGAAGGCGCGGTTCACCACGCGGTTGCCGCCGGGTGTGGGGTAATCGCCGGTGAAGTACCAATCGCCGGTATGGTGCGGGCAGGCGGCATGCAGCCCTTCGATGCTTTGGAACACGAGCTTCACCTCCACGCCGAGGCCCGGGGGCGTGAGCATCTCGGCGATCTTGTCGCTGATGCGCTCGGCAGTGAACGGTCGGTAGATGTCCCTCACCACGTTCTCCTGTTCGGCGAGCGGGCGGCCCACCATGGCGAGGGCGCGGTCGTACACATCGTCGATGATGTTCTCCTGCTTCGTCTCCTTCAGCAGTGCGATGGCCGCGCGGAAGGCCGCAAGGTCGCCCATCTTCGCCATGTCGATGCCGTAGCAATCGGGGTAGCGGATCTGCGGTGCGCTGCTCACCACCACGATGCGTTTCGGCTCAAGGCGGGCCAGCATCTTCAGGATGCTCTGCTTCAACGTGGTGCCGCGCACGATGCTGTCGTCGATCACCACGAGGTTGTCCACGCCGGGGCGCACGGTGCCGTAGGTGATGTCGTACACGTGGGCCACGAGGTCGTCGCGGGCATCGTCGGCGGTGATGAAGGTCCGCAGCTTCGCATCCTTGATCGCCACCTTCTCCAAGCGCGGGCGCAGGGAGAGGATGGCGCGCAACTGCACGGGGTCCGGTGATGGGCCGAGTTCCAGTATGCGGCGCTCCTTCACGCGGTCCAGTTCATCATCCATCTCCTTCAGCATGCCGTAGCAGGCCACCTCGGCGGTATTGGGGATGAAGCTGAACACGGTGTTCTCCAGATCATGGTCCACCGCTTCGAGGATCGCAGGGCACACCGAGCGGCCCAGCGCGATGCGCTCGCGGTACACGTCGCGGTCGCTGCCACGGCTGAAGTAGATGCGCTCGAAACTGCATGCGCGCTTCTCCAACGGCTCGCGCACCTTCTCCTCGCTGTACGTGCCATCCCTGCGGATGATGAGCGCGTGGCCGGGCGTCAGCTCATGCACATCCTCGGTCTTCAGCCCGAACGCCGTCTGGATCGCCGGGCGCTCGCTGGCCACCACCACCACTTCATCATCGGCATACCAGTACGCGGGGCGGATGCCTGCCGGATCGCGCAGCACGAAGGCATCGCCGTGGCCCATCATGCCGGCCAGCGCATAGCCTCCATCGAAGTCGAGCGCGCTGTTCACGAGGATCTGCCGCACATCCATCTTCTCCGCGATCACCTGTGCGATCTGGCGCTCGTTGTAGCCCAGCTGGCGGTGCAGCTGGGCGATGCGGTCGTTCTCCACATCGAGGAAGTGGCCGATCTTCTCCAGCACCGTCATGGTGTCGCTGCGTTCCCTCGGGACCTGGCCGATGGAGACGAGCAGGTCGAACAGCTCGTCCACATTGGTCATGTTGAAGTTGCCGGCCACCACCAGGTTGCGCGTCATCCAGTTGTTGAGGCGGCGGCGCGGGTGGCAGTTCTCCTCGCCATCCTTGCCGAAGGTGGCGTACCGCAGATGGCCCAGCAGCACTTCGCCCATGAAGGGCATGTGCTGCTTGAGCACCGCCGCATCGGCCTTCGCGGCGGGGTCTGCCTTCACCGCATCATCGTAGCCGCGATGGATGCGCTCGAAGATCTTCTGGATGGCCTGCTTGTCGGTGCTGCGGCTGCGGTCGATGTAGTTGGCACCCGGCGCGGGATCGAGCTTGATGGACCCCACCCCGGCACCATCCTGCCCCCGGTTGTGCTGCTTCTCCATGAGGAGGTAAAGCTTGTTGAGGCCATGGAGGGGGGTCCCGTAACGCTGTTGGTAGTGTTCCAGCGGCTTTCGAAGGCGGATCATGGCGATCCCGCATTCGTGCTTGATGGCGTCGCTCAAGGCTGTTCGCGCCCGGAACCGTGGTGAGAGACCGCCTTCCTGACGGCCCATTGCTCCCGGCGCGGCAAAAGTACGGGTGAGCCACCGGCGGGCACCCTGTTCCCGGACCTGCAAGCAACCTTTCCGCCGGGCCGCTTGTCTTTTCGGGGTACCTTGCCCTGTCCAAACCACGCGCTGCCGTGCGATCGGTCTGTCTCCTCCTCTTCTGGGCCGCTGCGCTGTGCGCACGGGCGGGTGCTCCCGTGGCCTCCTTCACGGAGAACAAGGGGCAGTGGCCGCAGCACGTCCTCTACCGCGTGCTGCTGCCCGATGGCGCGTTGTTCATCGAGCGGGAGGCGTTCACCTACGTGCTCCAACGCGGCGGTGGCGCGCACACGCACGGGACCGCGCAGCACGTGCATGATGCGGAGCCGTACAGGGCGCATGCCTTCCGCGTGCGTTTCAGCGGGGGCAGCGCGCAGGCTTGGGGAGGCGCCACGAAGGCGGCGCACTACGAGAACTTCTTCCTGGGGAACGATCCCGCCCGATGGGGCACCGGCTGCGGCGTGTTCGGCGAAGTGACCCTGCGCGATGTGTGGCCGGGTATCGACCTGCACGTGGACGGGCGCGCCGGGCTGAAGTACGAGTTCGTGGTGGCGGCCGGTGCCGATCCCGCGACGATACGGCTGGCCTATGAAGGGCAGGATGGCGTGGCGCTGCGCGATGGCCGTTGCGTGGTGAGGACCACCGCTGGCGAGCTGATCGAGGAGGCACCCCTCTCCTACTACGCGGATGATGCCGCCCGCGAGCCGATCCCCACGTGGTTCAAGCTGCATGGGAGCGAGCTATCCTTCGCATTGCCGGCAGGGCTGGATGCCACCCGCCCGCTCGTGATCGACCCGGTCCTCTCCTTCGCCAGTTACAGCGGCAGCCTCGCGGATAACTTCGGCTTCACCGCCACTTACGATGGAGCAGGACACCTGTACGGCGGCGGCATCGTGTTCGGCGTGGGCTATCCCACCACCGTGGGCGTGCTGGATGCCTCGTTCAACGGCGGAATGATCGATGTGGGCATCAGCAAATGGACGCCCGATGGATCGGGGCTGGTGTGGAGCACCTACATCGGGGGCACGGGGAACGAGGCGCCGCACAGCATGGTGGTGAACGATGCCGATGAGCTGTTCGTCTTCGGGCACACCGGATCGGCCAACTTCCCCACCACGCCCGGCTGTTACGACAACACCTTCGGTGGCGGGCCCTCACTCAATTACACCATCGGTTATGGCTATGACCAATTGGCCGGGACCGACATGTTCGTGGCACACCTGAACGCTGCGGCTACCGCCATGATCGGCAGTACATACGTGGGTGGGAGCGGCAACGACGGCGTGAACAACGACACGCAGCTGGCCCACAACTACGGCGATTCGTTCCGGGGCGAGATCGTGCTGGATCAGGCAGGCAACGCGATCGTGGCGAGCACGACATCGAGCGTGGGACTGCCCGTGCCGAACGGATCCCAAACAGCCTACGGCGGCGGCACTCAGGACGGGTACTGTTTCCGCCTCGACCCCGGACTTACCGCGCTGCAGTGGGCCACCTATCTGGGCGGAAGCGGCACCGACGCGGCCTATGGCGTGCAGATCGACGGGAACGGGGAGATATTCGTGGCCGGCGGCACCACCAGCGCGGACCTACCGATGCATGGCACCCCGTTGCGCAGCACCCGCGCAGGGGGCACCGATGGCTACATCATGCGGTACGCGGCTACCGGCGCGGCCATCGGCTCCACCTACATCGGCACCAGCACATACGACCAATGCTACTTCGTGCAGTTGGACACGGATGGCGACGTGTACGTCGTGGGCCAGACCAATGGCACCTACCCTGTATCGCCCGGCCGCTACACCACGCCCGGCAGCGCGCAGTTCATCCACAAGCTGTCCCCCGGCCTGGACGTATCCATCTGGAGCACCGTGTTCGGCAATGGGAACAGTGA
This sequence comes from Flavobacteriales bacterium, assembly GCA_019638075.1. Lineage (GTDB taxonomy): Bacteria > Bacteroidota > Bacteroidia > Flavobacteriales_F > PHOS-HE28 > PHOS-HE28. The sequence goes on along the minus strand of JAHBUM010000196.1, from coordinate 828 downwards.
GCAGGCCCTCTCCCCCACCGCTTTCCTGGTAAGCGATTGTGGGCAGATCTATTTCAGCGGGTGGGGCGGCAGCACGAACCGTTTCGCGGGGAACTCCATGAGCACCACATCCGGATCACAGGTGACTCCCGATGCCTTCCAATCCACCACCGATGGCGATGACCTCTACCTGATGGTACTGGAACCCGAGGCCACCGCGCTGAACTATGCCACCTTCTTCGGCGGAAGCAGCAGCTCCGAGCACGTGGACGGGGGCACCAGCCGGTTCGACAAGAACGGCAACGTGTACCAGGCCGTGTGCGCGGGCTGTCAGAGCCAGAACGACTTTCCCACCACGCCGGGGGCATGGAGCCGCGTGAACGGATCGAGCAACTGCAACATCGGTGTCATGAAGTTCGACCTGCTCGCCACGGTGGCCATCATCGGCATCGACGGGCCGGCCGAGGTGTGCCCCGCCACCGAAGTGCGCTTCACCAACACCAGCAGAGGCGGCGACACCTACGCGTGGGACTTCGGCGATGGGAACACCAGCACCGCAGCGGCACCCACGCACACCTACAGCGAGCCGGGCACGTACACCGTGGCCATGCACCTGAGCGACGGCACCGGCTGCGCGAGACCCGATTCGGCGGAGCTGGTGGTGACAGTGATCGTGGACCCGCCGGTGACCGTGCCGCCGGTGGGCCCGGTATGCCCCGGAAGCACGGTGCAGGTGACCATCCCTGCCGGGGTGGCGTGGAGCTGGTCGCCCACCACCGGCGTGAGCGACCCCACGGCTGCGGCCCCGCTGATCACGCCACGGGCCACCACCACCTACGAGGTGCTGGT
>JAHBUM010000195.1 GCA_019638075.1 Flavobacteriales bacterium | reverse complement strand
CTTGTACAGGAACGCCGCCGTGCCGCTCAACCCTTGGTTCTCGGCCCACGAGGCCATGGCGAGGTAGGCTTGGCTGCTGGCGGCTTCGATGGCCACCTGCCCGTTCAGGGCTGCTTCGATCTTCTTGCTGAGCATGGGGGTGAGCGCCTTGGGGCGCCGGTTTACAGGGTTGGTGGCAAAGGTAAGGGCGTCCTTTCGTGCGATGTTCAGCGCTTGTTGAAGCCGTTCATCGCCTGATCCACGCCGAGCAGGCCGAACTGGAACACGGCTTTCGCTGCCAGCTCGATGCGCTCGGGCAGGGTCTTCCGCTCGGTCTCGTTCCACCCGCCTAATACATAATCACTTTGCCTGCCCCGCGCGAAATCGCTGCCGATGCCGAAGCGCAGCCGTGGGAACGCTTCCGATCCCAGCAATTGGATGATGCTCGTCAATCCGTTGTGCCCGCCTGCACCGCCGCTGGGTTTGATGCGGATGGCGCCGAACGGCAGGGCCAGATCATCGGTGATCACCAGCACACGCTCCGCAGGGATGTTCTCCTTGTCCATCCAGTAGCGCACCGCTTTTCCGCTCAGGTTCATGAAGGTGCTGGGCTTGATGAGGATGAACGTGCGCCCTTTGTGGCGCATCTCCGCGCGATCGCCATAACGATCCGGGCTGAAGCGCGCCTCCGCGATGCCAGCAAGATGGTCCAGCACTTGGAAGCCGATGTTGTGCCGGGTGTCGGCGTATTCCGGGCCGGGATTACCCAAGCCGATGATCAGGTACTTCATGGTCTGCGAGCGGTGCAAAAGAACAAGGCCCCCGCGAATTGCGGAGGCCTTGCGTTGGGAGCAGGGGACTCCCCCTGTTGGATCACTTCTTCGCGGCCGTCTTGGCAGGAGCAGCAGCTTTCGCACCAGCGGCCGGGGCAGCAGCAGCAGCGGCTTCTTCCTCCTTCTTCTTGGCCATCTTCACAGAAACCACCACATCCTCCTCGTTATCAAGGAAGGTGAGGCCATCGATCTTCACGTCGCTCACGTGGATGCTCTTGTTGATGTCCAGTTCGGCGATGTCCAGATCGATGCGGCCGGGCAGTTTGCCGGGCAGGCCGCTCACGCGCAGCCTGCGCATGGTGTGGCTCAGTTTGCCGCCCTTGCGTACGCCGATGGGCTGGCCCACGAGGCGCACGGTGAGGGATGCCGTTGCTTCGGCCTTCTCGTCAAGCTCCACGAAATCCACGTGCAGGATCTCGTCGGTCACAGGGTGGAACTGCTTCTCCTGCACCATGGCGAGCACCTTGCGGCCATCGAGCTCGATCTCCGCGCCTTTCAGCTCGGGGGTGATGATCAGTTTCTTCAGGGCGGCACCGTCCACGCTGAAGTGGAGGGTGTTCTCGCCACCGTAGAGCACACAGGGCACCTGTTTGGTGCGGCGCAGTTGGGCGGCGTACTTGGTGCCGAGGTTGGTGCGGATGGTACCGCTGAGGGCGATCGTGTTCATGGCCGGGTTGTTATGCTACGATGAAATGGCTGCTGATGCTCTCGTGGCTCTGTACGCGCTTGATGACGTCGCCGAAAAGGCCCGCCACGGTGAGCTGTTTGATCTTCGTTGTCGCCTTGGCCTTGTCGGCGTTCAGCGGAATGGTGTCCGAAACGATGAGTTCGGCAAGGGCGCTGCGCTCGATGCGGTCGTAGGCATCGCCGCTCAACACCGCATGGGTGCATACGGCGCGCACGCTGATGGCACCCTGCTGCATCATCATGTCGGCGGCCTTGGTCAGGGTGCCTGCGGTGTCGCACATGTCGTCCACCAGCACCACGTTCTTCCCCTTGATGTCGCCGATCACCGTCATGCTGTCGATCTGGTTGGCCACCTTGCGCTGCTTGTAGCAGATGGCCATGTCGCAGCCGAGGTGTTTGGCGTAGGCGTTGGCGCGTTTGGTGCCACCGGTATCGGGGGCGGCCATCACCAAGTTGGGCAGGTTCAGTTCCTTGATGTACGGGAGGAAGATGCTGCTGGCGAAGAGGTGATCCACCGGCACCTCGAAGAAGCCTTGGATCTGATCGGCATGGAGGTCCATGGTCATGATCCGGTCCACACCGGCGGCGGTGAGCATGTTGGCCACCAGCTTGGCACCGATGGAGACGCGGGGCTTGTCCTTGCGGTCCTGCCGGGCGTAGCCGAAGTAGGGCATCACGGCCACGATGCGCTTGGCGCTGGCGCGCTTGGCCGCATCCACCATCAGCAGCAGCTCGAAGAGGTTGTCGCTGGGCGGGAAGGTGCTCTGCACGATGAACACGAGCTCGCCGCGCACCGTCTCCTCGAAGCTGGGCTGGAACTCGCCATCGCTGAAGCGGCTCACAGTGACCTCACCCAGGCGCTCACCATTGCTGGCCGCGATCTTTTCGGCCAGATACCGGGTGGCGGTACCGCTGAAGATCTTGGCGCTTTCCTGCATGGCGAGGTGGGAACTCCCGAAAAGGGCTGCAAATGTAGCGATCTTCCGCAGGTTATCAACACCTGTTGGTGGGTGCGTTTTCCACATGAGCATCAACGAGATACTAACAAGTACGGGCACCTACCTTTAGGCCGTCGGCCCATGCCCGACCAGCGACCCCACTTTGAGCCGACGTTCTTCCCAGCCCGACCCCTTTATCCAGCTCGTTCTTACCGCCATCCGCTCCGCCGGGCATGCGGGCATCACCAGCCAGCAACTGGCTTTGCAACTGGGTATCAGGGAGAAAAGCCAGCGGTACAAGGTCTTCGACGCCATCGACGCCCTGCTGGATGAGGGGCGCATCGAAAGCGGGAAGAAGGGCCGCTACACGGTCACGGGCGGCAAGGATTCCGCCGAGGGGACCATCGACATCATCACCAGTGGAGCGGGGTACGTGCGCCTCGGTGGCGGAGAAGAGGACGTGTATGTGCAACAGCGTGATGTCGGCACCGCCCTGCATGGCGACACGGTGGCCATCAAGCTCGTAGGCGGCAGGGGCTCCCGGTTGGAAGGCAAGGTGGTGAAGGTGCTGAAGCGCCGCCGGATCGAGTTCGTGGGCACCGTACACAAGCACCAAGGCCGCATGATCGTGGTGGCCGACGACCAACGCATCCAACGCCCCTTCGTGATCCCCGCTGCCGAAGTGAACGGGGCCGTGGAAGGCGACAAGGCCATCATCGAGCTGGGTGAGTGGAAGGACGCCCGCGACGAACCGCGCGGCAAGGTGATCCGCATCTTGGGCCGGGCCGGTGAGCACAATGTGGAGATGCACGCCATCCTCGCGGAGTTCGGCCTGCCTTTGGAATTCCCCGAAAGCGTGCTGAAGGCCGCCACCGAGATCCGCGATGGCGCCACGGCCGATGAGATCGCCCAGCGCCGCGACATGCGCCAGGTCCCCACGATCACCATCGACCCGGACGATGCCAAGGACCTCGACGACGCCCTGAGCTTGCGTAAGCTCGATAACGGGCATTGGGAAGTGGGCGTCCACATCGCCGATGTGAGCCACTATGTGAGACCCGGCAGCGTGCTCGACATGGAAGCCGCCAGCCGCGCCACCAGCGTGTACCTCGTGGACCGCGTGGTGCCGATGCTTCCAGAGAAACTGAGCAACGACCTGTGCTCGCTCCATGCCGATACGGATAAGTTGAGCTTCAGCGCCATCTTCGAGCTGGATGACCAAGCCCGCATCAAGGGCGAATGGTTCGGCCGCACGGTGATGCGTTCGCGGCGGCGCTTCGCCTACGCGGAAGCGCAGGCCATCATCGAAAGCAAGGGTGAAGGAGCCTTCCAAGAGGAAGTGCTGCAACTGAACAAGCTGGCCGAGGTGCTGCGCAAGGACCGCATCGCCAACGGCGCACTGGAGATCGGCGGCAACGAGGTGAAATTCCTGCTCGACGCCAAGGGCCAACCCATCGGCGTGTACGAGAAGATGATGGGCCCCGCCAACTGGCTGATCGAAGAGTTCATGCTGCTGGCCAACAAGCGCGTGGCAGCTTTCGTGGGCAAGCCGAAACAAGGCAAGCCCAAGCCCTTCGTTTACCGCGTACACGACCTGCCCGATCCCGAGAAAGTGGAGCAGTTACGCGCACTGGCGAAGAGCTTCGGCCACCACCTCGACACCTCGGACCTGCGCGACCTGCCGCACTCCATCAACCAGCTGTTGCACGACATCAAGGGCACGGAAGAGGAGGGCATCATCAAGCAGACCACCATCCGCAGCATGGCGAAAGCCGTGTACAGCACCGAGAACGTGGGGCACTACGGGCTGGCCTTCGAGCATTATACGCACTTCACCTCCCCCATCCGTCGCTATCCCGATCTGCTGGTGCATCGCGCCATGGCCCACTACCTCAGCGGTGGTGGCCCACTGAACCTGAGCGAACTGGAGATGAGCTGCAGCCACAGCTCGCGCATGGAGAAACAGGCGAGCGATGCCGAACGCGCCAGCATCAAGTACAAACAGGCCGAATACATGCTGGCCCGCATCGGCCAGACCTTCGAGGGCATCGTGAGCGGCCTCACCTCGTGGGGCGTGTACGTGGAATTGAAGGAGAACAAGTGCGAAGGACTGATCGGCCTGCGCGACATCCCCGGCGATGTGTTCAAGTTCGAGAAGGAGCGCTACATGGTCGTGGGCCAGCGCACCGGCCGCAAATTCCGCTTGGGCGACGAGCTTGAAGTGACCGTGAAGGCCGTGGACATGGACCGCCGCGCGGTGGACTTCAGCCTGACCGGAGAGGTTTCTTCACCCGTGACCACCTCGGGCAAGTTCGAGCGACGCTCCATAGCGCCGCGCAAGGCCAGCAGCAAGGGGAAGAAGCCGAAGCAGGCACCGAAGGGGAAGAAAGGGCCGAAGCGGCGCTAGGCAGAAGCCAAATCACGCCAGCCAAGCGCTCCCTTCGACCCTTGTTTTTAGCCAGTATTGCGTCTCATCCACTCCTCAGAGACGTTTGGGGCGAATGCGCGAAGTGTATTGAGGAACGAGTCCCGAAAGCGAGCATACTCGGTTAGGAACATTTCAGCGGAGAACTCAACCCGTTCCCAGTTCGCATCACCCTCCGCGCCCGAAATATCTGAGGGTGCAATCGTTAAGAATCCCTTCTCGTTGAACCGCTCGAACACGAACGCGGGCTGGCCCTGCTCACCTTCATCGAAAGTCCATTGCCCTGTTGAAGCGTTGGAGAACTGGTACGATACCTGCCGAAGTTCTTCAAGCCATTGACCAAAACAAACATCGCTCACCCCCCAATAGCCCATATAGGGCACTAAGCGGCCGCCGATATCGATTACCAAGGAGCCATGAATATGGTCCGTCACCTGCAATTCTGAAATGGGGTAGTGCTGGCTCCCACGCACTGCCACAAGCCCGTCATATCTGATGTGAATGGAGTGCGGCACTGCGTAATACACCAGCGCACTTCGGCGCGCCGTTACACCAGATTCAACCTCTTCGCCAGATCGTCCTTGTAGCTGCCGCCGATCGGGATCACCTTCTTGTCGTTCTCCAGGATCAGGTTGGGCTGCTCGATGGCCACGATCTTGTCGAGACGCACGATGAAGCTGCGGTGTACGCGGATGAAGTCGGCTTCGGGCAGTTTGGCCTCGATGTCCTTCATGGTGCTGTGTACGGTGTAGCGCGTGTTCAGCGTGTTGATGACCACGTAATCCTTCAACGCCTCGATGAAGTAGATGTCGCTGGTCTTGAGCTTCACCAGGCGGCTGTTGCTCTTCACGAACATGATGTCGCGACCACCGGCGGCCTCCTTGTTCTCCACGAGGGAGTACAGCAGGTCGCGCTCTTTCAGCACCTCGGTCTCTTTCTTGTGCTTGTACAGCGCCATTTCGATCGACGTGTGGATGTCGATCTCCTTGAAGGGCTTGATGATGTAGCCGTAGGGCTGCGTCACCTTGGCCTTGGCCAGCGTACTCTCATCGGCGTAGGCGGTGAGGAAGATCACGGGGATGTTGGTCTCCTTGCGGATGGCATCGGCGGCTTCGATCCCGTTCATCTCGCCCTTGAGCATGATGTCCATGAGGATGATGTCCGGCCGGTGCTCCAGCGCGAGGCTGACGGCCGTTTCGCCATTGTTGGCGGCACCCACCACGTTATAGCCCAACTTCTTCAGGCTGTGCTGGATGTCCTTGCTTACGATGCTCTCATCCTCTACCACGAGGACATTCGTCTGCGCCATGTTCTATCTGTAACGTTCAAAAGTAAGCAAATACGCGACGCCCTCGCCAGTCTTCACAGGGCTATCGCGTCTTAATCAGCACAGTGGGCGGTTG
>JAHBUM010000194.1 GCA_019638075.1 Flavobacteriales bacterium | reverse complement strand
CGACCTGCTGGGGAGCATTTTGGGAGGTTCTGTATCGGGAAGTGAGTCCAATGCGGGTGTCCGGCAGAAGGGCCATCCATCTCCCCGATGAACGCGCGGGCCGTGCCGAAAGGTGCGGTCCGCGCCGTTCATGCACAAGGAAGTGATGGCGCAAAAAGCCATCCGAACGGCATGGCCAGAACACTCCATGTATCACTGAACATCACGTCCATGGCTGGCCATATAAGTAACATAGTTGTTAGTAACACTATTGTTACTAACAATGTTGTTACATTTGCACGGAACGAAAAAATGCAGGCACCATGAACGAAGAACATTCCCCCTTCCGCATCGGCACACTCGTATCGGGCGACAGCTTCGTGGACCGTGAATGGCCGCGCAAACAACTGCGGGCCAACTTCAAGTCCGGCATCAACACGGTGATCATCAGCCCGCGCCGATGGGGGAAATCATCGCTCATCAAGCAGGTGGCACTGGACATGTCTCGCGAGAAGAACGTGCGCTTCGCCTTCGTGGACCTCTTCCATGTGCGCACCGAGCAGGACTTTCTGGAGCGCACCACCGAAGCGGTCATCAAGGCGCTGGGGAAGACCATGGAACAGCGCATGGCCGACGTGAAGGAGTTCATCCGTGGCGCGGTTCCGCAGATCTCCTTCGGGTTGGACCCGCAGAGCGAATTCAGCCTCAAGCTGGAACTGCCCGCCGGAAAGCGCGGGATGCAGGAGCTGCTCGACCTGCCCGAACGCATGGCCAAGGCGAAGGGCGTGCGCCTCGTGCTGTGCATCGACGAGTTCCAGAACATCGCCCAGCTACCCGACCCCACCGGCTTCCAGAAAATGCTGCGCGCCTCGTGGCAGCAACAGGACGCCGTATGCCACGCGATCTACGGCAGCAAACGGCACATGATGATGGACCTGTTCAACAAGCAGAGCATGCCCTTCTTCCGCTTCGGTGACATCATGTTCCTCGACAAGATCAAGCGCGAGGACTGGGTACCCTTCATCAAGGCCCGGTTCTCCAGCGCGAAGAAGGCCATCACGGAAGAGGTGGCCGATCACCTCGCCGCGCGCATGCAGGACCATAGCTACCACGTGCAGATGCTGGGCCACGCCACATGGTTGCGCTCCACGGGCCGCACGGTGGTGCGCGCCACCGTGGACATCGCCCTGAACGACCTGCTGGACCAGCACGATGCCATCTACCACCGCATGGTGGACGAGATCACCACGCCCCAGCTCAACTACCTGCGCGCCCTGCTGAACGGCGTGGAGCGTTTCACCACGAAGGAGAATCTCCGCCGCTACGATCTGGGCTCCAGCGCCAATGTGAAACGCGTGACCACCGCCCTCGAGACCAAGGAGATCCTCGATTTCGTGGGCCGCACCACCGAGTGGATCGACCCGCTGTTCAAGATCTGGCTGGAGGAACGTTTCTGGGGCTCGCGCCTGCGCATGGTATGAGCACGCCCCTCCTTTCCGCCTTCTATTTCGGCAGCGTGGAGCACTACGCCCTGCTGGCACGGCATCCGCGCGTCATCATCGACATCGGTGAGTACTACGAGCGCCAGAGCCACCGCACGCGCACCAGCATCATCGGCCCGAACGGGGTGCAGCACCTGAACGTGCAGATCGTGCGGCGCAGCCACGAGAAGATGCCCCTACATACCGTGGGCCTCAGCTACGTGGAAAGCTGGCCGCAGCAACACCTGCACGCCATCCGCAGCGCATACGGGCAAACACCGTGGTTCATCCATTACATCGACGCCATCGAGGATGTGCTTTCGGTGCGGCACGAACGGCTTGCCGACCTGCTGTTCGCCACCATGCGGCTGGGGATGAAATGGCTGGGGCTGGGGACGGAGCTGGAGGTGAGTGAGAAGTATGTGGAAGTGAGTGGTGAGCATCGAGCGGCGAGTGGTGGGTCTGCCGAATGTCTCTCCGAGCGAAGCCGAGGAGACGGCAGACCCGCCACTCGCCACTCACCACTCGATACTTCGCATTCGCTACTCGACCTGCGCACCACCCTACACCCCAAGAAGCCCCTGCCGCCGGAAGTGCCCGCCACGCCGCTCTACCCACAGGTATTCGCCGACAGGCATGGGTTCGTGCCGCGCATGAGCGTGATCGATCTGGTGTGCAACTGCGGGCCGGAAGCAGGACGCATCATACGGCCCTGAACGGCGAAAGCCGCTCCCGAGGGAACGGCTTTCGCAACATGGGGTAGCGTAACAGGATCCTGCCCTGAACCCTGAGAAAGGCTTAGTGGCTCACGATGATCCGCTCGGTGGTCGTGTATGCACCAGCCGAAACCCGCATCAGGTACATGCCGCTCCGCACGTCCAACTCCAATGCGCCCATGGCCACTCCGGCCTCGGCGGTGATCATGCGTTGAGCGACCTTCTTGCCCGTAAGGTCGTATAGCTCGATGCCGACCTGTTCCGTGGCAGCGGGGAGGTTCCTGACGGAGATCGACAAGCGGCCCTCCGCGTTCGGGTTCGGCCAGGCCAGCACTGCGATCTCTTCGCTGTGAACTGCCGTTCCGTTCGCAACGGGTTCCGCGATCATACCCGATGTGCCCGGCTGGCTGATCGTCACATAGCAGACATCGCCCCATGGGCACCATGTCACCCCCTGATCCTTGCTCACACGGACCCGCACGTTGTAGGTCGCGCCGTTCACCAGCCGGTCCGCCGTCCAGTTCAGTCGCAGGACGTTGTTGTTCGAGGTCGCCACCTTGTGGAAATTCCCCTCTCCCGGCACCGTGAACTCGAACTGGTACCTATTGGCTCCGGGCCGCGACCATGCGTAGATGTTGGCTGTTCCACCGAAGGGCTTGACCACCCCGCAGGAGTACTCGGCCATTTGCGGCGTGTTGACCAGCGTGGTCGGGGGGCAAAGGGCGAGCGCGGCATCCATCTTGAACCTGCACGCCGGACCGAAGGGCTGGTTCACGCCCAGCACACGGCCCCTCACCCGTACGTTCATCAACACCCCTTCAGGGATGTGCGGAGTGGTCACGGTGTTCACCCAGCTGTTGATCTTCATGTGGCAGGCACGGAGCGCATTCGCCGGCGAGAATCCGTCGCTCACACTGTGATTGCGGAACCTCCGGTAGCTGTACGTGCCGTCCGGATCGAAGATCCAGAACTCGTATCCACTGTTCGCAGGCTGCACGGAGTTGGCGCCTCCGACCACCCACGTGGCACTGACCGCCGTGTTCTCGATCGCCACGACATACTCGTTGGCCGTCCAGAACAGCTTATCGCAGTGCGGGTAGATCAGATGATCGTTGCCCAGGGGCAGGCAGAACCCTTGACCACCGGCGATCGCGCTCACGCTCTCGAACACACCATCGCCGGTATTGTCGATGATCCGGCGGCCTGATGCGCCTCCCTCCTTGAGCACATAGCCACCCGTGGTCATGCCATCGCCAGCGCTGTCGTACACACGCAGCGCATAGCAACCATCCGCCAGGCAGCACTGCTCACCGAGCACGGAATTGTTCACGCCGGTGTACGGCCCACCAGAGCAAAGCGGGGTTCCGCCTCCTTCCGGCACGATCTCCCAGGTGGTCTCACCCCCGTTGGCATCCGTTGCGATGATCAGGTTCACGAACTGGTCGCAACCGGCCGTTTCACCCACACAGGTGCAGTTCTGCGACCACCGATCGTTATGGGTGTTGGGGTTCCCATCATCGCAGGGCGTGCCCGGTACCGTGAGGGTGAGGACGAGCACTTCGTTCACGCAACCGTTCTGGAACGAATAGGAGCCGCTCGCCGTGTAGGTCTGCCCGTTCATCGCCCATGTATAGCTGGCACCGCACACGTCCACCTCGGTAGTGTTCTCCGAGCTTTCGTTGATCGTCAGCACCAATGTCTCGGTGTGGCAACCGCTCACGCTGGTGTAGGTGCCACCCTGTGTGTACGTCTGGCCGTTCACGTTCCACGTGTAGCTGTCGCAGGCCGAGGCCGACGTCGTGTTGCTCGTGGCCGGAGTGATGGTCAGCTCAAGCGTATCGGCATGGCAGCCGTTCACGCTCGTGTAGAGGCCGCTCTGCGTATACGTCTGGCCGTTCACGTTCCACGTGTAGCTGTCGCAGGCCGAAGCGGTCGTGGTGTTGCCCGTGATCGGTGTGATCGTGAGTTCCAGTGTTTCCGTGTGGCAGCCGTTCACGCTGGTATAGGTACCGCCCTGTGTATATACCTGGGTCTGGCCATGCACGCTCCAGGTATAGCTGCCGCAGGCCGAGGCCGACGTCGTGTTGCTCGTGCTCGGTGTGATCGTCAGCTCAAGCGTCTGCGTGCCGCAGCCGCTCACGCTGGTGTAGGTGCCGCTCTGCGTATACGTCTGGCCGTTGATGTTCCAGGTATAGCTGTCGCAGGCCGAGGCCGTGGTCACGTTGTTCGTGCTGGTCACGATCGTCAGGTTCAGCGTTTCGGTGTGGCAGCCGTTCACGCTGGTGTAGCTGCCGCTCTGTGTGTACGTCTGGCCGTTCACGTTCCACGTGTAGCTGTCGCAGGCCGAGGCCGACGCAGTGTTGTTCGTGGTCGCTGTCACCGTTACCGTGCGCGTAGCCGTTGCGTTGCTGCAACCACCCGTGCCTGTCACCGTGTAGGTCATCGTGGCCGTGCCTGCTGCAACACCGCTGATCACACCGGTTGCGCTGTTGATCGTTGCCACGTTCGTGTTAGAACTGCCCCAGCTTCCGCCCGATGCCGTGCTGCTGAAGGTGGTGCTGCCACCCACGCAGATGCCCTGGCCACCGCTCAACGTGCCTGCGCTCGGTGCGGCCGCCACCGTTACCGGAACGTTGGCCGACGCCGTTCCACAGCCGTTCGAGGCTACTACCGTATAAGTACCGGAAGCTCCGACGGTCGCATTCGTGATCGAAGGGTTCTGCGTGGAAGAACTGAAGCCAGGGCCGGTCCATGTGTACGTGATCGTGCCGGTGCCAGTGGCCGAAGCGGACAGGTTCAGTGTGGAACCCGCGCAGATCGGCGAGTTGCTTCCACTCGCGGTGATGGTGGGCCCAGGGATCGCTGTTCCCACGCACTGGCAGGAATTGTTCCAGGTATCATTCGTGGTACAGGGGTCGTTGTCGTTGCACGAGGTGCCGGGCAGCGCGGAGCCACCCACTACGCCGAGGCAATCGGTGTTGCAGGCGCCGAGCTGGGCTGGTGTGCCTTCGATGACACCCGTGGCCGCATCGCCACCCAGGGAGACGAAATAGTTCTTGTTGTTCGGCCCCGTGTACCCATCGTTCACGATGTTGAAGTTCGTACACTGGTCGATGTTGTTCACGCGGATGCGCATGACCAGGTTCCACGCGTTCTGCACCCATACGCGATCAGGGCACTCATCCTGTATGAGGGCACTGCCGAAGGCATTGTAGGTGCGGTAGGTGAACCCGCCGTTGTCGATCTCCCCATCGCCCGATGCGTTGATGGAGAAGGCTTCGGGACAGAACTGTGTGCGTGTGCCAAGCGTGGCGCTGGATGCCGCCTCCCAGCGGATGGTGAACGTGAGGCCGCTGACGACATGTGCGAACCCTTGTCCGTTCGGCCTTACATAGACCAGCAATGAGTCCCCGGATGTGTTGCTCCGAAGGTCGATGTCCACACTGGACGGCTGGGCGACAGCGGTGCCCACGCCGCCGATAAGGGCGAGCAGGAGCACCCTTGCCCGGCTGCCCATGTTACTGAGAAAAGTACAGCGCATTGCGTTCTTGGTTGGTTGCTTGGTCCGTGTTCTTATCGTTGACGGGAAAGTATCAAGGCAGTTGCTCCACACGGGAACTGGTCGGTACCGTGCCGCCGATGTTGGCCAAAATAGGATCCCTGTCGTTACGCCCTCCCGTGTACTTCACCAATCCATCCATATTCACGTCGGATGGCGCATATCCGTCGACGACGTTCGTGGGGACCGTTCCGCCGATGGCCTGCAGGATGGGGTCGCGATCGTTGCCTCCGCCGGTGTACAATACCCAGCCATCGCGTACCACCTCACCGGACCACATGAGCCGGGTCTGGCCTGCCACACGCTGTGCCTGGGTGCCATAAGTGGCCGTAGCCGTGGAGCGCAGGTCGATGGCGGTGGGGGCAGCGGCCAATTGCACGGGGCTGGCCGTCATCACACCGAGATGGTTGCGGTGCCGCAAGGCCACGTGGTAGCTGCCTGCCGGCACGTTGATGCGCAACGGTGTGCCTGTAGTGGACAACACCTGCCCGCTACGGGTGATGATCGCGCTTCGCACAGCGATGATCGTGGAGGGTGAGATGGGGTCGCGCAGTTCCACGCGCACCCAGTCCACCACCGCGTTGGCACCCGACGTGGTGAGCATCGAGGCCGACAACTGCTCGCCACCGGGAC
>JAHBUM010000193.1 GCA_019638075.1 Flavobacteriales bacterium | reverse complement strand
CTATCACGGGCGATGCCAACGGTGTAAGCACTTCCATCGGCGCGGTATCGAGTTCCAAGGCCATTGGAGCCACCACCTCCGTTTCTTCTTCCATCGTCACCGCGAGGTCTTCCGAAGCGGTCTCTTCAATTTCCACCGGCATCGCGAGGTCTTCCGAAGCGGTCTCTTCCTCATCAGCGTCTTCCTCCTCGTCAGCCCCGAACGACTCTTCCTCCGCGAGCAACTGCTCCGCCGCCGCCAGTTCTTCAGCCGTGGGCTTCACGGCGCGCGCGCGCACACCGACCGCTGCGGCCACGGCAGCCGCTTCTTCCACATCGTTGGCTTCTTCTTCCTCCTTCGTTGCGGGCGTCATGCGGGCGAAGGCATCGCCCAACCAACTGAAGCTGGTGTTGAACGTGAAGGTGACGAAAGCGCCCAGCGCGAACACGATCAACGCGCCGGTGCCGAAGTTGCCCAGCAGGGTGGTGAGGTGCTTGGTGATGGCGAAGCCGATGCCGCCGCCAAGGAACACGTATTCACCCCGGAACACGAACCCGAGCACCGTGGGCAGCCACAGCATGGCCATGGCCGTCCAGCCGAGCGTGCGTTTCACCGGAAGCAGCCACTTGCCCAGCAGGATGCGCACACCCGCGAGGAAGCTCCACAGCACCAGCCCGAAGGCCGCGATGCCGAACCATTTGTAGATGAACTGGTTCGCGGTGAGGGCGCCGATCTTGCCCAGCCAGTTCTCTGCCTGCACCTCGGGGCTGAAGATCTCGCGCCACGTGCGGCCGATCAGGTCCTGATCGATGCGCCACGTGAACAGGAACGAAGTGAAGGCCACCAACAGGTACGCCGATCCCAACACCAAGAACAGGCCCGCCACCTTGTGCGTGCGTTCGCTGGCAAGAAAGGCTTTGAACCGCCCCCAGCGGCTTTCTCCGGTGGATGCTTCCTTTCGTTTGCGCTTGGTGGGCGCTGCTTCCGCTTCCTCGCGGGCGGTGTTCCTCTTCGTGTTGGCCAAGGCTCGTGCGTCTTAGGACCCGGCACGGCAGCAGGCGAAATGCCCCCTCCCTCGCTATCGCTCGGAATGACTGCCCACGGGTCCGGTCAAAACTACCGGGGTACCATGGGGCAACGGGCCAGAGAGGGTGGCTATTATGAACAGGTTGGTGGGGAAGAGCAGCGCAAGGCCGATCGCACCACCACCGCCCCCTACTTCCTCTCCAACCCGAGCACCTTCGTGAGCCACTTGCGGCCCTTGGTGTTCATGGGCGCCTCGAAGCGCAGATGTACTTGGTTGGCCGCGAGCTGGATCACCACGAACACCGCGATGAACCACGGGATGTACATCCACACGGGCAGGGAGAAGTCGAGCTTCAGCAGGAGCTGGCGGCCGTAGCGCAGCATCAGCTCGTGGATCATGTAGAAGGTGAAGCTGGCCTCGCCGAGGAACACCATGCGGTCACTGGCGAGGAACCAGTTCTTGGTATCGCGCCGGAAGGCGGTGCCCAGCACCACCATCAAGCTGCCGGGCAGCATCCACAGGTTATTGCCGCTGTTCTCGTCGCGGTAGTACTCCAACGCCATCATGCCGCAGAACCAGAGGATGCCCAAGGGAAGCAGCGCCTGTTTCCACGTCTCCGTGTAGGTCCTGAAGCGATCGAAGAAGAGGAAGGCCATGATGCCGAGCACGTAATCCGTCACGCGGAACGGCGCGCGCTCCACCTTGATGAAGGCATCGGGATCGTTGTGCGTGGTGAAGAACGCGATGGTGAGCGCGGCGATGACAACGAAGATGGACGCGAGGAAGAGCACCTTGCGCCTGCCTGCCTTCAGCATGCCTGCGAAGAGGAGCGGGGTAAGCACGTAGAAGAGCATTTCCACGCTCAGCGTCCACGAGACCTTATTGGGGCCGGGGCCGGGGTAGCCGATGGGACTCCATTCCTGCAACAGCGCGATGTGGATGGGCAGGTTCTCCAACTGGATGGGCGACGTGTTGCTCTTCAGGCCCAGCGGCAGGCACACCAGCATGGTGAGCAGGTGCAGGGGGAAGATCCTCGCCACACGGGCGATGAGGAAGCGGCCCGCATTGGCGCGCGTAGGCTCCCACCTGTCCTCGCCGTAATACACGTAGGTCATGATGAAGCCGCTGAGCACGAAGAAGATGGAAACGCCCACACGGCCCTGTAGTTCGGCATGCTCGTGCCCCAGCCATTCCAAGCCGGGCAGCATGCTGGCGTGCAGCGAGAACACCACGAAGGCCGCATAGAACCGCAGGGCGGTGAGCGGGCGGATCAGTTCCTTGTTCATCAGGGCCGGGCAAAGGTCCGGTGGATCGCGTTCTACGACCCGCAGGCGGATGGGGTTCCTTTCACAGCCATATGGGGAGAACGGTTCGATCCTGGCGATAGGACTCCGTCTCTTCGAGGCTCCCTTACTCAAGGGTTGCTGCGGGAGATTAACTCATTGAGGTTATTGACCTGCTCCCCACCTAACACAATCGTTAGACGAGGATCTCGATAGCGCTTCGTGTTGAGTTTTCCGTACCCCACCAGATTCCCTAAAGCTTTCTCGAGGTCCGCGCGCTGCTTCCCTTCCGATGAGGGTAAGAAGAGAAAGGCTCGTGCATCCATTTCAGGGCGCCACGAATCTTTCTGCTTCTCCGAAAATGATCTGCCAGATTAAGACCTTCGGAGAAGTACAAAAGCCCGTCCGGCAAGTGCAGTGCTCCCGCGCAAGTCACGCTTGCCTTCTTTAGAGCGTCTCCATGCTGCTTCCGAAGATCTCCCACACTTTTCGGAAGCGATTTCACATCGACGATAGCATATTGGCCACCCATCAACCCGCCCCATTCTTCGAAAATGCGTCTATGAACGTCGGCCGCTTTCCCGATGTAGTATGGATAGAAGTCGTTGGCACAACGAGGAGGTGTTTTGTCAGGGCGAAGTGTGAATCCCCAGAGATATACTCCAGGTTGGCCTGCTCCTTTCCGGTACTGCCTTTGTCCAGCGAGTTCGCGCAATAGGTAGAAACCGCGACTCCTCTCGATCTCGATGCTATTTCCCGCTCCTCCCATAGATCAATCCTGCCGCTGCCAGTTCCGTTCGATCACCTCCAGCAGTTCATCATGTACCGCGCGGTTGCTGGCTACGATCTCTTCATCGAACAAGGGATCCTTGCTGGGTGCGAAACCGCTGACACGCCCACCTGCCTCGCGTACCAACAGCACACCAGCGGCCACGTCCCAACTGTTCAGGCCGTATTCGTAGAACGCCTCGAAACGGCCGCAGGCCACGTACGCCAGATCCGCAGCGGCGCTGCCCAGCCTGCGGATGCCGCGCGTGCGGTGCATCAACTCGCGCAGCAGGTCCATGTACTCGGCCTCGTAGCCGAAGTCGTCGTAGGGGAATCCGGTGGCGAGCAGGCTTTCCTGTAGATCCTTGCGCGGCGACACTTGGATGCGCCTGCCGTTGAGGTAGGCGCCGCCGCCCTTCCACGCGGTGAAACGCTCATCGCGCGTCACCTCATGCACCACGCCCAGCACGGGTTCGGTGCCATCCACCAGCGCGATGCTGATGCAATAGCACGGCACGCCATGCACGAAGTTGGTGGTGCCATCGAGCGGGTCGATGATCCAGTTGAGGCCCTCGCCCTTTTCGCCGCTGCCTTCCTCGGCGATGAAGCCCGCCTGTGGCAGGATCTTCTCCAAGGCTTCCACCAGCCGGTCCTCGGCGGTGTGGTCCACGTGCGTCACCAGGTTGTTGGCGCTCTTCTCGGTGATGCCGGCCGCCGTGAGCTTGCCCGCTTCGCTGCGGATGAAGCCGGCGACATCGACGCAGATGGCCTCGACCTGTTCAGTCAGTTTCTTGAGTTCCATGCGGAATGTTGTTGCGCGAGCGTACCCACAGAATGCCCGCGATGCCTGCGATGACGAGGCCGAGCGAGATCACTTCGGCCTGCGTCCAGCTACCGGCGAATGCGACGTTCACACGGATCTTCTCGATGAAGAAGCGCTCGACGCCATTGAGGAGGAGGAAAAGGAAGAAGATGACGCCCGGTGTGGTGATGCGCTTGCGGAGAGCCCACAGCACGAAGAAGAAGCCCACGCATACGATGGTCTCGTACAGCGGCGTGGGCCAGACGGGTTCGGGCAGCACGGTGCAGTAGCCCTCGAAGCAGGGTGTGCCGGAGAAGGGGATGCCCACGCCGTTCACGTTGTTGGGGTAGGTGTAGCTCCACAGCCAGTCAGGCATCCAGCCCGGTGCCGGTGCATTGTTCACGATGCCCCAGTCGCCATCGCCGCTCACCTGACAGCCGATGCGGCCCACGCCGTACGCGAGCATCACGCCGGGTGCCGCGCTATCGGCCCCGTGCCATGCGGGAATGCCGTTGTTGCGGAAGTAGCGGATCACCATGAAGCCCGCCACGATGAGGCCGCCGTACATGGTGAGGCCGCTGAACACGGCGTCGCCGCCGGGGTGCTTGATGAAGGCGATGAACTCGCCCGGGTTCTCCAGCCAGTGGAACAATTTGGCACCGATCAGTCCCCAAAGTGCCGCCACCATGGTGATGTTGCCGCCGTGCTCGTGCGCCTGCATGCGGATCACCTCGGTCTTCGGCTCGGCCAGCTTCGCCTTGTCCTTCTCGCGCCATTTCAGCCAAGCCATCACCCCGCCCACCAGTACGCCGCCGATGAAATTGCCCTTGCCGCTCAACAGGAAGCCTTGCGGATCGGCCGTGGACTCGGTGAAGTTCAGCAACAGGTACAGCCCTTTCCAGCCAAGCAGGAAGCCGAGCAGCCCGCTCCAGATCAGTTCGCCGGGCGTGGCAGGCAGGCCCACCGTGACCTTGCGCGTGACAGGTTGAAGCAGCCCCAGCCCTTCCTTCCGGCGCAGTTCAAGCCCGAGCGTCCAACTGGCGAAGACGAAGGCCAGCGCCACGAAGAAGCCGAAGCTGTTGATGAACCTGAGGAAGGGAAGGTCCAGACCCGTGAGGTCGAGAAGGGCGTGGTAGATCGTTGGATACATGAGCGATCAGAAGATCGGTCGATCGGATAATGGCGGTGCGTATATCGTCCCGGTCCACGACGGATCTCTCACCTCTGCAGGGTCTCCCGAAGGGGACCCTGCGGCATTCGTGCGCCGAACCGCGGGTTCTTCTGCGAGAGACCCTGCGGAGGTATTGGCAGTCGTCACGTTATGCACGGTCGGGTGCGCGCCGATGATGTGGCCGTCGCCATCCATGCGCGTGAGTTCCACGGGGACGATACGGTTGACGAACGCTGGATCGTACGGCATGGTCACACGCAGGTAGTTGTCGGTGAAGCCGAGCATGTGGCCTTCGTTCTCTTCGGCCTCGAACAGCACGTTGCGCGTGGTGCCGAGGTGCTTCTGGTAGAACGCGCGTTGCAGCTTGTTGCTCAGGATGCGCAGTTGCTTCGTGCGTTCGCGGCGCACTTCCATCGGGATGGCATCGTCCATGCGCACGGCGGTGGTGTTGGCGCGCTCGCTGTAGGTGAACACGTGCAGATAATCCACCGGGATGGATCGCAGGAACTCGTGCGTCTTCATGAATTCCTCGTCCGTTTCGCCCGGCGTGCCGGTGATCACGTCCACACCGATGCAGGCGTGTGGCATGCGGTCCTTGATGCGTTGCACCCGTTCAGCATAGAGGGCGGTATCGTACCGGCGGCGCATGCGTTGCAGGATCATGTCACTTCCGCTTTGCAGCGGTATGTGGAAGTGCGGTGCGAAACGTCTGCTGGCGGCCACGAAGTCGATCACGCCATCGTGACACAGGTTCGGCTCGATGCTGCTGATGCGGAAACGCTCGATGCCTTCCACCCGGTCCAGTGCTTCGATCAATTGAAGGAAGTCCTCGTTGTGCCCCTTTCCGAAATCGCCGGTGTTCACGCCGGTGAGCACGATCTCCTTCACGCCCGCTGCGGCGATGATCTCCACCTGCTTCAGCGTATCGGCGATGGTGGCGCTGCGGCTGCGGCCACGTGCCAGCGGAATGGTGCAGAACGAGCAGAAGTAGTCGCAGCCGTCCTGCACTTTCAGGAAGGTGCGTGTTCTATCGTTGGCGTTGTAGGAGGGGACGAAGTGCTTGAGGTCTTTGATGGGTGAGTAGATCGCCTTGCCTTTCGCCTGCGTTGTCATCCAAACCTCTGCAGGGTCTCCCGACGAAGGAGGGGACCCTGCGGTATTCGTGCGCCAAGCCGCATGGTCCTCTTCGAGAGACCCTGCGGAGGTTTGGAGAGACCCTGCGGAGGTTTGGGTTTGAGGCGGCTTTGTCATTCCGGGCTTGACCCGGAATCGCGCACTTTCGTCCGCGTTGTCATTTCGCGACTCCGGGTCAAGCCCGGAATGACAACCAAGCTCGGAGTG
>JAHBUM010000192.1 GCA_019638075.1 Flavobacteriales bacterium | reverse complement strand
CGGCCATTTGTGACCGGGGCTTGTGCTTTTCAGTTCTTTCACCTCCGCAGTGGTCTCCCAACGAAGGAGGGTACCCTGCGGTCATGTTGTTATCACATCATCCCGCCCATGTCGCCCATTCCACCGCCGTGGCCGTGGCTGTGCGGGGCTTCCTTCTCCTTCTCCTCGCTGATCACACACTCGGTGGTGAGCAGCATGCTGGCGATGGAAGCGGCGTTCTCAAGTGCCACGCGGGTCACCTTGGTGGGGTCGATCACACCGGCGGCGAGCAGGTTCTCGTACTCCTCGGTGCGGGCGTTGAAGCCGTAGTCGGCCTTGCCGTCGCGCACTTTCTGTACGATGATGCTGCCTTCCAGGCCGGCGTTCGCCACGATCTGGCGCAGCGGCTCTTCGATCGCGCGGCGCACGATGCCGATGCCGGTGGTCTCGTCGTTGTTGCTGCCTTCCAGCTTTTCCAGCGCCTTCTGCGCACGGATGTAGGCCACGCCACCACCGGGCACGATGCCTTCTTCAACGGCTGCGCGGGTCGCATGCAGCGCGTCGTCCACGCGGTCCTTCTTCTCTTTCATCTCCACCTCCGTGGCGGCACCGATGTAGAGCACGGCCACACCGCCGGCCAGCTTCGCCAGACGCTCCTGCAGCTTCTCCTTGTCGTAGTCGCTGGTCGTGGTCTCGATCTGCGCCTTGATCTGGGCGACGCGACCGGTGATGTCGGCTTTCTTGCCAGCACCGTTCACGATCGTGGTGTTGTCCTTGTCGATGTTGATCTTCTCGGCCTTGCCCAGCATGCTCAGGTCGGCGTTCTCCAGTTTGAAGCCACGCTCTTCGCTGATCACGGTGCCACCGGTGAGGATCGCGATGTCCTCCAACATGGCCTTGCGGCGGTCGCCGAAGCCGGGGGCTTTCACGGCGGCCACTTTCAGGGCGCCGCGGATCTTGTTCACCACCAGCGTTGCCAGTGCTTCGCCATCAACGTCCTCGCTGATGATGAGCAGGGGCTTGCCGGTCTGCGCAGCCTTTTCCAGTACGGGCAGCAACTCCTTCATGGTGCTGATCTTCTTGTCGTAGATCAGGATGTAGGCGTTCTCCAGATCGGCCTCCATCTTCTCCGCATTGGTCACGAAGTAGGGGCTCAGGTAGCCACGGTCGAACTGCATGCCTTCCACCACTTCCACGGTGGTGTCGGTGCCTTTCGCCTCCTCCACGGTGATCACGCCTTCTTTCTTCACCTTGGCCATGGCCTCGGCGATCAGGGTGCCGATGGTGTCGTCGTTGTTGGCGCTGATCGAAGCCACCTGCTTGATCTTGGCGTTGTCGTCGCCCACGGCCTTGCTCATCTTCTTCAGCTCGTCCACCACGGCGGTCACGGCCTTGTCGATGCCGCGCTTCAGGTCCATGGGGTTGGCACCGGCGGCCACGTTCTTCAGGCCGGCGGTCACGATGGCTTGGGCCAGCACCGTGGCGGTGGTGGTGCCGTCACCGGCGATGTCGGCCGTCTTGCTGGCCACTTCCTTCAGCATCTGGGCGCCCATGTTCTCCACGGCGTCCTTCAGCTCGATCTCCTTGGCCACGGTCACACCGTCCTTGGTCACTTGGGGAGCGCCGAATTTCTTGTCGATGATCACGTTGCGGCCCTTGGGGCCGAGGGTCACCTTCACGGCGTTAGCGAGTTGGTCCACGCCGCGCTTCAGGCGGTCGCGGGCGTCGATCTCGAATTGGATGTTCTTGGCTGCCATTGCAGTTTGGTTTTTGGGGTGGGCGGATCATGATCCGCCCGTGCTGTGTGTATGGGAAAGGGGATGCGGCGGGGCGGACCATGGTCCGCCCGTGCCCGTGCTTAATTGAGAATGGCGTAGATGTCGCTCTCGCGCATGATCATGTAATCCTTGCCTTCGAGGTTGAGCTCGGTGCCGCTGTACTTGCCGTACAGGATCTCGTCGCCCACCTTCACGGTGAGGGGGGTCACCTTGCCGTCATCGGCGATGCGGCCGTTGCCCACGGCGATCACTTTGCCACGCTGGGGCTTCTCCTTCGCGGTGTCAGGGATGTACAGGCCACCCTTGGTGGTCTCTTCGGCGGCTGCGGCTTCCACGAGCACGCGGTCCGCCAACGGTTTCACTTTGTTTGCCATGGTTGCTACGTTCGATAGGGGTTGATGCTGACGTACGTCGCCCGCGCCTGTCAACACCTGTGCCAATGAAAGAAGGCTGTCAAAGTGGACAGCCTTCTTGGGGAGGATCGTAGGATCGGCAGGAAATTCCCTGCCAAGCTGACAAGGCTATTCAGCCTCGTCTGCGGGGATCTGCCCGTCCGCTGGAGCCTCATCGGCCGGGGCGCTGATCGACGGGGTGTCCAGATCGTCAAGGTCGTTGGAGCCGTTGTTCTGTACACCGGCGGAGATCAGGCAGAGCACCATGAGGGTACCGGCCAAGGTCCACGTGCCTTTTTCGAGGAAATCGGCTGTGCGCTGCACCCCGCCGATCTGCTGGGCACCGGTGAAACCGGCCGCCAAGCCGCCGCCTTTGGGGTTCTGGGCCAGTACGACCAAGGCCAGAAGGCCGGCAACGATGAGGATGATGATGGAGATGGCGGTCAGCATGACTACTTGTTCAGTTGAGCCTCAAGCTCTTTTTGAAGGGCCGCAAAGTAAGCGCTTTTCTCCGGGTATTTCAACGCCAGCCGCTTGTAGGCTTCGATGGCCTTGGGCACGTTGCCCTGCTTGGCGTACACCCGGGCCAGCGTTTCGGTCACCATGCCCGCCTTGTCGTCCAAGCTGCGTTTGGCGGCCTGCTGCGGGGTGAAGAACGCCGCTTTCTGGGTCGTGGCAGGCGTTTGCTGTTTGATGAAGTTGTCGATCAGCGACCGGGTGTCCACTTCGCCCTTCTTCTCCGCCACGGGCTGGATGGGGGCGAGCGGGGCCGCAGGCTTGGGCTTCTCCATGGGCTGCCGAAGCCAGTCCGCCGCCGCTTCGGGCACTTCCCGCTCCTTGGGTCTTGCCACGGGGGGCGGTGGCGGCGCGGGTTCGCTGGAAGCTGACAGCCAGTCGGTGAAGGAGAGCTTATCGTGGCGGGTGACGAACCGCGCCGGTCCGGCAGGCTGGATGGGGGCGATGGGCACCACCGGCTGTGGCGTGGGTATCTCCACCGGTTCCGGCCGCTGGGGCTCGGGGCGGGCCTTGGGCTGCTCCACCTCCAGCCAGCTGATGTCGTAGGCATGCGACAGCGCCGATTCCATGATCTGGCGCTCCAGCGGGTCTTCGTCCAAGTCCCGCTCTGCTTCGGCTTCCGCCGGCTCCTGCGGCATGGGATGCAGGGCTTCGATCGCTTCCACTGCTTCTTCCACCTCTTGTATGGCGTCCGCTTCGGGGTGGGTGTTCCTTTCCGCCAAGGGTGCAGGCCCGGCCATTCCGGCTGCTGCCGGTTGCGCTGGAATGTTCGGCGTCGCCGGTTCCCCGGCCACGGTGGTCTCCTGCGGAACGGCGGGTTCCACGATGGGGGCATGCTCCACGGCGGTGGGAGGAGCGGGTTCGGCCTGAACGTGCTGCGTTATCGTGGGCGCAGCTACGGCGATCGGCTCAGACGGGGCGGGCACTTCCCGCACCACGGAAAGCCGTTGGATGGGCGGGGTCTCGCGGTGTACGCGGTCGAACAGCGCCGTGCGCGAAGGCACGTGTGCGGCTGCCGTGCGCAGGGCTTCCTCCGAAAGCACATCACCGGCCTTCTGCACCCCCACCGACCGTAGCACCTGTGCCCCGGCGAACCACGGGAAACGCTCGGCCAGCGCATGCAGCTCGGCCAAGTCGCCGCGCTCCACTGCCGCAGCGTCCTGTACCAATCGTGTCAGCCGTTCGCGTTCCATGTTCCGGTCGGGGGAATTAGAGGATCAGAGAATTAGAAAATGAAATGCCCCTTCGTTGGGTGAAAGGCCAGCTTCCATGCACCGTGTCCAGTCCCCTCCATTGTCTGATCGTCTAATTATCTGATCTTCTGATCGTCACCAATCGCCCAATGTCCGGTCGAATATATCCTGCGCCAGTTGTTTGCCGATGTCGCGGGCCAGCCGTTCCTCCACGGAGGTGATGTCCTGCGCGCTGTCGTAGTCCGCGAACCGCGAGATGGTGAACTCCTTGTTCTTCTTTGCGTCCAGGGTGTTGAGGTAGGTGACCTGCACCGTCATCGTCAGGCGGTTCAGCGCGGCCGTCTCGTTCGCTTGGATGCTTACCGGCTGCACATCGTAGCCCACCAGCGCGCCGCTGTACTGCACGTCGCCGTCGTTCTGCTTCAGCTTCAATGGCGTTTGTGCCAGCAGCAGGTCGCGCACGCTCTCGGTAAGCACCTGTGCGCTCAGTGGCGTGGCCAGCGGTGCGCGGGCTTCGATCAGGTCCACGCTCATGGTCTTCGCATTACCCACATCGCCGCCGGAGAAACCGTAGTTCACCGTGCAACCGTGCAACACTGCGAACATGATCAGCAGGATCGCGTGCAGGCGGGGGCGGCGTTGTCCGGTGGTGGGCATCTGTCGGTATGGGGGATCGACGATCATCCTGTATAGCCTATCGTTTCAGCGGTCTATCCATCCGGCCTTTGTCAAGCCTCGGTCGACCCTGTCATCCCGGCCCTGAGCCGGGAGGGTCGACGCTACGGGTGCGTGTGCCGGTGATCCGTTCATGCCTGACAACTGTGAACTGACAACTGGCAACTACGGGATGTCGTATTCCTTGATCTTCCTGTACAACGTCCGTTCGCTGATGCCCAGCTCCGCCGCTGCGTTCTTGCGCTTGTTGCGATGCTTCACCAGCGCCTTGCGGATCATCTCCTTCTCCTTCTCCTGCAGGCTCAGGCTCTCCTCCACTTCGGTGTGGTCGATGTCCTCGTCGGGTCGGCCTTGCGGGATGATGCTGACCGTGCCCGGCGCGGGCATGGCCTGCGGCATGTACAGGGGCTCTTCGCGGTACACCGGCGCCATGGGCGTGGGCATTGGCATCGGCTGTCCGCCGGAGAGGGCCTTCACCTGTTCCTTCAGCGCGTTCAGGTCGCTCTTCATGTCGAACAGGAACTTGAAGATCAGCTCCCGCTCGTTGATGCTATCCGCCGATGCGGCGCTCAGGCTGCCACCTGCGGGTACCAGCGCGGTGCTTTGGTCGGGCAGGTATTGGCGCAGCGTGTTCGCGTCCACTTCACGCGTCTGCTCGATCACGCTCATCTGCTCCACGATGTTGCGCAACTGGCGCACGTTGCCGGGCCAGCGGTAGGCCATCAGCAGCTGAAGGGCATCGTCGCGCAGCACCAGTGGGGGGGCCTTGTACCTCGATGCGGCCTCCTGTGCGAAGAAGCGGAACAGCAGGTGGATGTCCTCCTTGCGGTCGCGCAACGGCGGCACTTGGATCGGCACCGTGTTCAGGCGGTAGTACAGGTCCTCGCGGAAGGTGCCGCGCGTCACCGCCTGCAGCATCTGCACGTTGGTGGCTGCCACCACGCGCACGTTGGTCTTCTGCGCCTTGCTGCTGCCCACGCGGATGAACTCGCCCGTCTCCAGCACGCGCAGCAGGCGCACCTGCGTGGTCAGCGGCAGTTCGCCCACCTCATCGAGGAAGATGGTGCCGCCGTTCGCCACCTCGAAGTAGCCCTTGCGCGCCTCGTGCGCACCGGTGAAGGATCCCTTCTCGTGGCCGAACAGTTCGCTGTCGATCGTGCCTTCGGGGATGGCACCGCAGTTCACCGCGATGTAGGGGCCGTGCTTCCGCGCGCTGTACGCATGCACGATCTGCGGAAGCACTTCCTTGCCGCTTCCGCTCTCACCTTGGATCAATACGCTCAGGTCCGTGGGGGCCACCTGCGCGGCGATCTCGATGGCGCGGTCCAGCCCCGGCGAGTTGCCGATGATGCCGAACCGTTGTTTGATGGGCTGAACGTTCATGCCGTTAGCACTTCGGTTGATACGATGGAATGGATGCTGCCCTTGAGGCTTCCCGGCGTGGCACTTTCGATGCGGGCCTTCACGAAGGTGCCCGGCGTCAGTTCGATGCCATCGCTGTAACGCGGCAGGATCACCACGCTGTTCTGCGAATTGCGGCCGTACACGTGTTCTGTGCTGCGTTTGCTCACGCCCTCGATCAGCACCTCGTGTTCCTGCCCCACGTAGCCCTGCATGCGTTCGGCGCTCATCGCTTTCTGCAACTCGATGATCTCGGCGAGCCTGCGACCTTTCACGTCCTCCGGCACATCATCGGGATACTTCCGCGCGGCCAGTGTCTTGGGCCGTTCGCTGTACTTGAACATGAAGGCCATGTCGTAGCCCACCTCGGCCATCAGGTCCAGCGTTTCCCGGTGGTCGGCCTCGGTCTCGCCGCAAAAGCCCGCGATGATGTCCGTGCTGATGGCGCAGTCCGGCATGTGGCGCCGGATGGCCGCGATGCGCTCCAGGTACCAGGCCCGGTCGTAGCCCCGGTTCATGTTCTT
>JAHBUM010000191.1 GCA_019638075.1 Flavobacteriales bacterium | reverse complement strand
GGCGCCCGCTTTCCCCGTGGTGGAAATGGACATCAAGGCCGGGAGCCGACCATCGTCCGGCACCGCACAGCGTACCGCCCTGCTCCGTTCCCACGCGGCCGGACAGCTCCGCCTTGCCGATCACATGGCGCCCATGCACCCCGAGCGAACGGGCATGGCGTTCGGCCTTCTGTGCCAGCCACGGCGAAAGGGAGTCGGCCGTTGGTGAGAGGACCGTCAGTTCACGCCCCACGGTCATGGCCACCTGCAACGCCTGCCTGTCATCGTAAACGGTGAAGCTGACATGATCCTGAGCCTGATGGGCACGATAGCCCCACCCGGTAAGTAGCAGAGCGATCGCGGCCAGTGACAGGCGCAGTGCGGGCCGCCACTTCCACATCAGCCGGACGGCCAGCAGGATCGCGATGGCATACAGCAGCGCCATGTCCATGAAGGTGGTGCGGATGGCGGGATAGGCACCGGGAAGCTCCGCGAAGAACACCGTGACCCGATCCACCACCATGAGGAGGATCGAAAGCAGGAAGGTGATCAACGGGCCGAGGTAGGGAACGCGGAACAGCACCAGCAGCGCCACCGCACCGTACACCGCGATGCCCGCCACATACACCACGATGAGGTTGGCAGGCAGGAACCAGACCGGGAACGCCTTGAAGAGATACAGCGAGAGCGGCGTGGTGAGCACCTGTGCGGCGAGCGATACCGCCGTGAGCGACCAGAGGTAGCCAACGAACCGTCCGCCGGGCACCCACAGGCGAAGCAGCGGCCCATAGAACAGGATGATGCCAAGCACCGCGAGGAACGAGAGCTGGAACCCGATCTCGATGAGCATGTGCGGTTCCCACAGCAACAGCAGCAGGGCTGCGGCGAAGAGGCTGTTCAGGGGCTCGTTGCGCCGCTCCGTCATACCCGCCAAGGTGAACAGGCTGAACATGATGGTGGCCCGCAGGACGCTGGGGCATGCACCGGTCAACCCCGCGTAGCCCCAAAGTGCCAGCAGGATGATGATGCCCCGGCCGATCCGTGCCTTCGCGCTCCCACCCCACCAGCCGAACATAAAGACCAGCATGGCATAGATGAACCCGACGTGCGTGCCTGACACCGCCAGCACATGCACCGTTCCGCTCTTCACGAAGGCATCCTTCTGCTCGTGGTCCAGCTCATCGCGCAGGCCGAGCACCAACGCCTTCACCAAGGCACGTTCCCGGAGCGGAAGCCCGCTTTGCTCCAGCCAGTCCGATATGCGCTGCCGCGTGGGCTCGAAGAGGTCCGTCCATTGCCATGCGTGGCCGATCACCGACCAGTCATCCGTACCGGCGAAGGTCTCGTGGTACATGCCGCGCGAGGCCGCCCATGCCCGCCTGTCGAACCCGCCCGGATCGGGGATGCGCGTGATGGGTTCCATGCGGCTGCGGATCGCCAGTTCATCCCCTGCCACGGGATCCGCGGCATCCGACCGGCGCATCAAAGTGAGCATGACCTGTCCTGTGCGCTCGTGCATTTCCCCGGCCACCAAGGATGCCACCACGCGGCCATCGGCCCGCACCACCTTTTCGCTCACACCGTTGATCGCCGTGATGTGGATGATGCGTTCGACCGGTGCCGTGCCGTCCACCGCCACATGCGTAGGCTTGGTAAGCGGATCACGGATCAGCTGCCAGCACATGCCGAAGACCATGAACCATGCCGCCGAAGCCACGCCACGTACCCATCGCCTGCCGAAGACCGCCCTGCGCAGGAAGATCACGGCTGTGGCCACGGTGAGCACCACCAGCACCACGGCCAACGGCCACAGCGGTAACGGCCAGCACATCGCGGCCACGATACCGACCACGAACGGCAGTGCGAGCCGCAGCAACGGCGCGCGTGCCATGGCGCTGAAGAAGGCATTGGCGCCGCTTGTCATCCTGTTGACTGTTGGGCAGGATGAAAGTAGCGATCCGTCTTGGATCTAACGGAGAAGCAGGGATGGGGTGCGAGTAAGAGTGGCATGGTGCGAGGGCCTCTCGCACCATGCCACTCTTACTCGCACCAGCCTATCCGAAGGCGCGTCCACCAATGCCAGCCGGCGCAGCCCCTCAGACCACCTCCAGCATCAGGCACTTGAGGTAGTGCGTTTCGGGCACACCCCAGAGGATGGGATGATCCGGCGGCTGGGTGCCGTAGTACACTTCGCGCAGACGGCGTCCGGCATCGCGTGCGGCTTCGGCCACCATCTTGCGGAAGAGGTCAGGCGTCATGTGCTGGGAGCATGAACAGGTGACGAGGAAACCGCCGCTGGGGATGCACTTCAGCGCCCGCAGGTTGATCTCCTTGTAACCCCGGTAGGCATTGTCGATGGCGCTGCGGCTCTTGGCGAAAGCGGGTGGGTCCAGCACGATCACATCCCATTGCTCTCCCCGGCGGCTCATCTCGGTGAGGTGATCGAAGACGTTGGCCTCCTTGAAACGGCAGTTCTCCAGCCCGTTCAGCTTCGCGTTGCGCATGGCTTGGGCTACGGCATCGGCACTGATGTCAAGGCCGAGCACCTCCTTCGCACCGTACCGCGCGGCATGCAGGCCGAAGCCGCCGGTGTGCGTGAAACAATCCAACACGCGCTGGCCTTTGCTGATGCGTTGCATTTCGGCGTGGTTCTGCACTTGGTCAAGGAAGTGGCCTGTCTTCTGGCCACCGGCCACATCCACGTGCAGCTTCAATCCGTTCTCGTCGATCACGAGGTCCGTCTTGAAGGGCTTGCCGTGGAAACCCTTGTACAGTTCCAGCCCTTCCTTTTCGCGGATGGGTACATCGTTGCGGATGTAGATGCCCTCCGGCTTGATGGCGGCGGTAAGTGCATCGAGCACCACATCCTTCCAGCGTTCCATGCCGAGGGTGAGGAACTGCACGGAGAGCACGGCCTGTCCCGCACCAGCGGGATCGTTGAACTTGTCCACCACCAGCCCCGGCAACAGGTCCGCTTCACCGAAGACCACACGGCACGAGCCGCTATACCCCATGCGCTGGCGGTAGGCCCACGCGCGCTTGATGCGGCTTGTGATGAAGTCCTTGTTCACGCGCTCATCGGCCCGGTCCGTCAGCAGGCGCACGCGGATGAGCGAGGCCGGGTTGATGTAGCCCTGCCCCAACGGACGGTGCCTCGCATCCTGCACCTGTACGATGTCGCCGGGTGCGTATGCCCCCTCTTCCTTCACGATCTGTCCGGCGAAGACCCACGGATGGCCGCGCAGGATGCGGTCCTGTGTATCGTTCACCGTGATGCGAGCCTGTGCCATGGCCGCGAATGTAGCCCGTGGCATGCTTGGATCAGGGCTGCGGTGTGTACACGCCTTGGCCGGGTACCGCAGGGAACAGATGTGTCCGCCCTGTACCGTACATGGATGGAACTGTGCTGCACACGATCTTCGCGCATGCGGATCGCTGTCTTCGGAGGTGGTGCGGCGGGTTTCTTCGCGGCGATCAGCGCGGCGCGTCATCATCCGGGAGCCCATGTGTCCCTCTTCGAGAAGAGCGACAAGGTGCTTTCCAAAGTTCGCATCAGTGGTGGAGGCCGCTGCAATGTGACGCATGATCAGCGCGACATCCGCAGGCTAAGCAGGAACTATCCGCGCGGCGAACGGTTCCTGCGGCAGGCGTTCACCCGTTTCGCAGTAGCCGATACCGTCGCTTGGTTCAGTGAAGAAGGTGTTCCCTTGAAGGCCGAGGCCGATGGACGGATGTTCCCGATCACGAACGACTCCGGAACGATCATCCAAGCGTTGCAGGATGCGGCGCACCGGGCCGGGGTGGAAGTCCATCTGCGCTCCGGGCTTCGCGGGCTGCTGAAGGAGGTGGGCGGTTTCGTGGCAGAGATCGGCGGTGGGAGCATCGCGGCGGATCGGGTCATCGTCACCACGGGGGGCCATCCACAGGCGGCGGCCTACGAGTGGTTGAAGCCGTTGGGGCACACCATCGTGCCGCCGGTGCCATCGCTGTTCACCTTCAACATACCCGATGATCCGATCCGCGAGCTGATGGGTGTGGTGGTGCAGGCACGGGTGCGCATCACGGGCAGGCCGCTGGAAAGCAGCGGGCCGGTCCTCATCACGCACTGGGGCTTGAGCGGCCCTGCCATATTGCGGCTCAGCGCATGGGGCGCGCGCATCCTCAACACGCAGGGTTACCGCTTCACCGCACAGGTGAATTGGTTGGGCGGCCGCAGCGAGGATGATGTGCGGAACACGTTCACCGCAGAAGCCGGTGCCTTGGAGCGCAAGCAGGCCCACAACGCCGATCCGTTCCACCTGCCGAAACGGTTCTGGGAACACCAACTTCGCAAAGCAGGCATCGACCCCGGCAAAGCATGGGGCAGCGTGAACAGGAAGGAGCGCAACCGCCTGATCGATCTGTTGACCAACGACCGCTTCGAGGTGCAGGGCAAGACCACGTTCAAGGAGGAGTTCGTCACCGCTGGTGGCGTATCGTTGGAAGAGGTGGATCCGATGACGATGCAGAGCCGAAAGTGCCCCGGCCTCTATTTCGCCGGTGAAGTGCTGGACATCGACGGCATCACGGGCGGCTTCAATTTCCAAGCCGCATGGACCACCGGGCACATCGCCGGACTGCCCGGCTCCTGATCAACGCCCTTTCGTAATTCGGGTTCAACCACAGATGATCTCGCAGATGGGGCTATCTGTGAAATCTGCCATCCGTGGTTCAAAAGAACGGGTGTCCGCCAAACGCTTGCGCTAAAGCTTCAGCGTCGGCGCACGGCGGACGAAACATGGAAGAGGCCTGTCAGCGCACGAAGCGGCTCACGTACCGTTGCCCGTCATCCACCACGATGATGTAGATCCCGGGCTCCAAGCTCAAGGGTACGGCTCCGATATCCGTGTTCAGTGTGGCGTTGGTCACGAGCGCCCCGGATGCCGAGAATAGCGACAATCGGGCCGCAGCGTGCCGGTCATTGCGATCGTAGCGCAGCTGTCCGTCGTCCATCCAGAACCGTGGTGCATGGGCATCCCGCTCTTCCACGGAAGCCGTCGGCCCCCAGATGCGATGCACCCACTGCGGGTTGTCGATGTAGGGGTTGCGGTTATGTTGCAGGGCGGTGAAGATCGTGTTGTTGCGGTCGATCTCCTTCTGGCTCACCGGATCGGCCTCGTGCCATTCCAGCAGCAGGTTCTCCACCCACGGGAGGAAGGCCCCATCCTGAAGCACCGGCGCGCTGGACCAGCTCAGCGCCTCGTCCTTGTAGCGGGTGAGCAGGTAGAAGTAGCCGCGCGCCAGATCGCCCTTGTAGACATCGATCGGCTCAAAGGCGAGGCCGGTGCATCCGGGGTAGGTGCATTGGCCCAGCTTTCCACCATTGGACGCCGGGAAGGTCACACTGCTGCCCACGGTGCCGTACGGCCAGTTCGCGCGCTTCTGGTTCACCCACGCATCGGTGGGGTATATGTGGAACAGGTCGGTGCTGGGGCCGATGATGCCGCCGAACCAGCTTTCAGGAAAGGTGTGCTCCCGATTGAAGCAATCGCCCTCCTCGTCATAGGTCAGGGTGCCACTACATTGATGGGTACCGAACTCGAATTCATAAGGCGGGGTGCCATCGGGCACATCCGAGTAGATGTCCCACACCTTGCCGTTGGGCTTCTGGTCCGCCTGCGCGAAGGCGTTCCACATGGCGCTATTGGCCAGCACGGTGTGCCCAGCGATGATGTCGTGCAGCGCCTGCCGCAACGGTTCGCCTGTGAGGCCCTCGGCGCTGTCATAATAGCCTGCGGGCGGTTGGGCGAAGTCAAGGCACGGTACCCCGAGCAGTACGAGCAGATGGAGCGGACGCATGGGATAAAGGTATCGTGATGGCAGGGTGGAAGGGTAGGGGCAAAAAGGAAAAGGAGGCTTCACGCCTCCTTTCCCACGGATCGTAGGATCCCTTATTTCACTTTGTTCACGATGGCCGTGAAGGCGGCGGCATCCGTGTAGGCGATCTCGGCCAGTGCCTTGCGGTCCAGCTCGATGTTCGCTTTCTTCAGGCTGCTCATCAGCACGCTGTAGCTCACACCGTTGAGGCGGGCGGCGGCGTTGATACGCTGGATCCACAGGCCGCGGAACTCGCGCTTCTTCAGCTTGCGGCCCACGTAGGCGTGCTGCAGGCCCTTCTCCACCGTGTTCTTCGCGACGGTGTACACGTTCTTGCGGCGACCGAAGTTGCCTTTCGCCATATCCAGTACCTTCTTGCGCTTGGCACGGCTGGCTACCTTGTTCTTACTGCGTGGCATGTTCCACTTTGGTTTTTGGGCGTGAGCGTCCCCGCCTTCCGGCGGATGATCTTTGGTGCTGCACGCCCCGGTTAACGCTACCTATGACCCGGTGCGGTTGGGGTGTCGTTCAGCCTACCCTTGCAGGAGGTCCAAGATCGCTTTCTTGTCGCTGGCATGCACCAAGGTGCTCTTGGTGAGGTCGCGTTTGCGCTTGGTCTCCTTCTT
>JAHBUM010000190.1 GCA_019638075.1 Flavobacteriales bacterium | reverse complement strand
CGGGTCCAACGGCGCGAATGCCGTGATCACCCTCGCCACCACCGTCGGCGTCAACTACCTCATCCGCATCCAGCGCTACAATACAAGCGATGCCATGTTCGGCACCATCTGCATCACCCGCCCGCCAACGAACGACAATTGCGCCACAGCGATAGACCTGCCCGTGATAGACAACTGCTACGTGCAGTACTTCAGCAACACCGGGGCCACCGCCTCGGGCACCTCGCCCAACCCAAGTTGCGGAGGCACCCCCTCCACCGACGTGTGGTTCCGGTTCGTAACGCCCGCGAGCGGTGTGGTGCATATCTCCACCACGGCGGGCACACTGGCCGATGGTTCGATGCAGATCTACAGCGGCACATGTGGCGCCCTTGCCCTCGTAGCCAACGGCTGCAACAACGATGGCGGCGTGGCCCCCGACAACCTGATGCCCCGACTGGACCGCCGATGCACACCCCTTTCGGGCAACACCACCTACTACATACGCTTCTGGGGGTACAATGGCGCACAAGGCTCCTTCGGCATCTGCGTATACGGCCCTGACATCTTCCCCACCCCCATGCAGGACTGCTCCGGTGGCTTCACCGTCTGCGGCAGCGGGGTCATCACCAACACGTCCGACTGGACAGGCTGTACCGCGGACCTGAAAAACACCAACAGGGGTTGCCTGCTGAACAACGAGCGCCAGGGTACCTGGTACTACTTCTCACCACGCTCCACGGGCAGTGTCGGCTTCACCATACAACCCACCGACCACCTGGGCCAGCCTGCCCAGATCGATTACGACTTCGCCGTCTGGGGTCCCATGAACGCTGTTACATGCCCTCCTTCGGGAGCCCCGTTGCGCTGTAGCTATGCCTACCCACCTTCGGCCGGCACCTGGCTCACCGGCATGGCCGCAGGGAATTCCGACCTGAGCGAGGGCGCGAGCGGCGGCAGTGTCAACGGCTTCGTGGCGCCCATCACCGTGGCTGTAGGCGATGTCGGCAAGGTCTATACCATCTACATCGACAACTTCGATGTCAGTGGCCAGACGTTCAACCTCTCATGGGCCCTGTCTGCGCCGAACCAGTTGGATTGCTCGGTACTTCCTGTGGAGGTCATCGACCTTAAAGCTGTGGCCGGCCCCGGCTCCATCGCCGTGGAGTGGACCGCCCAGGACATCGCTGCCACGGATCTGTTCCTGGTAGAGCGATCGGCCGATGGCATGGCCTTCGATGTCATCGGATCGCTACGCGCCAATGGCACAGGCAGCGGCACCACCAGGTACCTGTTCCATGACGAAGTCCCCATCCAAGGGGTGAACTATTACCGGATCACCAGCATTTCTGCCGACGGGCAGCAGGCGCATACCTCCGTGGTCAACGCGCTCTTCCGCCCCGTGGCCCACACCTTGCTGGCCATGCCCAACCCCGCGCACACCACCCTGCGGATCCTGGTGGACGACAAGGACCTCAACGGACCGGCCACGCTCCTCCTCATGGATGGCAGCGGAAGGCTGATCGCCACCCAGCGCTCGGAAGCCGATGCAGGCACTACCGACATCAGCATTTCCGTGGCAGACCTGGATGCAGGCTACTACCTCTTCCAGCTCGTTGACGCCTGGGGTGGGCTGGTTGGTACCGGGCGCTTCGTGAAGGAGTAGCGAGTGGAGGTGAGGGAGGCCGGGCTTTCATCAGACCTCTTTCGTAACCTGTTCGGCAGCTACGGTATGTATACATCTCGGACGATGTTCGGACCGAGGCCGGGCCTTCAGTCCTCCCGCTCCAGTTCCGAGATGTGTACACACCGTAGCTCCGGTAGGCAGGCGCCTATCAAGATCTGTCCAAGCTTCAAGGCTCAAGTTCAAAGCGTCAAGCTCAAAAGCTTTGAAGCTTGAACCTTCGAGCTTGAAACTTGGAGCTTCCCGCCAAGGGGTACCACCAAGGAGCCTGACCACTGACAACCTCCCCCCATCAAACCGCCACCGCGTGTTCACGTAGCGCGTCGTTCAACGAGGTCTTCCTGTCGGTGCTTTCCTTGCGCTGCCCGATGATGAGCGCGCACGGCACACCGTATTCGCCCGCTGGGAATTTCTTGGGCACGGTGCCGGGGATCACCACGGATCGCGGCGGCACGTAGCCTTTCATTTCGCGCGGCTCGCTGCCGGTGATGTCGATGATGCGGGTGCTGGCCGTGAGCACCACGTTGGCGCCGAGCACGGCTTCGGCACCCACATGCACGCCCTCCACCACGATGGCGCGCGAGCCGATGAAGCAGCCATCCTCGATGATGACCGGTGCGGCCTGCACGGGTTCCAGCACGCCGCCGATGCCCACGCCGCCGCTGAGGTGTACGTGTTTGCCGATCTGCGCGCAGCTACCCACGGTGGCCCACGTGTCCACCATGGTGCCTTCATCCACGTAGGCGCCGATGTTCACGTAGCTGGGCATCAGGATGGTGCCCGGTGCGAGGTATGCGCCGTAGCGAGCCACCGCATGCGGCACCACGCGCACGCCGAGCTGGGCATAGTTCCGCTTCAGTTCCATCTTGTCATGGAATTCCAGCGGACCGGCTTCCAACGTCTTCATGCCGCGTGTAGGGAAGTAGAGGATCACGGCCTTCTTCACCCAGTCGTTCACCGCCCAGTCGCCTCCGTTCGTTGGTGGATCCGCCACGCGCAGTTCACCCTTGTCCAGCAATTCAATGGTGTGCTCGATGGCCCGTACCACCTGTTGCTCCTTCAGCAGGCTGCGGTCTTCCCACGCCTGTTCGATCTCCTCGCGCATCTGTCCTGCCCCGGTGGAATTGATCCGGAGTGCTGCAAAGGTGCTTACTGGAATGGCAACGCCCCTCCTACGTAGGGATGACAGGGAGCGAGTGGGATGGTGCAAGGGTGCGGAACCGCTCTCGCACTCTTTCGCCCTCGCACTCTACTTCGGTTCGCTTCCGACCTCTTCCATGATCCCCTGCATCCACAGCGCATCGGAGAGCATGGAGCGCAGGCGCACCACTTCGGTGTGGTTCAGCACCATGCGCACGCACTCGCTGCCCACATCGTACACGAAGCACTTGGTGCGCGGGTCCACCCGTTCGGCGCAGTAGCGCTCGTCCTCGGCGAGCTCGTGCAGCAGCCCGCGCAGCATATCCTCGTGGATCTGGAACATCGATGTGCCGAACGCCACTTGGAACCGGCCGCAGGAGCAGCACGTGCCCACATAGCCATCGGTGCTGTGGTGAAGGATGTCCATCTGATGACGCGTGTGCATGGCGGCGGCGTTGTGGCGACAAAGCAGCGCAACGCATGCCGGGCCATCAATCCCCAGATCGGGGTAGATCGTTGGGAAGTGACAGTAGGGTGACAGAGTGCGAGTGCAAGGGGCAAGGGCAGTTGGCAGGCGCAGGAGGCATTGCCCCTGCCAACTGCTCCTGCTTATTGCCTTGCTTTGCATCCATGCCCCGCGTCATCGCCATCGATCACGGCTCCAAGCGCACCGGCCTTGCGGTCACCGACCCGCTGCGCATCATCGCCACGGCGCTGGATACCGTGGAGACGAAGGAACTGCTGGCTTACCTGAAGAGCTATTGCGCCAAGGAGCAGGTGGATGGTTTCGTCGTTGGCCTGCCCATGGACCTCAGTGGCCGCCCCACGGATGCCACGCCCGGTGTGCTCGCCTTCATAGACGTGCTCAGGAAGGCCTTCCCACAGCATTGGGTGGAGACCGTGGACGAACGTTTCACCAGCCGCATGGCACAGCAGACCTTGCTCGCCAGCGGAAAGGGCAGAATGGCCCGGCGCGAAAAAGGTCAGTTGGACCGCATCAGCGCCACGATCATGTTGCAGGGGTGGATGGAGGGGGGAACTCAAGTCGGCAGTCGGCAGTAGGCAGTTCGGTATCTACGGCAGTTGCAGATAGCCGATGGCACATAGGTACCCACGGCGGTCCGGCTCAACGCAGGGCATCGCCGATCGCCAACTTGCCAACTCGCCGACTCGCCGACTGCCGACTGCCGACTGCCAACTTGCCGACTTGCCAACTCGCCGACTGCCGACTCGCCAACTACCAACTGCACTCCCTCTCCCTAAATTCGCCACCCATAACATGATCCTCCCCATCCGCGCATACGGCGATCCCGTGCTGAAGAAGGTCGCCAAGGACATCGAACCCGGCCATCCGGGGTTGAAGGAATTGATCGCCGACATGTTCGAGACCATGTACGCCGCCAGCGGTGTAGGGCTCGCCGCGCCGCAGATCGGACAAAGCATCCGCCTGTTCATCGTGGACACCCATGCCGGTGCCGGGAGCGATGACCCCGATGCCGAGAAGGTGCCGGAGGATGCCGATGAGGAGCCGCGCCTGAAGAAGGCGTTCATCAACCCGTACATCGTGGAGGAGGAAGGGGAGGAGTGGGGCTTCGAGGAAGGCTGCCTCAGCATCCCCAACATCCGCGAAGAGGTGAAGCGCCAGCCGAAGGTGGTGCTGCAATATCAGGACGAGAACTTCAAGGAGTACGAGGAGGAGTTCGAGGGCTTCGCGGCCCGCGTGATCCAGCATGAGCACGATCACTTGGACGGCGTGCTGTTCATCGACCACCTCTCCGCCCTGCGCAAGCGCCTGCTCAATGGCAAGTTGCGCGACATTTCCCAAGGCCGTACCGACGCGAAGTACAAGATGCGGTTCCCCGCCGCGAAATAGATCGTGATGAAGAAGTACCTGTTGTCGATACCCGTGGCCGTGCTGCTCTTCAGCTGTGGCGGAGCCGGGAAGAAGGATACGCCTGCCGACGCGCATGCCCAGATCCGCACCATGGAGGATTCGGTGTTCCAGACCCTCACGTTCGACAGGGACAAGGCCCTCGCGCTGATCGACGTGTACAAGGCTTACGCAACGGCCAATCCGTACGATACGCTTTCCGCCGAATACCTCTTCCGCGCCGCCAACGTGGCCAAGAGCATGCACGATGGCGAGCAGAGCATCAAGCTGTACGACCGCATCGTGCGCGACTTCCCCAGTTGGAGGCGGTTGCCCGATGTGCTGTACCTCAAAGCGTTCACCATCGACAGCGAGCTGGGCAACAAGGGCGAGGCCGAAATGGCTTACCGCGCGGTGGTCTCCGCCTATCCCGACCATCCGTTCGCGAAGGATGCGTACATCATGATCCAGAACCTGCAATACAGCGATGAGGAGCTGATCCAGATGTTCCAAGCGCGGCAGGACAGTATCGATGCCGCGCAGGCCCAAGCGACACCCGCACGATGAGCGCGTCTTCCCTGAACACCATCGCAGCAACGGCTCTTTCCCTGACCGATTACCGGGCGCTCTTCGAACGCATCGTTGCCAGCGGGGAGCCATACGGCCCGCCCGGTGGCGGCTACGGTGCCGACTACACCAAGTTGAACCTCGCGCGCGCCCGGCGGATCGGGAAGACCTTGAAGGTGTTGCCGGAAGTGCGTACGGCGATGGAAGGCGTAGTACCGCAGACATGGCTGGTGATCACCGAGCCGTGGTGCGGGGACAGCGCGCAGAACCTGCCCGTGCTGGAGGCCCTTGCCGCTCTTGCACCGGCCATCACCCTGCGCATCGCCCTGCGCGACTCCACCGACGTGATCGACCGATTCCTCACCAACGGCACCCGCAGCATCCCGAAATTGGTGGCGTTCGATCCGGCCACGGAGAAGGTGCTATTCACGTGGGGGCCACGGCCACAAGCTGCGCATGATCTGGTGATGGGAAACAAGTCCCTGCCTGAAGCCGGGCAGCTATCCAAGGAAGCCTTGGCCGAAGCGCTGCACCGCTGGTACCACGAGAACAGCGGCGCCGAAGTGCAGCGCGAAGTGGCGGCGCTGGTGGGGAACGCCCGCTGACCGGTCGGAGCTGTTGAAGGTGATCCTGTGCTTGGTCCGGGACGAACGGAGGGCGGCGGGCGTTAGATTTGCACTCCCTAAAAATGAACAAGGACACATGAAACGAATTCAACTCGGATTTTTCGGTGTATTGGTGGCAGGCCAGTTGCTGGCCCAGAGCCGCCATGCCATTGTTGCGGAACGCGCGCTGGACTTCACCCTGCCGGGACAGAGCGAGCTGCGCGAGGTCACGGACACCTTAGTACCCTTTGGCTTCGCAAGCGGGATCGCGGTCATGACCGTTGGCGTGGAGGATGGTGGCGGCTTCGTGTTCGGCACCAACGGCTATGGCGATGAGCGCAAGGCCCAGCAGTACGACATCACGGGACCGGTGAACGTGGAGGGCATGCTGGCCCTCGTGGTGGCGAAGAACGGCACAGGCTCCGTGACCTTCTCGGTGATGGATGACGATGCCGTTATCGTTGTCTACGATCAGGACGAGAACCCGATCGAGCTGCCTGCACCGGGCACCAGCCTTAGTGATGTGACACTGACCCTTGCGCAGATCGATACGACCGACCTTACGGCAGTGACCTTCGCATCCCCGATCACCGTGAACGAACGCTTCTTCCTTGCTGC
>JAHBUM010000019.1 GCA_019638075.1 Flavobacteriales bacterium | reverse complement strand
ACCGCATGAAGGGTTCGCACAGCTGCATATCGAGGCTGATCGCTCACGGTTGATCGGACCATACTTCACCGGTCGCCTCAGCAAGGGAGAAATGGAATTGAACCGCATAAACGACTGATCACATGGCCAACTGCAACAAGCTCTTCTACGCCTTCGAGAGTGCGATCAGCGTAACGGGTACGCGTCGTAAGGAACTGATCCGGTCGAAGAAT
This sequence comes from Flavobacteriales bacterium, assembly GCA_019638075.1. Classification (GTDB taxonomy): domain Bacteria; phylum Bacteroidota; class Bacteroidia; order Flavobacteriales_F; family PHOS-HE28; genus PHOS-HE28. Next base: position 22,551 of record JAHBUM010000019.1, on the reverse strand, counting down.
GCCCTGAGGAAAGTCGTGCGACAATACTGCGCCAAGGTTGGCCTGCCGGTACCGAAGTTCATGGACCAAGGCTCCCTCAGGACTGGCGCATTGATTCAGAAGCGCGATGGGACCTATGACGCGGACACCGGAGTGTATTTCCTGAAACGGCCGGACCTCGCTCCTGCCACTGTACATAGCCATGTGCTGCGGGCCGTCGAAGATCATACGGACGCGGGTGCAGAACATCGACAAAGGTGCATCCGTGTGATCTATGCCGGTGACCACCATGTTGATCTTCCAGGGTACATGAAGGAGGAACAGGACACCCACCCGTACTTGGTCACCAAGGATGGTGAACTGCTTCCGAGCGACCCCAAGGCGTTCTGGGAATGGTTCAATGACATCGCTAACGATCAACTACGTCGGCTGATCAAGTACCTGAAGGCATGGACTGAGCAGTGCCTCTTCAAAACCCCGTCCGGTGTAGCCCTTACGGTTTGGTCAGCGTCGAACTACGTGGCCGACGAGCGTGACGACATCGCCTTGCAGAAGCTGCTGAACCGACTCGTCGTTGTCACGGCTCTCTCGTGTGACTGTATCATGCCCACTGTACCTCGCGACAACCTGACGCACAAGTTGGACGATGGCCAGAAGAAGAAATTCCGGGAGGCACTGGCTGACTTTGCAGAGGACGCGTCAGCGGCCATCGTTGAGAAGAACCAACTGAAGGCCACCAAGCTCTGGCGAGCACACCTCGGTGACCGGTTCCCGCTCGGGGCTGATGAAGATGTCGACGCAAAGGAGAAGCTCTTGAGGGAGACCGCTGCGCGGGTGCTCTCAGGTACGGCGTTCACATCACGTGCGGGTGTTATAAATGATGGAGCGGGCGTGCAGCACCTTCCGCATAGAAACTTCGGTGCATGATGTTCTACCCGCGCAGACAGCAGACCAACTTCGGCATCGTTGCGTGCGAACGGGCATTGTTACAGAGGCACTACGACTTCTTGCACACAGAAATCCGGCGCGGCGTGCTCTACTGCTACGGTCAGTTCCAGCCTTCCGTGGCGTCAACGACGTATGACTATAGGATCACGTATGATCCATCCAGTGTCCCCAAGGTCCGGGTTCGCGAACCCCGCATCGTCTACAACAAGGACATCCATATGTACAAGAATGGCAATCTGTGTCTGTACTACCCTCCAGACATGAGCTGGACGTCCGATTGCCATCTCTTCAACACCATTGTACCCTGGACGCAGGAATGGTTCGTGTTCTACGAGCTGTACCAAATCAGTGGCAAGTGGGAACATCCATTTGCTCCTCACGGCCCGATCTGATTTCGAGCCGGTGCGTCAGCGCGTGAGGGATAGGAGCGAGTAGCCCGCAGCGCAGCGAGGATTACTGCGGATAGCCCGACCCCACGTGCACTCAACGCTGGGGCACGCCCTGCAAACTCAGTTCAAATCCAAGTACGCCCCCAGCCCGTGCATCCCGCCTTCGCGGCCGTAGCCGCTCTCCTTGTACCCCCCGAACGGTGAGGTGGGATCGAACTTGTTGTAGGTATTGGCCCAGATGACGCCCGCGCGCAATTTGCTGGTGAGGTTGAAGATCTTGCTGCCCTTGTCGGTCCACACGCCGGCGCTGAGGCCGTAGGGCGTGTTGTTGGCTTTCTGGATCACCTCGTCCACGGTGCGGAAGGTCTGCACGGCGAGCACGGGGCCGAAGATCTCCTCCTGCGCGATGCGCGCGCTCTGCGCCACGTTGAGGAAGAGCGTGGGGCGGCACCAATAGCCCTTATTGGGCAGGTCGCAGGTAGGCTGGTACATCTCCGCGCCATCGGCCACGCCTGCTTTGAGGTAGCGGTTGATGGTGGTCAGTTGTTCGCGGCTGTTGATGGCGCCGATGTCGGTGTTCTTGTCGAGCGGATCGCCCACGACGAGCGAGCGCATGCGGTGCTTGAGCTTGCGGATCACCTCGTCGTACACGCCTTCCTCCACGAAGAGGCGGCTGCCGGCGCAGCACACGTGGCCCTGGTTGAAGTAGATGCCGTTGATGATGCCTTCGACGGCCTGGTCGATGGCGGCATCAGCGAAGATGATGTTGGCGGCTTTGCCGCCGAGCTCGAGGGTGAGCTTCTTGCCGCTGCCCGCGGTGGCGCGCTGGATGAGCTTGCCCACGCCGGTGCTGCCGGTGAAGGCCACCTTGTTGACATCGGGGTGGTTGACCACCGCCGCGCCCGTGGCACCCGCACCGGTGACGATGTTGACGATGCCATCGGGGAGCTCGGCCTCCTGCAGCAGTTCGGCGAGCTTGAGCGCGGTGAGCGGTGTGGTCTCGGCGGGCTTCAGCACCACGGTGTTGCCGCAGGCGAGCGCGGGGGCGAGCTTCCACGCGGCCATGAGCAGCGGGAAGTTCCAGGGGATGACCTGGCCGGCCACGCCGAGGGGGGATACCTGTTTACCAGGGAAGGCGTAGTGGAGCTTGTCGGCCCAACCGGCGTAGTAGAAGAAGTGCGCGGCGGCGAGGGGCACGTCCACATCGCGGCTTTCGCGGATGGCCTTGCCGCCGTCCATGCTTTCGATGACGGCGAACTCGCGGGCCTTCTCCTGCAACAGCCGCGCGATGCGGTAGATGTACTTGGCGCACTCGCTGGCGGGCATCTTGGACCACACGGTGTCGTAAGCCCGGCGCGCGGCTTTCACGGCGGCGTCCACATCAGCTTCACCGGCCTCCGCGATGCGGGCCAGCTTCTTCTCGTTGGCGGGGTTGATGGTGTCGAAGTACTTGCCGGACTTGGGCTTGACCCATTTGCCGTTGATGAACAGTTCGTATTGCGCGTTGATCTTGACGTGATCAGCGGACTCGGGGGCGGGTGCGAGGGTCCAGGTGAGGGCGGTCTTCTTCGTTGCCATGGGGAATGCGTTTCGGCGGGAGAACTCCCACCTGTAAAGATCTAATCGTTGCTGAAGTAATCCGCGCTCTGATACCTTCCATCGGCCTCCTTCTGCAATTGCATCAGGATGTCGTTCGCCAAGCTGCTGGCACCGAAACGGAACCAATGGTTGTCCAGCCATTCGGGTCCGAGTTCCTCCTTCACCATCATCAGGTAGTGCAGCGCCTCCTTGCTTTTGCGGATGCCCCCGGCGGGTTTCATGGCGATCATCTGCCCGGTCCTCAGGTAGTGGTCGCGGATGGCATGCAGCATCACCAGCGTCACTTCCATGGTGGCCGCCGGGTTGATCTTGCCGGTGCTGGTCTTGATGAAATCCGCACCGGCCGCGATGGCGATGTCGCTGGCCAGACGCACCTTGTCGTAGGTACCGAGTTCGCCTGTTTCGAGGATCACTTTCAGGCGGGCATCGCCGCAGGCCTCCTTGATCGCTGCGATCTCATCGAATACGTACGCATGGTCACCGCTGTGGAACCTGCCACGGCTGATCACCATGTCGATCTCATCGGCGCCCTCGTTCACGGCGAACTTGGTATCGGCGATCTTCACATTGCGCGGTGCCTGGCCGCTGGGAAAGGCGGTGCTCACGCTGGCCACCTTCACGCCGCTATCACCCAGCGCCTTCTTCGCCACCTTCACCAACGAAGGATACACGCACACGGCGGCCACCGTGGGCAGGCCGGGTAAACTATCGTGCAGGTGCATCGCCTTGTAGCACATCTGCTGCACCTTGTTGGGGGTATCAGCCCCTTCCAATGTGGTGAGGTCGATCATGCTCAGGGCGAGCTTCATGCCCTGCACCTTCGTCTCCTTCTTGATGCTGCGGCTCTTGATGCGGGCCACGCGCTCTTCGATGCCCACCTGATCGATGGTGGGCGTGGTGCGGGGATCGGGCATTCGGACTGGGGCGGTCAAGGTCTTTGTAGCCATGGCGAACGACCGGCTTTACCGCCGATGGTCCGAAAGATACCGATCCGATCCCGGATCAGGCAGCAGCGGACTTCCGTTGCCACAGCCGGTGTACGAGCCACGCCCCCACCACGGCACCGATGGTGTTCGCCGTCAGGTCCACCACGTCGCCGTTGCGGCCCAGGCCGGGGATATCCTGCAACAGTTCCATGAGCGCGCCGTAAGCGAAGGAGAGCACACCCGCGATCACGAGCACCTTCGCATCGGGCCATGCATTGTTTTCGCGGGCGCGGAAGCCCCGTGCGAGCAGGTAGGACAGCACCCCGAACATGAGCACGTGGACCAGCTTGTCCACGCTGAGCAGATCGGCCCACTCCCATTGCGGGAGCGCCTTGCCGGGTGTGAGACAGAGGAACGCGATCAACAGCGCCCATGCGATGGCCAGGCGCAGGAACAGCGTCATTCCTGGATCAGGCGCCTACGAGGGCCTTGTACTGGTCTGCGGTGAGGAGATCGGCAACCTCGGCGGGCGCGCTCATCTCCACCTTCACCATCCAGCCGCTGCCGTAGGGGTCGCTGTTCACCGATGCGGGATCATCGGCCAGGCCGGGGTTCACCTCCGTCACTTTCCCGCTTACGGGCATGAAGAGGTCGCTCACGGTCTTCACCGCTTCCACCGTGCCGAAGACGGCTTCGCGGGCCACCTCCTGGCCTTCGGTGTTGATGTCCACGAAGACGATGTCACCCAGTTCGCTCTGCGCGAAATCGGTGATGCCGATGATGGCGGTGTTGCCTTCGATGCGGATCCATTCGTGATCCTTGGTGTAGCGCAGGTCGGCCGGGATGTTCATGGTCTGTTGAGAGCGTCGTTTGTAGCGGCGAAAGTACGAGGTACGGGGGGAATGCAAGGAGGCAGGGGCAGGAGCAATGATCCGGCTTGCCTCCTGCCCTTGCTCCTGCCTCCTGCTCCCTACTGCGCCAGTGTGAAGCGCAGGCTGATGCCCGTGTTGGTATTGGCCGAGGGGAACGAGGTGGAGATCACCGGCTTGTTGACCACACGCTCGTAGAAGGCCCGCACGTTGAGGCGCTCGTTGATCACGTAGTCCAGGCTGGTCTTGATGGAGATGATGTTCTGCCCTGCCGTGGGCTGGTTCTGCTGCTCCTGCACCTTGCGGATCACCGTGGAATTCTCGCGCATGCTCAGGTCCACCCGTAGGTTAAGGTCGCTCTTGGGTGTGTTGCCACCGATGGCGAAGGGGAACTTCACGTTCTTGAACCGGTAGCCGGTGCCCACCACGAATTCCTTGCCGCGCACCTCGGTCACCTGGTTGTTGGTGAGGCTCAGGCTCAGGTTGCGGTCGCGGTTGTACTCGAACTTGGCCAGCAGGCTGTTCTTCAGGGTGGCATCGAAGCCCATGAGGGGCCTCATCACCTCCTGTATGGTGACCACCGCGATCTGCTTTTCGGGGAGGAAGTTGCCCGATACGTCGCGCACGCCTGCTCCTTCTATGTAGAGCAGGTTCGTCTGGTAGTTGCCCACGTTGAAGGTGCTGCGGTAGCTGTTCTTCACGGTGAACGTGCGGAACCACTTATCGAAGAGCGGCAGCTTCGTCAGGCCATCGTAGGTCATGTCCCAGTTCGGCGCGGGCATCAGGCTCAGCGGGTTCAGCTTCGCGTTCTCAGGGTTCTTGCCGGTGTACGCGGCAAGGAAGGAGGCCACCACCACGTCCTGCTGCGTGGGGCCGTAGCCGTCGGCATAGCCCGTTTCGGGATCCACCGCCACCCCCGCCGCGCTGCCCAGGCGCCCGCTGATCACCGGCCGGTTCGCCAGCAGGTCCTGGAACACCTGGTTCACGAAGTCCTCGTTGTCGCGGGTGAAGGTGGTGCGCCAGTTGAGCATGCTCACGCTGAAGCTGCCCTGGTCGCGCGGGCTGTCGTTCACGTAGCGCTCCTCGTCGCGGTTGTAGCGGAAGTAGCTGCTGCTGTTGTCGGCCCTGGTGCGGTTGGCCATCAGTTCCACGCGCATGCCCCGGAAGGGTTCGAGGCTGAGCCGCGCGTTGATGGTCTCGTTGCGCGTGTTGGTGTAGGCGTTGAAGATGGAGGGCGTCTGCACCAGCCAGCCCCGCCCGGCGGCCGTGGTGGCGAAGTCGCGCACGATGTCGCCGCTGAGGTCGTGGTTCTGCTGGCCCATGACGAACCCGAAGCCCGGCGCGCCGAAGTTGTCCATGCCGATGATGTTGGTGCCGCGCGAATAGCCCGGCAGCAGCACGCCCGAGGTCTGGCTGTAGGTGATGGTGCCGTTGCGGATCGTCATCAGCAGGCGCGCAAGGCCCTCGATCGGATCGATCTTGATGTTCGGCGTCTTCTTCGCGGTGCTGTCGGTCTTCGCCGCCGGTGCCTTGGCCCCGGCCTTGGTGGCGCCCGGCCTGCCCCGGCCCTTGTCGTTGATCTTCTTGAGGTACTTCGACTTGTTGTACAGGTTCACGAAATTCAACTGGCCGTTCACCGATATGTTCTGCGAGTTCTGGATGGTGGCGCCCAGGCTGTCCTGCGTCAGCGGCGCGCGGTCCCATTGGTAGCCTGCGGTGTAGCCGGTGTTCACCGTCATCCAATCCGTAAGAGGGAACTTGTCCAACGGCAGCGTGTAGGTGAGGCCCATGGTGTGGTCGTACCGCGTGGGCTCTCCCCAGCCGCGGAGGCTGCTCATCACGCTGTCCTTCCACATCGTGTACTCATCGCGGTACTTGGAGTTCACACGTCCGGGTGTCTCCCCGATGAAGGCCATGTTGTTGGCGTTGAAGTCGAGCTTGAGCGACCGGGTGATCTCGTAGCGGAAACCGTACTGGCTGTTCCAGTTGAAGTTCTTGTTGTAGGTGGGGCGCGGCGGCAGCGTCTCGATGTCGGGGTTGGGCCGCACCAGACGCTCCATGTACATGCGGTCCACGCTGGTGCGCATGCTGATCTGCTTGAAGCCCATGTTCACGTTGAAGTCCTTCATCAACCGCAGCCACCTGTTCTTCGCCACGAAGCCGATGCCCGCGAAGGGCTCTATCGGGCGGGGCTTGGGGTTGTGCAGATAGGCGATGGAGCCGCGGTAGGTGCGGGTGTTCTCATAGTCGGTGTTCACGTCGCGGTACTCCTGGTCGCTGTACGAGTAGTTGAAGCTGAGGTTCTCCACATCGAAGAAGTGCTCCCTGCCGGCGCCCGAGCGCTCCTTGCGCACGTTGGTGAGGTTGATGCTGCGCCGCCGCGTGGAGGTGCGGGATTCCTTCAGGCGCTGCTTGCGCTCCTCGCGGGTCATCGCGCGGGTGGCATCGTCGAAGGTGATGTCGGGGTTCAGCGGATCGAACTGCGGGTTGCTGATCTGCTCGGAATAGCCCACGTACAGCGGCACGCGCACCTTGGCCTCCTCCGGCAGGAACTTGCCCATCTCTATGTTGGCGCTCATGTCGATGCCGTACTTCGTTTCGCGCTGGCGCTCGCTCACCTTCTTGTCGATGCTTCCCCAGAACGGCGTGCTGTAGTTGCCCGCGATGCTCACGTTGCCAAGGTCGGCCAGTTGCGCGTTCACCCGCGCCAGCGCCGCCCACCCGCCGCTCTGGTCGAAATCGGTGAGCCGCAGTTCGTTCACCCACACCTCCAGACACTTCGCCAGGCCATCATCCGGCGCCCACGGGTTCATCTCGGCACCCTCGCGCTTGGGGTTGCGCACGCCGATCATGATGGTGCGCATCTGGCTCAGGTTCGGGCTGCCCTTCACGAACATGCGCCGGTCGCCGTCGGTGCCTTGGTAGCGCTCGTTGCGCGCAGTGCCGCTCTGGTCGCGCTGGATCTTCAGGTCGTTCAGCTTGGCGAACTCGATGATCACGTTGTTCGCCTCGGGCCACACGTTGTACGGGTCGCGGTTGAAGAAGGCCGAGGGCACCACCGGCACCTCGTACTCGTAGTAGTTCTGGTCGAAATCATTGCCCAGGCGGATGAAGACCGAGGCGTCGCCGAACCGCAGCGGCACGTTGGGGTCGCTGCCCTCGGCGTGGATGTACATGCGCAGCTTCTTGTAGCTGCGGATGTCGAACTGTACATTGCGGAAGCCGGCGCGCGCATCGCCATCGCGCAGGTTGCACACCTTGTATTGCAGCGATTGCTCGTTGAGGTTGCGCAGGTTGGCGCTGGCTACGTCCACCTCCTTGTTGATGCCCGGTGGCAGCACGTAGTTGATCGGCGTGCGGTTGCCGTTCTCCTCGATGTTCACCGCCGCGATCTGGAACGCCGTAGGGTCGGGGTCGCCGCCAGGCACCTCACCGGGGGTCTCCATGCTCTGCAGGTACTTGCGCCACTCGCCGCGCACGAACTCGAAACGCGCGAAACGCAGGGTGGCCTCCTGCTGCCAGCCATGCAGGTACATGCGCAGGAAGCGGATGCTGCGGAAATCCTGTATGCCGTTCACCACCGCCGAGGGCTGGCGCACCGGCACCTTGAACTGGTACCAGTACACCTGCTTGGCCCCTTCCGGTGTGTTGGCCGTGGCCAGGATGCGGTCCGTGATGAAGCCCTGCCCCACCACCATGTCCTGCGGCCGCAGCGGGATGCGGTAGTGGAAGTAGCTCTCGCTCTCGCCCAGGTTCTGGTCCTGGTTGATGTCCTCCGTGGTGGGCAATGTGGTCTGCTGCGTGGGATACGATTCGTTGGAGTCCTCGTCCGTCACGCTGTTGCCCTCCGGCGCGTTGAACCGCTTGTAGCGTTGCAGGATGTTGGCCCCCGCATTGTCGTACGCGCTGCCCCGGAAGAAGCGGTAATCGTCGTTGGAGGGGTCGTTGCGGATGGCCTGCAACGCGGCGGGATCGCTCACTGTACCGGCCACGGCGTCCAGGTAACTGCTGAAGAACTCGGCCTCGTTGCGACCCGCGATCTGCAGGCCGGGACTGCCCAGGCCGTCCAAGCCCACGTCCTGATACTTGTTGCTGTTGGTCTGCGTGATGGCGAAGGCGTTCACCACGCTCTGGGTGGTGGGCACCACACCCCAGGGCGTCCGGTCGAACGTGGCCGATGCGTCGGTGGCGTTGTTCGGCAGGCCGTTCTCGAAGGCTTTGCGGCCGTCCCGCAGCACATCCTCGCTGATGTTGCCCAGGTCGATGTAGAGTTCGCCGCCGGTGCTGTTGACGCTGTTGATGTTGGTGGCCGGCTCGCCCATGCTGTTGCTGGCGTTGTAGAACGGGTCCATCAGCCAGAACTGCACCGTCTCGATGTTGCTCGCCTCGAAATCGGTGGTGGTGATGCGGCGCGTGATGCCCGCCCAGTTGTTCTCCGGGTTCTGCAATCCGCCGTCCGCCGTCAGGTTGGGCGTATAGTTGTACGGGCCACGCTCGTTGGGATAGTAGGTGAGGTCGAGCACCGGGATGTTGGTGGGCGTGCCCGCCGCCAGTTGCCGGTTGGGGAACACCTCCTGCTCCAGCACTTCGCGCTGCCGGTGGTCGCTGCGGATGGCGGGGCTGTTGCGGATGTTGTCCGGCGTAAGGTTGTTGTTGCGGAAGAAGAGCGGGTCGATGACGTACCAGGCCAGCTGCGCCCGGCGGAAACCCGAGCTCAGCTCACCCACCCGGTCGCCTTCGGGGAACAGCGATGGCAGGCCCTGCGGCACCGCCGAATGGAACCAGAGGCTCTGCGTGCGCAGGTCGATCACGCTCACGCTGCCCTCGAAATCATCGATGTAGCTGGTGCCCGCGTTGCCGATGGCGCGGCTGTGGCCGGGGATCAGGTAGGCGCCCTCCAAGCTGGCGTTGATGTTGCTCTCCGCCTTGGTGGCGTAGAACGGCAGCTTGTCCACCATGTCCGTAAGCCATTGCGACTTGGTCTGCCAGTTGGCATCCACGCCCACCATGGTGTTGCGGATGGGCTCTTCGCCCACGTTCACCTTCTGCGTCAGCGGCCGCTCGTACAGGTTCATGATGGTGCCGCCGATCACCAGGTCCTTGTTCACCTTGTAATCCAGGCGCGCACCGGCCAGTGTCTTGGTCTGTATGCTGAAGAGCGAGTTGCTTTCCAGGGCCACGTTCACCGGCGTGCCGCTCTCCAGGATGCCTTGGTTCAGGATCCGCACACGGCCCAGGTTGTAGTCCACCGTATAGTCCTGGTTCTCGATCAGCCGCACACCGCCAGCCGTCACCACCACCGAGCCCTGCGGGATGTTCACCGAGTTGAGCGAGATCACATCGCTGCTCGCACTGCGGTAGCTGCCCTTCAGCTTGAAGCGGTTCAGCTCGGGGATGTTCTGCGCGGCGGTCTTCGTGCTGTCGTACAGCTGCTGGTACACGATGGTGCGCTTGATCTCCGGGGCCACACCCACCAACTGCTGGTCCAGGTAGCTGCCGAACGGTTCCAGTGTGGTGAAGTAGATGCGCCCGGTCTGCGACTGGATGGTACCGCCCGTGGTGGCCGCGCCGTCCACGAAGTCGAACCAGCCATCGGGGTTGGGTGCGTTGTTCGGGTCCAGGCGGTCCATCGCCAACGCCTGGATCAGCGGGATCTGGTCCAGCGGCGCGCGCGGGATGTAGTTCACATCCACGCCGGTCGTGGGGTTGTTGTACAGCAGGTCCAGCCTGAAGTTCTCGCGGTTCACCTGGAAGGCCCCGAGCGAGTATATGTTCTTCATCATCAGGTCCCACAGCGGTATGCGCGGGTTGGTGATGGTGGCCTTCAGCAGGCGGAGGATCAGTGCTTCGGTCCCCTGCGGGCCCACCTGCGTCTGTTCGCCCGGCACCGGTGTTTCCTCCCCGGTGAATACGCCGTCCTGCGCGAACTGGCCCACCTGGTAGGTCTGCCCGTCCAAGGTGTACTGGTAGGCGACAGCCAGTACCTCGTCGTTGTTCAGGGCCTGGTTCAGGGAGATGAAGCCCAGCCGCTGGTTCACCGTGTATTCGCTCGCGGTGAGCAGCCGCGCGCTCTCCACTTTCTCGTAATGCCGCGCGGCGATCACGCCAAGCCCCTGCAACGCCTGGCTGGAGTTCACGAAGCCTGTGATGCCCGGATCCTGGCTCACCCGCTGGAACAGGGTGTTGGCGCTGTTGTCCGCCACCGTTACGTTGGGCCGGTCCTGCACCAGGCCGGGCGGCAGGTCGGCGCTGAAATGGCCTGCGGCGATGGCGGCCGCGCTGCCATCCTCGCCCAGATCGGTGAAAGCCACGAAGTTCCGCGTCTGCTGGAAATCCTGGCGCGTGTTGGTCACCCACACCTCGATCCGCTGGATCATCACGCCGCTGTTCACCGTGGGCAGCGTGCGCAGGGCCTGGTCGTAGCGGTCGCGGAAGTAGTGGCTCAGGAAGTAGTGCTTGTTGGCCTCGTACTCGTCCGCCCGTATGTCGAACACCGTGGTCTGCGCGCCGCCCTGCGTGGACACGTTGCGCCGCTGGCCTTTCTCCTGGCTGAAGATGGCCGTGGCCGTAAGCCGCCCGAACCGCAGCTCGGTCTTCAGGCCGAACAGGCTCTGGCTTCCCTGGATCAGCGTGCCCCGCAGCGGCAAGCTCACGTTGCCGGCCTCGATCTTCTGGATGATCTCGTCCTCGTAGCCGGTATAGTCCAGCTTCACCTGGTTCTCGAAATCGAAGGTGGCCTGGGTGTTGTAGTTCGTGTTGATCTTCAGCTTCTCGCCGATGTTGCCTACCAGGTTCAGTTGGATGCGCTGGTCGAAGTTGAAGGTGGTGATGCGGCGCTGATCGATGGGGATGCGCGGGTTCTCGGTCTTGCTGATGTTCACCCCGAAGATGATCTCCGCCGAGCCGCGCGGCTTGATGTCGATCGTGTTGCCGCCGAAGATCCGGTCGAAGGTCTCGCCACGCACCTTGAGCGTCGGGATCAACGCCTTCTTCGCGCTTTCGCTGTCCTGTTCCACACGGTCCAACCAGTAGTTGTCCATGCTGCGCTCCATGTCGTAGTTGAGGTATTCCTCCAGCGACATGCTCATGGGGGGGCGGTAGTCGAACGCCCCGCCCACCGTGCTACGCATGATGTACTGCCCGCTCTCCGGGTCGTACTCCACATCGTTCTGGATATTGCCGGGATCGGCCAGGTTGATGCTGCCCGTGCCGGTGGCTCCCGGAGCCAATGGGTCGGTGATCGGGAACTGTAGCTGCACGGGCGAATCCACCTGGAGCAGCAGGAACTCGAACTTCAGGTCCACGGCCTGCGCCTCGAAGGCCACTGCGGCAAGCAGCAGGGCCACCAGCGGCCTCAGTAAGGCGAGGCCGGTGTATCGAGGGGAAACGAAGCGGAACATCGGAAGAGAGCGGTGGTGGTCAGATATTCTTCAGGGTCAGGCGTATGAGTTCCTCCAGCGCAGGGGCATCGGCCGCGCGCTCCTGCAACACGGTGTTCATGGCTCGTTCGGCCTTCGCACGATCAAGGCCCAGCGAGGTCAGTGCCGATAACGCCTCCGCTTTCAGCGTATTGCCCCCCACCAGGGGAGCGCCACCCGCTGGCATGGGCACACCGGCCAATTTGCCCTGAAGCTCGGCCACGATGCGTTGCGCCAGCTTGGGTCCGATACCCTTCACCCCTTTCAGCACCGACTCGTCGCCCACGAGGATGGCCGTGTGGATGTCCTGCGCGGAACGGCTCCCCATGATGGACATGCCGATGGTCGCGCTCACCCCCTGCACGTCGATGAGCCTGCGGAACAACTGGCGATCGTCGCGGTGAAGGAAGCCGAACAGCCGGTGCTCGCTGGAGCCGGAGCGCACATCCACGCTCACCGCGTAATGCACGAAGAGCCGCACCCGGCCCGAAGCGGGCAGCGCCGTCAGCACCGTACCGGGTACCTGGACGAGATAGCCCACGCCACCGCATTCGAGGACCACGTGGTCCACGCCAATATCCAAAAGATCACCATTCAGGCTTTCTATCATCCTGTCCCCCTTCGCCGGGTCGGTTCAATAAGATCGGGGGTACAATGCTGCTATGCGCGGCGGATAAGGTCCAACAAGGAGGCGCGAAAATAACCGGATCGGTGGATCGTCCAACACGCCGTCGGCAGGCTACTTTCAACCCCTGCCGGGCGCACCTTTCCCGGCGACGGCTACCATGGGCAGACCAAGGCTGGTGGTGTTCTCCGGGGCGGGCGTGAGCGCAGAGAGCGGTTTGAAGACCTTCCGCGATGCCGACGGGCTGTGGGAGGAGTACCGTATCGAGGACGTGGCCACGCCTGATGCATGGCGGCGCGACCCCGCCAAGGTGCTCCATTTCTACGACCTGCGGCGGGCGCAGGTGCTTGCCGCACAGCCCAATGCCGCGCATCGTGCCATCGCCGGGCTGGAACGCTGGTTCCATGTGGACGTGGTGACGCAGAACATCGACGACCTGCACGAGCGGGCAGGTAGCTCGCGCGTGCTTCACCTCCACGGCGAGATCCTGCTGGCCCGCAGCACGGCCGACGCTTCCGTGGTGGTGCCCATCAACGGCCCCACCCTGCGCTTGGGCGACCGCTGCCCGCTGGGATCACAACTGCGGCCCCACATCGTATGGTTCGGCGAACAGGTGCCCATGATGGACCGCGCCGCCGAACTGGTGCAACAGGCGGACATCCTCGTGGTGGTGGGCACCTCGCTCCAGGTGTACCCGGCCGCGAGCCTTGTACACCACTTGTCCCGAAAGGCCGACATGCATCTGGTGGACCCGCAGGACCCGCCTGCGGACATGGGTCGTGCCACCCATTGGAAACAGAAGGCGGTCGAAGGCGTTCCCGCCTTGGCCGATCACCTGATGCGCATCAGCGGGACCCCACCGCGAGGCGCTTCGTGAGCAGTGCCCGGCCGTTCGCCTCGATGGTGGCGAAGTACATTCCCGGCTGCAGCTTTTCCCGTGGCAGCACTACCGTGCCGCCGTTCCCCCGGATGGGTTGGATCAGCACCTTGCTTCCGAGGGCGTCGTACACCACCATGCTGGCCCCCTGCAATGTGGGGTGCAGCGTACAGCGCAGCGTCATGGACCCATCGACCGTCGGGTTCGGGTAGGCATCGAAGCTCAACACCGCCTCCTGCGCCTCCTTCACCCCCGTGGAAACGTCGAACAGGATGTCCACCCAAGCGGTGTCGGTGGGCGAATCGGTATCGTAGAAAACGAACCGGAAGCCCGCAGTGCCCGCTGCGGCATTGGGGCTGTAGTATGCGCCGAAGCCGCTGGTCTCCACGCCGGGTTCCATCATCACCGGGACCGAACCCACCCATACCGGACGCTCACCGGCCTCCCTCGGGGCGAAGCAAAGCCCCCAGCAGAAGAAGTTGGTGCTGCCGGGCACCGTGCCCAGCTCGTACCGGCGCACGTTCACCTCCCTCGACACCGCAGCGTTCAGCGTGGCGTAAAGATGTACGGTGTCCGTTTCGGCCGAGACGGAGCAGGGTGACACGATCACCGTTCCGTTCACCTCGTTGCCATCATCGTCCGTAAGGGTAACGAACGGGGTTTGCGCGCTGAGCAGGAACGGCAGTGCGAAAGCGAGCGGGGCGAGTATGCTTTTCTTCATGGGATGAAGGTGCGCGAGCGGTGAGAGACGCCCATACGCTTGTCAAATGTAGCACATCCCGGGCCGATCGATCCCAAAGGCCGCACCGGAGCATTCCATACCACCGTGAACCATCCGTGCGGACGGGTGTACACCATCACCGCACTCCTACCTTGTGCCCAGCATGAAACACCTCTTCCCGCTCGCGTTCATCTTCTGCTCATTCACCGCCAGCGCCCAATGGGAGCTGATGACCCCCATCAAGAACACCAGCGAATACGAGGATATCGTGATGGTGAATGAGCTGGTGGGCTATGCGGCCGACCGGCCCACGGGCACCATCCTTGCCACCGAGGATGGCGGCAACAAGTGGGTGCGCCGCCAGCACCTGCTGAGCAACAACCCGCTGGCGATCCACATGTGGGATGAGCAGCGCGGTGTGTGCGTGGGCCAGACGGGCAGCGTGCTGCGCACCACCGATGGGTTCCGCACGGTACAATCCTCTTGGAACGCCGGGTACGGGCACCTCAACTGCGTGTTCTTCATCAACGATACGCTGGGCTGGGTGGGCACGCAAAGCGGGCGCATCTACCGCAGCACCGACGCTGGCGCCACGTGGACCTTGATGCAGAGCGGGCAGAGCGCGAGCAACTACATCACCGCGATCCAGTTCGTGGACGAGAACATCGGCTATGCAAGCTGCTACGGCGGCGGCAAGGTGCTGAAGAGCACGGATGGTGGCCTCACGTGGACGAGCATCGCGCCGGAGCCACTGGTCTTCATCCGCGACCTGCATTTCTTCGATGCGTTGACCGGCGTGGCCGTGGGCAGCGCAGGCCATGTGATCCGCACCACCGATGGCGGCGACACGTGGACGATGATGGGCGGCACACCGCAGAGCACCATCAGCATCTTCTTCACCGGGCGCGATACCGGCTATGCGGTGGGCACCGGCGGACAGGTGGTGCGCTCGTTGGATGGCGGCATCACGTGGGCCAACTTCCTGCCTGCGATCTTCAACGCGAGCATACACGATGCGGCCTACGTGGACGGCCGCATCATCATCGCAGGCGGCACCGGCGACATCTTCCGCAGCCCACGCATCGGGTGCAGCAGCACGCCATGGGTACCGCTGGTAAGTGTGAACGATGAGCTGCTGTGCGCTGATGTGCCGGGGATCACGCAATGGTACCGCAACATGGTTCCCATCGAGGGTGGCACCGAGAGCTGTCTCCAAGCGGATCAGCCCGGCGACTACCACGTGGTGATCACCGATGAGCTCGGCTGTACCTCGGCGCCTTCGATCGTGATCACTCTGGAATGTCCGATACCGCCTGCCGCGGATGTGCAGCAACAAGGCGATGAGCTTTGCACGGCCACCGTTGGCAACGCGCAGTGGTATTGGAACAGCGAGCCGATCGCGGATGCCACCACGCCCTGCATCACCCCGGAAGCGCCGGGCCTCTATCATGTGGTGGTGACGGATCCGAACGGCTGTGAATCGGCACCATCGCCGGCGATCGAAGTGGAATGCGCCGTGATCCCCGCGCCGGAAGTGATCGTGGAGGAAGATGGTCAGCTTTGCACGCCGGAGATGTGGTTCATCCACTGGTACCACAACGACCAACTGATCATCGATGGTGGGGGCATGCCCTGCATCGTGCCGGAAGTGCCCGGCACCTACCACGTGGTGGTGGAGACGGAGCATGGCTGTGTTTCCGATCCATCCCTGCCGGTGGAGGTGATCGGTACCGGAGTGGAAGCGATCCTGAACTCCACGGCGCTCTCGATCGCACCCAACCCGGCCACGGACCACATCCTGATCGTTGCCACCGATGGCATGCCCATCCGAAGCATCGAAGTGTTCGCCTCCAACGGCGCGTTGATGCACCGCTCGAACACGCCGGATACAAGGGTTTCCATCGAAGTAGGCTCATGGCCGCAAGGCCTGTATGCCGTACAGGTGCGCACTGCGGAAGGCATGGTCTCGCAACGCTTCATCAAGGATCGATAGCGTGATCCACGGCAGGACCTTTGAACCAACAGCCACCGCACGTGTACCGGTTGGCATTCCATCCTTGTTCAGCACATGAGAATACTGCACACCCTGCTCTTTTCCGCCATCGCCATCGGTGCCTGCGCCCAGCAATGGGAGCTTACCACCGCGATCAAGACACGCAGCAAGTTCCCGGCGGCGCACATGGTGAGCGCCCAACGCGGCTATGTGCTGGACAATGTGATGAACGCGATCCTACGCACCAACGACGGCGGCCACACATGGGAGCGCATGACCACGCTGGCGATCAACGCGCCCAACGCCATGCACATGTGGGATGGGCAGCGCGGCATCGTGGTGGGTTCCAGTGGCAGCATCCATGTGACGAACGATGGCTTCAGCACCTTCCAAAGTACCACCGCCAACTTGGGCAGCTTGTACAGCGTGGCCTTCGCCAATGACACGCTGGGGCTGGTGGGCACCGGGAATGGCGTGATCCGCCGCACCACCGATGGGGGTGATACCTGGGCGCAGATGACCAGCGGGGTGGGCACGAGCTACACGATCACCGACCTGGCCATGCCCAGCGTGGACACGGCCTTCGCGGTGGCCTACGGCGTGGGCGTGCTGCGCAGCACCGACGGCGGGCTCACCTGGATGGACACCGGCGCACCCACCGGCATGCGCGCCCTGCATTTCAGCGATGCCATGAACGGGATCGTGGTGGGCAACACGGGTGCGATCCTCCGCACGGCCGATGCGGGCAACACGTGGGAGCAGATGGCATCGGGCGTGACGCAGAACCTGCTGTCGATCGACCGCCAGGGTGATGTGGTGCTGGCGGCCGGGAGCAGCGGGCAGGTGACCCGCAGCACCGATGGTGGCGCCACATGGACCGCAACGACCGTGGGCACCAACTTGATGACACACCAGAGCATAGCCATTGCTGCGGACGGCACCGGGTTCACCGGAACCGACGGGCGCATCTTCGGCACCACCGACCATGGCGCCACGTGGGAGCTGGTGCGGCCCGGCACCTACCACACCTACCTGAACAAGATCAGCTTCGCCAACGGCGATACCGGTGTGGCGGTGGGCTACGAGACCAGCGGCGGCATCGAGAACGGCCTGCTGCGCACGTTGGATGGCGGCCGCACGTGGTACAATGCGAACGGCATCGGTGGGCTGGGCGTGCATCTGCGACCGGACGGCAAGGGCATACAAGGGGGAAGCGTGGGGTCCAACGCCCGCACAACGGATCACTTCGAGACGCGGCAGACGCAGGGCGCGCCCAACGTGGCGATCCGCGCAACGTGGTGCTTCGGCGAGTACGATCACCTGGTGGCCGGTGGCTATGTGAACAGTGGCTTCTACCGCACCACCAATGGCGGCGCTACGTGGCAGCATACGCCCAATGGCGCCTCCAGCATATTCGACCTGTACTTCATCAACGACCTCGTCGGGTTCGGTGTGGGTGTGGGAGGGCAGATCTGGAAGAGCACCGATGCCGGGCACACTTGGGAACAGCTGCCCCATAGCACGGCCAACGACCAGTTCTCCGTGTTCTTCCTGAACGAACAAGTGGGCTGGACCGTGGGGGCCACCAGCGGCGCGCGCACCACCGATGGCGGACAGACCTGGATCAACATGCCCAACATACCCTCGTACAGCATGATGGTGCATTTCGTGAACGCCGACACCGGCTACGTGGTGGGCAACTCGGGGCACACGATGCGCAGCGTGGATGGCGGGGTCACTTGGACCAACCTGATGCCCGGCATCACCAACGCGACCATCAACGATGCCGCATACCTGGATGGCGTGCTGGTGCTTGCCGGCCGCTTCGGCGATCTCTACCGGGCGCGGGTGGCCTGCGGCACGGTAACAGGGACACCCATGATCACAGCCGTGGGGGACACATTGTGCGCTTCCCTGGAAGGGGCCATCCAATGGTATCGCAACGGCATGCTCCTCGAAGGCGGCGATACGCCATGCATCATGCCGGAAGCGGAAGGCAGCTATACCGTGGTGATCACCGATGCGCTCGGGTGCGCCTCGGCACCTTCGCAACCTTATATGGTGGTGCATACCGGCATGCCCGGCCCTGCCACCATCCCCTTCCATCTCCATCCCAACCCTGCGAACAGCAGCCTCCACATCACCCGTGCAGAAACCACGCCCCTGCCCTTCTCCGTCGTGGACACGCAAGGGCGCACGGTGCTCGCAGGCCACACCACGGGCCGCGACACCCAGGTGGATGTGGGACGCCTGCCCACCGGTGTGTATACGCTACGCATGAGGGACGGGACCGTGGCGAGGTGGGTGAAGGAATGAGGGGTGCGTGATATCGCCCGGCCACCGCTCTGACCTTCCTGCCGATCCGCTCATTCCAGCATCCATCCATGGCGTACGTTTGGCCCACCTTAGCACCCTCAAGCATGCGTCATCTCTCCGCACTCCTCCTCTCCACGCTGGGCCTGGCCGCCAACGCACAGGTCGTCCTCACCCACGGGCAGGTACCCACGGGCACTGTCACCGACCGGCTGTACGCCGTCACCGCCCAAGGTTCGGCGCAGATGCCGACCGATGGCGCGAACCAGACCTGGGATCTCAGCTCGGCCACGCTCATGGAGATCGGGACCTTCACCCATGGGCCTGCATCGGCCACACCCTACGCGGCAAGCCACCCCACGGCCAACATGGCCTGGCACATGGACATGGGCCTTGCCGGCAGCAACTACACCTACCTGGAGGTGACCACATCTGGCATTTCCATCGTGGCCACCGATCTGCCCAACGATCCCGAGGTATACACCGACCCCTGGCAGGTGATGGCCTTCCCCCTGGACCTGAACGGGAGCTTCTCCGACCCCTGGGAGGATACCGACGAGAGCGGCACCAGCACCTGGACATACAGCGGCCATGGCACCGCCATCACCGCTGCGGGCACCTTCACCAACGTGGTGAAGATGGTGAGCGACGACAATGACATGGTGCTCTGGCGCACTTCGCCGCTGCTACCGCTGCTCCTCAGTGTGAACGGCAACCTGTTGCTGGTGGGATCGGGCACCAACGGCATGGCCGAACACCGGACCGAACACCTTTCCGTGTACCCCGTACCCTGCGCCGACCGCCTGCACGTGGCCGCCACCGCCGCCGCGCCGTGGCGCATCTTCGACATACAGGGCCGCACCGTGGCCGAGGGCCGCTTCACCCAGGCAGGAATCGCCGTGGTGGACACCGAGGCCCTGCGCCCCGGTGCCTATGTGCTGCACTTAGCTGATGCCACCGGCCCGCGAACGGCCCACTTCGTGAAGCAGTAGTTGGTTCGGGTAGTTGTCGGTTGTCAGGGGGCAGTTGTCAGTCTCCTTGGTAGGGGCTGCTGGACGGAGGTATCCGTGCAGAAGCTTACGGATGCAGGCATTCCTGACAACTGCCCCCTGACAACCGACAACCGCCCTATCTGACGGCCGACGCTTGCCATTATGCCGGATCGATGCAACTTCGTGCCTGCCGGATGAACCATCATCAGGCCACCCGACCATGAAGCGTACGATCCGTGCCTTGGAAGACAACTCTTCGGGCACTCCCTTCACCCCCGCCGTGGAAGCGGGCGGTTTCGTTTTCATCAGCGGACAGATCTGCCAGGTGTTCAACACCGTGACGCTGCGGAAAGCCACCATCACCGAAGAGATCACACAGGTGATGGACAACCTCGGCGCGGTGCTGAAAGGCGCGGGGCTCGGTTACGAGCACCTGGTGAAATGCACCATCTACATCACCAACCTACAGTACTACGCCGAGGTGACGCGCGTGTACCAGACCTATTTCACCCAGGGCGATCCTCCTGCGCGTGAGACCATGGGTGTGAAGGACCTGCCGCGCGGCGTGAACGTGATGGTCAGCGCGATCGCCCATCGCGGCTGACCATCGCGGCCGGATCAGGCCTGCTCGCGGAACAACTGCTGGATGCGCATCAGGCTGGTGAGCTCGGCCTTGTTCGCGTGGCCGAACGCATCGGCGATGGCCGCCGCTGTGTTCATTACCAGCTTCTTCAGGTCCGGGTCGAAGCGCTTCACGTGCTCGCGATAGGCGCCCTCGAAACGATCGAACGCCGCCCCGGCGTCCAATGCGTTGTTGTGCGCATAGTCGAAGCTCATGCTGATGTACTCGGCTGCGTCGATGCCGAACTCATCGCGACTGGATTCAAGCGGTATCCACCGCTCCTTCACCAGGTGCTTCAGCGTTGCCACCTCGGCCGCGCGCACCTGTCCATCACCGGCGGCGACGCTGTAGAAAAGGAACCCGAGGTTGGTGTAGATGTCGATATAGGTTTCCGCAGTGCTCATGATCTAAAGCTACTCATGGGCCATCCACGGCAGGCTGACGGTCGTCAGTTCGTAGGCTCGATACCGGATCCAGCAAAGGCGGGTGCTCAAGCAGACAAGATCCAAGTCGGCAGCAGGCAGTTGACAGTATGCTCGATCAGGGTTCGCTGCCAACTGCTTTCTGCCGACTGCCTACTACAACCTACTGGATCACCACATCGAACGGCATGCGGGCCTGGATGCCCATCTGCTCGGTGGCACGTTTCGCCTTCTGGTACTGCTTCAGCAGGGCCGCATCCTCGCCGAGCATTTCGGCGGCCACCCAGTTGCGCGCAGTGCCGTTCAGGTCCTGCATGATCTGCTGGAAGAAGTCCTTCTGTGCGGGCAACTCCACGCGCTTGTACTCCCCCAGCCCGGCCAGTTCGGCGGCTTTTCCGATGGCGGCCTCCAGCCCTCCGATCTCATCCACCAAGCCAAGGCGCAGCGCATCCTCGCCTGTCCACACACGGCCCTGCCCGATGCTGTCCACTTTCGCCACGGTCATGCTGCGGCCATCGGCCACGCGCTGCTTGAAGCCGTCGTAGAAATCGTCGATGTACTGCTGGATGATGCCTTTTTCCTCCGCCGTAAGCGGGCGGCTCACGGTGAACAGGTCCGCATGCTTGTTGGTCTTGCCGCCATCGAAGGTGATGCCCAGCTTGTTCTTGAAGAAGCCCTGCATGTTGGGGATGATGCCGAACACGCCGATGGAACCCGTGATGGTGTTGCGCTCGGCGAAGATGTGCGTGGCCGGCGCGCTGATGTAGTAGCCACCGCTGGCGGCCACATCACCCATGCTCACCACCACGGGCTTCACCTGTTTGCACAGTTCCACCTCGCGCCAGATCACGTCGCTGGCGAGGCCGCTGCCACCGGGGCTGTTCACGCGCAGCACCACGGCCTTGATCGTGCTGTCCTCGCGCGCCTCGCGGATGGTGGCGCTCAGGTCGGTGCTGCCGATGGTGCCGTCGCTGCTCTCGCCGGTGGTGATGTCGCCTTCCGCGTAGATCACGGCCAGCTTGCCTTTCGACACCCCCTTCATGTCCGCCGGGACGAAGGAGCGCGCGTACTTGCCGAGGCTCACCAACTTCAGCTCATCATCCACGGGGATGTCCATCCGCTCGTGCAATGTGGCGATCAGTTCATCGCGGTACTTCAACCCGTCCACCATGCCCAGCTTCACGGCATCGTCGGCGTTGCGCACCAGCAGACTGTCGGCAATGGTGTTGAGGCGCGCCTTGTCCAGCCCGCGCGCATCGGAAACGGCGGTCTGCACCTCGTCCCACAGGCCATGCAGGATCACGCGGTTCTGTTCGCGGTTGGCATCGCTCATGTGGTCTTCGGTGAAGGTCTCTCCGAAGCTCTTGAACTTGTTGTTGCTGCCCCGGATGAACTGCACGTCGATGTCAAGCTTTTGGAAGAGGCCCTTGTAGAACATGTACTCGCTGCGCAGGCCGTGGTATTGCAGGTCGCCGCGCGGTTGCAGATACACCTGGTCCGCCGCCGTGGCCAGGTAGTAGGCACCCTGGGTGTAGCTGTCGCTGTACGCGATCACGGGTTTGCCGCTCTCCTTCCTGAACCGCACCACCTTGTCGCGGATCTCCTTCACCGTGGCGAACCCGGCCTGCAGGCCCGACAGGTCCAGCAGTACGCCTTCGATCTTGTCGTCCGTCTTGGCGTGTTCCAAACTGGCAAGCACTTGGTTGAGGCCGATGGTGGAAGCGTTCTTGAACGGCCCGAAGTCGAGCATGAAGTCGTCCTTGCTGCCGCGGTCCACGATCATCTGGTCCAGCTCCATGTGCAGGATGCGTCCATCCTTCACCGTGGTGGGTTTGCTGCTGCTGCTGAAGCTGCTGCC
>JAHBUM010000189.1 GCA_019638075.1 Flavobacteriales bacterium | reverse complement strand
CGGACTTGCAGCGAAAAGCGCGACCCGAGGCGCATTTGGCCGAGGGGCACGCCCAAAGCCAACACCAAGGAGCCATTGCATTCCTCTGTGCCTCTGTGCCTCTGTGGTGAAATATTCATACCAGCACAGGCTGCACACGTGGCGCATGTTTCCCCGCCTCCTTCGCCAATGCCGCGATATGATCCGGCGTGGTGCCGCAACACCCGCCCACCACGTTCACCCAGCCGTTGGCCATGAACTCGCCCACGAGCTTGGCGGTGACGGCGGGCGTTTCGCGGTACTCGCCCATCTGGTCGGGCAGGCCGGCGTTGGGGTAGATGCTGACGCGGCAGGTGCTTTGCTCGGCGATCACCTCGAGGTACGGACGCATCTGGGCCGCGCCCAGCGCGCAGTTGAGGCCCATGCTGAAGAGCGGCACGTGCTGCATGCTGATCAGGAAGGCCTCGATGGTCTGGCCGCTGAGGGTGCGCCCGCTGGCATCGGTGATGGTGACGCTGCACATGAGCGGCACACGTGTGTTGCGCGCCTCGAACACCTCGTCGATGGCGTAGAAGGCGGCCTTGGCGTTGAGCGTGTCGAAGATGGTTTCCACCAGCAGGATGTCCGCACCGCCATCAAGCAGCGCTTCCACCTGTTCCTTGTAGGCGGCAACGAGTTGATCGAAGGTGACAGCGCGGAAGCCGGGGTCGTTGACGTCGGGACTGAGCGATGCGGTCTTGTTCATGGGGCCGATGGCACCGGCCACGAAGCGCGGACGGCTTGGGTCCATCGCGGTGTACTTAGCGCACGCTTCCTTGGCCAAGCGCACCGATTCGATGTTGATCTGCCGCGCGAGGTGGCTGCACTCATGCTCGGCCTGCGCGATGCTGGTGGCGGAGAAGGTGTTCGTCTCCACGATATCGGCACCGGCCGCGAGGTATTGCTCGTGGATGGTGCGGATGGCATCGGGCCGCGCGAGCGAGAGCAGTTCGTTGTTGCCCTTGAGCAGAATGGGATGGTCCTCCATGCCGGGCGGATGGAAGTCCTCCTCGGTGAGGCCGAACTTCTGGATCATGGTGCCCATGGCCCCGTCGAGGACGAGGATGCGTTGCTGGGCGATCTGTTCGAGTGTCTTCATAGCGTTCAGTTCTTCCGTGCCACCAGAAATGAAAAAGCCCCACCCGATGGACCGGATGAGGCATCAATGTTCCCTTTCGGGACATGCTTCCTGATCACGGCTCATCTTTCCGTTGTCGGTGTGCCAACAACAGCTGGATTTAGCACCTACCCGATGGTTGCCCACCGGACGGTTGCCAAGGCTTCGCAGGGCCAGTCCCTCCGCCTTTCTGGATAAGCGATGGAAAGAACGTGGGCGCGAAGATAGGGTGGAGGCGTATCGGTCAGGTGGCATCCTCCATGATGCCGAGAAGCGGCGGTAGCATCGGCAGAGGGGCGCGACCCCGATCAAGCGAGCGCAAATGCGCTGGCCGCTCATCCTGCCTTGACGGCCGTTCGTCACACAGGAAACATTTTTCGCATCAAAATGTTTCCTGTGTGATCGGTGCCCTCTACTTTTGCGCCCCGTCTCAAGTAGACGCCCTCGTCATGGCCGCCGAACAACCCGTCTCCACCACGCCGGAAGCCCTGCTGCCGCTGGACGAGCGCGGCCTGCGCATCGTGGACGACGCCGCGCGGGTCTTCTGGACCAACGGCATCCGCAGCATGACGATGGACGACGTGGCGCGCGAGCTCGGCATCAGCAAGAAGACCTTGTACCTCTATGTGAAGGACAAGAACGATCTGGTGACGAAGGTGCTCATGCAGACCAACTGCCGGTTCCACGAGCACATCCACGGCATCCTGCAACAGGGGCTGAACGCCATCGACGAGATGTACGCCATCGCGCAGTACATCGCCGGGGAGATGGCCCGGTTCCACCCCAGCCTCTATTTCGACCTTGCGAAGTACCACCCCGATGCCTGCCGCATCATGGACCAAGGCAAGCAGGTGGAAGTGGTGGATATGGTGGCCGCCAACATGGAGAAGGGCATGCGCGAGGGCCTGTACCGCGAGAACCTGAACGTGCCGCTGATCGCCAAGCTGTACGTGGTGCGCTTCGATCAGGTGATGAGCGTGGAGCAGGCGCGCCTCACCGAGAAGTTCAGTCTGGCCGAGATCAACTGGGAACTGTTCCGCTACCATATACGCGGCATCGCCAGCAAGAAGGGCATGGATCATCTGGAGAAGAAATTGACCAAGGCGAAACACATATAACGGCGATCCGGGCCAACCCGTGAACACATTGTACAGCACCCGTAGCGTCGCCCGGTCCCCCGCCATAGCTTCAGCGAAGGCGTACCGGGTCGCCCCTGCCGCCGAAGAGACCGATCACCCATGAGGACCATCCATACGATCACCACCATCATCATCGCGCTGCTGGGTGCCGCGCTGCACGCGCAGGGTCCCGTGAGCCTGAGCCTGCAACAGGCGCTGGACATGGCCGCCAAGCAGAGCTACGCGGTGCAGGCCAGCGCGCTGGAAGCGGAGAAGGCGCAGGCGAAGATCAAGGAGATCACCGGCATGGGGCTACCGCAGATCAGCGGCACGGGCACCATGCAGAACTACATCGAGGTGCCCACGATGGTGGTGCCCAATTTCTTCGGCGGCGATGAGCTGATGAAGGTGCAGTTCGGCGTGCCATGGAGCCTTTCCGGCGGTGTGCAGCTGAACCAGCTGATCTTCGACGGCAGCTACCTCGTGGGCCTGCAGGCCACGCGCGAGCTGCGCACCAAGAGCACCAAGGACCTTGAACAGACGGTGCTGACCGCCCGTGTACAGGCGGCGAAGGCCTACCTCGGCGTGCTGGCTGCCGAAGAGGGCATCCGGCTGATCGGCGAAAGCCTGCCCGTGCTGGAGAAAGCGAACACCGATGCCCGCGCGATGTTCGAGCAGGGCATGATCGAAAGCACCGACAGCGACCGCCTCACCGTGCAATTGGACGAGGTGCGCAACCAGCAACGCACCATGCAGCAGCAGGCGCGCGTGGCACGGGCCTACCTGAACCTCGTGCTGGGCCTGCCCACCGGCACGCCCATCACACTGACCGATGCGCTGCAACCGCTGCTGGACGACCCCAAGGAGGTCGGCCTCGCCGATGCCGCGTTCGATGTCAACCAGCACGTGGACCAGCAAGTGGCGCAAAGCATGCTGCGCCTCGGCGAGCTGGACGTGCGCAACAAGAAGGCCGCGTACCTGCCTTCGCTCGCGGGCTTCATCAACTACCAGCAGCAGTACAACTACACCTCCTTCGACGTGGGCAACGGCAGCTGGTGGTTCCCGGCGAGCCTGTGGGGGCTGCAACTGAACGTGCCCATCTTCAGCAGCGGCATGCGGCACCAACAGGTGCGGCAGGCGAAGCTCTCGCTGGAACAGGCGGGCATCAACGCGAAGGCCACCGAACAGCGCCTGCTGGCCGAGCGCGAGCAGCAGCAGGCCATCCTCCGCGCCGCGCAGGACAGCTACGAGACCGGGAAGAAGAACCTCGCCCTGAGCCGGAGCATCTTCGACCGCACTTCCGTGAAATTCACCGAAGGCGTGGCCAGCAGCTTCGAGCTTACGCAGGAGCACGGCAACTACCTCAGCACGCAACAGAACTACATCCAGCGCATCGTGGACCTGCTGCAGGCACGGGCGGACATGCGCAAGGCATTGGATGCGTACTGATCTCCCTGATGGAACACGATCACCCTGCAATGCACCCGTACCTGCGACCCACCGGGTCGCCCACGCCCGATCTCGATGCATGCCCCCGAAAAGGCGACCCAATGGGCCGCGGCGACGGGTGCCCCGAACAGACCTCCCGCACAGCCGGTAACCATCCCCGAACCATGAAACAGACGATCATCCTGATCACACTCACCAGCCTCCTCGCGGCCTGCGGCGGCGCCGATACCAGCGAGATCGGCGTGAAGCGCGCCAAGCTCGAAGCGCTGAAGGCCACCTACAAGACCTACGCCGACAGCATCAAGGAGATCGAGACGTGGCTGGCCGAGAACGACAGCACCGTGCGGCGCAACCTGCCCACGGTGACCGCCGATACCGTAAAGGCCACCTCCTTCACGCACTACGTGGACGTACACGGCACCGTGCGCGCCGACAAGGCCGCTGCGCTCTTCAGCAACGGGGGGCGCGTGCGCAGGATCCATGTGAGCCCGGGCGATCGCGTGCGCCGGGGCGACATGATCATCAGCATCGACAACGACATGGCCGCAGAGCAGATCCAGCAGGCCGAAGCCGCACTGGAACTGGCGCGCACCGCCTTCGAGAAACAGGAACGCCTGTGGAACCAGAAGATCGGCAGCGAGATGCAGTATCTCCAAGCCAAGAGCCAGAAGGAACAGGCCGAAGCGGGCCTCAATGCCATGCGCGAACAGCAGCGCCTCACCAACATCACCGCGCCCTTCGACGGTACGGTTGATGACATCATGGTGCGCCTCGGCGACATGACCACGCCCATGCAACCGGCCGCCCGCGTAGTGGACCTCAGCAGTGTGCAACTGGAGGCCGACGTGCCCGAGGGTTATCTGCGCACCATCCGCAAAGGCGCACCGGTGGTGGTGCATTTCCCCAGCGTGGACGAGCACTTCGATGCCACGCTCGCGCACGTGGGCGAGTTCATCGACCCGAGCAACCGCACCTTCAAGGTAACGGTCCGCGTGCCGAAGAACGAAGGCTATATGCGCCCCAACCTGCTCAGCGACATCAATATCCAAGACTTCCACAGCGACAGCGCGTTGGTGGTGCCGAGCCGCGCCGTGTTGCAGGACGTGAATGGCAACAACTACATCTACATCTTGGAGCCGACCCGCGACAACGAAGCCATTTCGCGCAAGGTGATGGTGAAGCGCGTGAGCGAGTACAAAGGCCGCATCAGCATAGTGCCGGAGAAGGAAGGTGGGCTGAAAGGCGGTGAACGCATCGTGGACGAAGGCGCCAAGAACGTGACCGACGGATTGACCGTGCGCGTGGCGAATTGATCGATCGTGATCCCTGTGAAATGCACCCGTAGCGTCGACCCTGTCATCCCGGCCTTGAGCCGGGAGGGTCGACAACGAACGACAGTAACATGAGCAACCACGACATCGAAAAAGACCTGCACGGCCCCGAGCGCCAGTTCGCCGTTACCAGCTGGGCGGTGAAGAACCGCACCACGGTGATCGTGCTCACCATCCTCATCTGCATCATGGGCATCCGTGCCTACATCGTGATGCCCAAGGTGAGCTTCCCCGAGGTGGTGACGCCTGAGATCTTCATCGCCACGCCGTACAACAGCAGCAGCGTGGTGGACATCGAGAAGCTGATCACCAAGCCGATCGAGAAGGAGATCAACACCATCAGCGGGGTGGACGAGATCAAGAGCACCAGTGTGCCCAACTTCTCTTCGATCCACGTGAAGTTCAACTACAACGTGACGCCCACCGAGGCGCTGCGCAAGGTGAAGGACGCCGTGGACAAGGCCCGTGGCGACAGCGATTTCCCCACCGACCTGCCCACCGAGCCGAGCGTGTTCGAGATGAACTTCAGCGAGCTGATGCCGGTGATGAACATCAACCTCAGCGGCGACTACCCGATGCAGCAGCTGCACGAGTACGCCAAGCACCTGGAGGAACGGATCGAGGACCTGGGCGAGATCAACAAGGTGGAGATCCGCGGCGTGCCCGAGCGCGAGGTGCGCGTGAGCGTGGACCTGCACCAGCTCTCCGTGCTGCAACTGAACTTCGATGATGTGGCCAACGCCATCCGCAGTGAGAACCTCACCATGAGCGGCGGCGACATCCTCACCGGCGACCAGCGCCGCAGCGTGCGTGTGATCGGTGAGTTCCGCGACATGGAACAGGTGCGCAACATCGTGGTGAAGAACGAGGGTCAGCGCGAGGTGCGCCTGCGCGACATCGCCGATGTGGAGTTCACCTTCAAGGATCCCGTGAGCTTCGCCCGCGAGTTCGGCAAGAGCGTGGTGATGCTCGATGTGATCAAGCGCGCCGGCGAGAACCTGCTCGATGCGAGCGACAAGATCAACGCGATCATCGCCGAGGACCATGGCACCGTGCTGCCCAAGGACCTGGTGATCACCATCACCGGAGACCAGAGCGACCAGACGCGCGTGAGCGTGTCGGAACTGGTGAACCACATCATCCTCGGCGTGATCCTCGTGATCGGTGTGCTCATGCTCTTCCTCGGCCTGCGCAACGCGGTGTTCGTGGGGCTTGCGATCCCCATGAGCATGTTCATCTCCTTCGCGCTGCTCAACGCGTTCGGCGTAACGCTGAACATGATGGTGCTCTTCGCGCTGATCCTCGCGCTGGGCCGTCTGGTGGACGATGGCATCGTGATCGTGGAGAACATCCACCGCCACATGACCAATGGCGAACCCGCGATGAAGGCCACGCGCCTCGCCGTGGGTGAAGTGACCATGCCGATCATCGCCGCCACCACCGCCACGGTGATGGTCTTCGTGCC
>JAHBUM010000188.1 GCA_019638075.1 Flavobacteriales bacterium | reverse complement strand
AGTTTCACGACCGCCAGTTTGTTGGCGCCGCCGGACTTCAGGATCACGTCGAAGCTGGTCTTGGCCTCAGCTGCATCGCCACCACCAGCGGCGGGGCCAGCGGCCACGGCTACTGCGGCTGCTGCCGGTTCGATCTTGTACTCGTCCTTCAGGTACTGGGCGAGTTCGTTCACCTCTTTCACGGTGAGGCCCACGAGCTGGTCACCCAGCGATTTGATGTCTGCCATTGTTCGGGTTTGTTACTTGTGTTCGGGGAAGCGGACTGTGCGTAACGCGTTTGGTCTCTTTCGTTGGGGCGCGAAATTTCGCGCCCTTACTGTATCTCTTATGCGGCGCGCTCTTCGAGGGTCTTGAGCAGGCCGGCGATCTTCTGTCCACCGCTGCCCTGCAGGCCGCTGATGACGTTCTTGATCGGGCTTTGCAGCAGGCCGATGATCTCGCCGATGAGTTCCTCGCGACCCTTCAGGTTGCTGAGCATCACCAGTTGGTCATCGCCTACGAAGACGGCCTCATCGATCCATGCGCTCTTCAGCGCAGGCTTCGTCACGTCCTTCTTGCGGAAGCCTTGGATGAGCTTTGCCGGAGCGTTGCCTTTCTCGGCCATGAGCACGGAGGTCTGGCCCTTCAGCGTGGGGATCACGCCGGAGTAGTCCTTGCCTTCGATGCTTTCCATCGCCTTGCGCAGCAGGGTGTTCTTCACCACCTTCATGCGGATGCCGCCTTTGTGGCAGGCACGACGCAGGTTGCTGGTAGCCTCGGCGCTCATGCCGGAGGTATCGGCGAGGTAGATCACGTTGGTGGACTTGATGTCCTCCACCAGCTCGGCGATCGCTTGGTCTTTCTCGATACGGGTTGCCATGGGTTATCGCTGGATTTGGGATCAAGCCTGTACGGTGCGGGTATCCACCTGCACGCCGGGGCTCATGGTGCTGCTGATGCTGATGCTCTTGATGTAGGCTCCCTTGGCGGTGCTGGGCTTCAGCTTCACCAGGGTCTGGAGGATCTCATGCGCGTTCTCGCTGAGCTTCGCTGCGTCGAAGGAGGCCTTGCCGATCACCGCATGGATGATACCGGCCTTGTCCACCTTGAAGTCGATCTTGCCGGCCTTCACCTCTTTCGTAGCCTTCGCCACGTCCATGGTAACGGTACCGGTCTTGGGGTTCGGCATCAGGCCGCGGGGACCGAGCACACGGCCCAGGGCACCCACTTTGGCCATTACGGCGGGCGTGCAGATGATCACGTCCACGCTGGTCCAGCCGCCTTTGATCTTCTCGATATACTCGTCCAGACCGGCGAAATCGGCACCGGCTGCGAGGGCCTCTTCGCACTTGGCGGGGTCGGCCAGCACCAGCACGCTCACGGTGCGGCCGGTGCCATGGGGCAGGCTCACCGTTCCACGCACCATCTCGGTGCTCTTGCGGGGGTCCACACCCAAGCGCACGGCGATGTCCACCGTGGCGTCGAACTTGGTGGTGCTCACCTGCTTCACGATCTGGGTCGCTTCCTGCAGGGAGTAGATCTTCGTAGCGTCGAACTTCGCTACCGCGGCTTTGCGCTTTTTGGTCAAGGTTGCCATGGCAGGTCGGTTAGAAGGGTTTATCACCAGTTACAGTAACCCCCATGCTACGGGCCGTGCCAGCCACCATGCTCATGGCGCTTTCAAGCGAGAAGCAGTTGAGGTCGGGCATCTTGTCCTCGGCGATGGCCTTCACCTGATCCCAAGAGATGCTGCCCACCTTGTTGCTGTGGGGCACGCCGCTACCGCCTTTGATCTTGGCGGCTTCGACGATCTGCACCGCTGCGGGCGGCGTCTTGATCACGAAGTCGAACGATTTGTCGGTGTACACCGTGATCACGGCCGGCAGCACTTTGCCGGGCTTGTCCTGCGTGCGCGCATTGAACTGCTTGCAGAACTCCATGATGTTGACACCCTTGGCACCCAGTGCCGGACCCACGGGGGGCGAGGGGTTGGCGGCTCCGCCTTTGATCTGCAGCTTGATGAGCGCTGCTACTTCCTTGGCCATTGTTCTTGGTTTATGTCCTTGTTAGCGCCTTCCTTTCGGGTCGGCTCGGACGGTTGTTCCTTGTTGTCATTCCGGGCTTGACCCCGGGATCGCGTGTTGTTCTTTCGCCTACCGTTGTCGACCCAATGGGTCGACGCTACGGGTGGCTACACCTCTTTTTCCACCTGCATGAAGCTCAGTTCCAGCGGGGTCTTCCTGCCGAAGATCTTCACCATCACTTTCAGCTTCTTCTTCTCTTCGTTGATCTCCTCGATCACGCCGTTGAAGCCGTTGAAGGGACCGTCGATCACCTTCACGCCCTCACCCACGTGGTAGGGGTTGAAATTCGTTTCCACGTTCTCGGCCAGCTCGTCCACCGTGCCAAGGATGCGGTTCACCTCGCTCTGGCGCAGGGGAACGGGGTCTCCCCCCTTTTCGGCACCGAGGAACCCGATCACGTTGGGCAGGTTCTTGATGCTGTGCGCGATCTCGCCGGTGAGATCGGCCTCCATGAGCACGTAGCCGGGGAAGAAGTTGCGCTCCTTGCTCACCTTCTTGCCATCGCGGATCTGGTAGAACTTCTCCGTAGGGATCAGCACCTGCGAGATGTACGCCCCCATGCTCTTGGAGCGGGACACCTCCAGATCGATCGTCTCCTTCACCTTCTTCTCCTTGCCGGAGATGGCGCGGACCACGTACCACTTCTTACCAGTCTCTGCCATGACCTACGCGCCGATGAGTTTGTAGATGAAACCAAGCATCCCTTTCCAGAAGCTGCTTTCGTTCATGTTCTGCACCCCGAAGATGAAATCCATGAGGAAAACGATCAGGGAAAGGATGAGCGCCGATACCAGCACGATGATGGCACTGCTCTGGAGCTCCTTCCAAGTGGGCCAGCTCACCTTGTTCATGAGCTCGTTGTAGCTCTCGCTCAGGTATGTCTTGAAGCTTGCCATCGTTCGTCTGTGTTCGGGTCGCTTGTTGGCACGGGTGGCAGGAATCGAACCCGCAGCCTAAGGTTTTGGAGACCTTCGCTCTACCAATTGAGCTACACCCGTAGAGTTCCTGTTCTTTTGGTTCTCTTTTCGGCGGCGAAGGCCGTCCACCATTCCGGTGGACGGCCCTGCCTCCGTTGGTCTATGGATCTTACTTGATGATCTCGGTCACCTGACCGGCACCTACCGTACGGCCACCCTCGCGGATGGCGAAACGGAGACCTTTGTCCATGGCGATCGGAACGATCAGTTTCACCGTGATGGTCACGTTGTCACCGGGCATGATCATCTCGCGACCGGCTTCCATCGTGATCTCGCCCGTTACGTCCGTGGTGCGGAAGTAGAACTGGGGGCGGTACTTGTTGTGGAAGGGCGTGTGACGGCCGCCTTCCTCTTTCTTCAGCACGTAGATCTCGGCCTTGAACTCGGTATGCGGGGTGATGCTTCCGGGCTTCGCGATGACCATACCACGACGGATCTGATCTTTTTCGATGCCACGGAGCAGCAGGCCCACGTTGTCACCGGCTTCGCCGCGATCGAGGAGCTTGCGGAACATCTCCACACCGGTGCAGGTGCTCTTCATCTTCTCCTCCTGCATGCCGATGATCTCGACCTCTTCGCCGGTCTTCACCACGCCGGTCTCGATACGGCCGGTAGCCACGGTACCGCGGCCGGTGATGGAGAACACGTCCTCCACGCTCATCAGGAAGGGCTTGTCCACTTCACGGGTGGGCACGGGGATCCAGCTGTCAACAGCGTCCATCAGGGCCATGATCGAATCCACCCATTTGGGGTCGCCGTTCAGGCCGCCGAGGGCGCTGCCACGGATCACGGGGGTGTTGTCACCATCGTACTCGTAGAAGCTGAGGAGTTCGCGGATCTCCATTTCGACCAGGTCGAGGAGTTCGGCATCGTCCACCATGTCCACCTTGTTCATGAACACCACGATCTTGGGCACGCCCACCTGACGGCCGAGCAGGATGTGCTCGCGGGTCTGGGGCATGGGTCCGTCGGTGGAGGCCACTACGAGGATGGCACCGTCCATCTGAGCGGCACCCGTCACCATGTTCTTCACATAGTCGGCGTGGCCGGGGCAATCCACGTGGGCGTAGTGACGGTTGGCCGTCTGGTACTCCACGTGGGAGGTGTTGATGGTGATACCACGCTCTTTTTCCTCGGGCGCATTGTCGATCGAGTCGAAGCTGCGTAGTTCGGAAAGGCCTTTCGAGGCCAGTACGGTGGTGATCGCTGCGGTCAGCGTGGTCTTGCCATGGTCAACGTGGCCGATAGTGCCGATGTTGACGTGCGGCTTGTCCCTTTTGAAGGTCTCCTTTGCCATGGTCGGTCGTTGTGTTGTTTCTGAGGTTCGTGTTCGTTCAAAAAGTCCCCTTCCGGGTGTACAGGGCCTGCCACATCACTGCGGCATCGTAGCATCGGCTGCTTCGCTGGAGCCTTTGACGGGAATTGAACCCGTGACCTCTTCCTTACCAAGGAAGTGCTCTACCCCTGAGCTACAAAGGCCTGAAATGCGTTGGTCGCCATCTGGAAGCGATGGCGAGGTCGCCTTCGCCCTCCTCCGGAGGGCTTCGGCGACCGAAGAGCGGGAGACGAGACTCGAACCCGCGACGTTCAGCTTGGAAGGCTGATGCTCTACCAACTGAGCTACTCCCGCATGGTGATCGTGGTGCCGAAACGTTGCGCGCCGCCCGGTAAGGAGCGGCTTGCGGTTGGCTCCGTGAAAATGGTGGGGAGAGCAGGATTCGAACCTACGAAGCTGTGAAGCAGCAGATTTACAGTCTGCCCCCGTTGGCCACTTGGGTATCTCCCCTCTTCCGATCACGGAGCCAATGGACGGATTCGAACCCCCGACCTGCTGATTACAAATCAGCTGCTCTACCAGCTGAGCTACATTGGCCTGTACAACAGAAAAAGAACGCCTTTTCACCCGCTCCCGGACACAAGGTCCCGAATTGGGCCTGCAAATGTAGTAAGAATACCTGCACCACCAAACGAAGAAGCCGTGACTTTCGCCACGGCCTCCCCAACGATCCGTCCTTTTCCGGGGATCGAAGCTCTAACAGCCTGATCCTATGATACTTGGCGTGGACTCTCCTTGGCGCGGACCACTTGGCTGCGCAGCGCCTCCACCGTAGTGATGGCGGCTTCCTCGAAGGTCTTGCCGTGCCGTTTGGCGAAGAGGTCGTTGCCGGGGACCGCCAAGCGGATCTCCACGACCTTGTTCTCGCGGTTCTCGCCGTCGTGCTCCAAGCGAAGGAATACCTCGCCTGAAAGGATGCTATCGTGGAACTGGCTCAACTTGGATAGCTTCTCCTTGATGAAGGAGACCAGTTTGACATCGGCGTCGAAATGGATGGAATGCACGTTCACGTTCATGTTCTGTTCCGTTTTTTCGGTTGATCAAGAACGCCTACTGACCACCGCGCGGGTGGGCTTGGGCGTGGACTTTTCGGAGTTTTTCGACGGTGTTGTGGGTATACACCTGTGTGGCCGCCAAGCTGGCGTGGCCCAGCAGTTCCTTCACCGCGTTCAGGTCGGCGCCATGTTCGAGCATGTGGGTGGCGAAGGTGTGCCTCAACACGTGCGGGCTTCGTTTGCGTTGGGTGGTGACCGCACTAAGGTAATGTGTCACGAGCCGTTGTACGCTGCGGCGTGCCAACGGTTCACCATGAACATCCACGAGCAGGGCATCGGTGGTGGTGGCAGGCTGGCCGTTGGCAGCACGGGAGGTCAGATAGTTCTTCAACGCATCGGCCAGTTCGGGGCCGATGGGGATGATGCGCTCCTTCTGCCGCTTGCCCATGACCCGCAAGGTGCCGCTGCGCAGGTCGGCGTCGCCCACCTTCAGGCCCAGCAGCTCGGCGAGACGCATACCGGTCTGGTACAGCAGGTCGATCACGAGCCGGTCCGTATCGCCCTTGTGGCCGGGGGGCCATTCCTGCTGCCCCAACAAGCAGCCCATCCCCTTCTCGTCCACGAATTCGGGCAGGCGCTTCGGGGTCTTGGGCGGATCGAGCAGCGCGGTGGGGTCGCCCTGCGCATCGCCCACCAGCCGCGCGAACCGGAAGAAGCCGCGCAGGGCGCTGAGCTTGCGGTTGACGCTTCGCGCACCGATCCCTTCCTCCATCAACTGCATCATCCAGCGGCGCACGACCTTGTCGGTGGCCTGTTGCAGTTCCTTCACCCCGAAGCTGGCCAGAAAAGTTTGGAACTGCTCCAGGTCGCGCCGGTAGGCCGCCACGGTGTGCGGGCTGTAGCGCTTCTCGTAGGTCAGGTGGTCAACGAACCGGTCCAACAGCATGCCGCCGAAGTAACGCGCGGAATGGCCTTGGGCGTGTGCAGGCCCCTGATAAGTTGTGGGGATGTTGAATGTTGGTTGTGGGGGGGATGTAGTTGTCGGTTGTCAGGTGTCAGGCTCCTTGATGAGAGGCTCCTTGATGGGAACTCCTTGGTGAGGAAGCTCAAAGCTTCAAGCTCGAAGGC
>JAHBUM010000187.1 GCA_019638075.1 Flavobacteriales bacterium | reverse complement strand
CCTCCGATCACGCAGAACTGCATGTGCGCGATCTGATAGAGTGGCAGGCTCACGATCTCGTTAAGAACCTTGAAAGCCAAGTCTCCGACCACGAGGTTCTTATCGGTGCATGGGCGATGGATGGATGTGCTTGAGGTATCTGCAATGAGTTCGATCAAGGCAGCGATGGCTGCTTTATCCAACCTGACAATGTTCCAGTACACACTATCCCCACAAGCAGGGTACTCGTGCCACTGACGAATGTCCATAAGCCTTTCACGGATCGCTGCCGTAGCCGACGCCGAGTTCTGGGTCATTCCCATGAAAGGACTGGCGAGCATACTTCCCACTACCAATGCACGGAAGCCCATACCTCCGGATGGTCTCCGCGCATTTGGTGGGACCCTGCCGCTCGAAGCCGAACGCGCCACTTCTATCCCAGGGCATCGTGCCATCCGAAAACCAAGGTACGGATCATCAGTGTATGGATCACACACAGGCTTCCCTTCTAAAGACTGCGCAAGATCAGGAGGACACCTACGGTGGTCTAACGATGCTCCGCCACCCTCTCCATAAATGAGCATGGCCCCGTGAAGATCCCGCAGCCCTTACCTTTGAAGTCATGAAAACCCCGATGCACTACGTGAACGATGCCGACGGCAACGTGCAGGCGGTACAAGTCCCCGTGAAGGAGTGGAACGCGCTGGTGGAGAAGGTGCGGCACTATGAACAGTTGCTGAAGCTGAAGCGCGGCCTTACCACGGCACTTGAACAGGTGGAACGCATGCGCGCGGGGAAGCTGAAGAAGAAGACCTTGAAAGAGGTGCTGCGTGAAGCATAGGGTCATTCCCACGCCTTGGTTCGAGCAGGAACTGCGCCCGCTGCTGAAGCGGCACCGTTCGCTGGGCAGGGATCTACTGGAACTTGAAGAGGAACTGAAGGAACGGCCCGAACAAGGCGCCCACTTGGGTCACGGGCTGTACAAGGTCCGGCTCGCGATCACGAGCAAAGGCAAGGGAAAAAGCGGCGGTGCCCGCGTGATCACATTCCTACTGACCGAGGACCACGAGGTCTATCTCCTGAGCATCTACGACAAGTCGGACTACGACACGGTGGGTGTGAAGGCACTGAAACAGATGGCCGCTGAACTGCGCAAGAGCAAAAAGCGATGACGGCATGAGGGATGGATGCGGCGGCCTGCCTGCCGACAACTGCGGTGGTCCGAACAGGATCACAGACACCCGCCCCTAGTACCGCCCCCCTGAAAAGAAAGAAGCGCGGCCCCATCGGACCGCGCTTCAAGCTCATGCTGTGATCGACCGCTCAGCCTCCCGCCAGCACCTTCTTCACCATCGTTGCGATCGCGCTGCCATCGGCTTTGCCTGCCATGCGCTTGTTGGCCTCGCCCATCACCCGGCCCATGTCGGCCATGCTGGTGGCACCGAGCGCGGCGATCACTTCGCGCACGCTGGTTTCCACTTCCGCATCGGTCATGCGCTGCGGCAGGTAGGCTTCGATCACCTTCGCCTGCACCTCTTCTTCGGAGGCCAGATCGGCCCTTCCCTGCTGGTGATAGATCGCGGCGCTCTCCACGCGTTGCTTGTGCAGCTTCTGCAGGATCTTCATGCCCACGGCTTCATCCAATCCATCGTGGCTGCCGTCCTTCGTCAGTTCCAGCAGGATGGCGCTCTTGATGGCGCGCAGGGCGTTCAGCTTGTCCTTCTCGCGGGCGAGCATCGCGGCCTTGATGTCCGCGTCGATGCGTTGTTGCAGTTCCATTGTCCAAGGCATTGGGGCGCGATATATCGCGCCCGTACAACTTGATCGAAGCCGATCCTCAATCCACGTTATCGTGGAGGTAGGGGTTGTTGCGCTTCAGTTCCACGCGGCGCTCGCCGTTCTCGTCGGTCTCTTCGCTCAGCGTGTAGCGGCTCACGCTGCTGTCGGTGCTGTGCGAGCCTTCGTTCAGCGTGATGTTCTTGCGCTTGTAGGCGGGCTCGCGCTCCAGATCGCTCAGGCCGTTCGGCGTGCGCAGGCGCATGTTCAGCTCGCGCACACGGGCCACGCGCTGATTCACGCGGCCTTGGTGCTCGGCGGGCGTCAGGCGGGCCTCGGTGGCTTCGCTGCGCTGTTCGGCGGCGGTATTGCCGGTCACGGGCGCGGTGGCCGTGTTGTCATACAGGGTGAAGACGCGCTTCTCCGGTGCTTCGGGAGCCTTCACGGGTTCCGCTTCCACGGGCGGTGCGGGGCGCTCCACCTTCGGCTGCGGGGTGGGGAACTCCAGCGTGGGCTGCTGCTGCACGGTGGCGCTCACCACAGGCTCGGGCACCACCACCGGCGGCTCCACCTTCGCCTCCACCGGCTTCAGGTACGGCTCAAGGATGGCGGGTTCCTCCACGGCGGGCGGCGGGGCGGGTGCCTGCGGCGCGCTCATCGTCACCGGGTTCACGATGGGTTGCGTGATCATCGTGGGGCGGTCGGCATCCAAGGGGATCACCGTGCGCGTGTTCTTCTCCGCAGCCATGGCGGTGACGATCGTGCCGGTCTCCGGGTTCAGCTGGAAGCCGGTGGCGATCACCGTGATGCGGATCTTGTCGCCGAGGCTGTCGTCCTTGCCGTAGCCCCAGATCACATCGGCGGTGCTGCCTGCGGCTTCCTGGATGTGATCGGTGATCTCCGTCATCTCATCCATGGAAAGCGCGCGCTCACCGTGGGTCACGTTCAGCAGCACGTACTTGGCGCCTTCGATGTCGCTGTCGTTCAGCAGCGGCGAGGACAGGGCTTCGTGCGCCGCACGCAACGCACGGTCCTCCCCTTCCGCTTCGGCCATGCCCATGATGGCCACGCCACTGCGGGTCATCACGGTGCGCACATCCTCGAAGTCCACGTTCACCTTGCCGATCTTGTGGATGATCTCGGCGATGCCGCGCGCGGCGGTGGACAGCACGTTGTCCGCATGCTCGAATGCATTGTCCAGCGACAGGTCACCGTACAGGTCGCGCAGGCGGTCGTTGTTGATCACCAGCAGCGTATCCACGGCGTTGCGCATCTCCTCGATGCCGGCATCGGCTTGGTTCTTCCGCTTGCGGCCCTCCCATTGGAAGGGGCTGGTGACGATGCCCACGGTGAGGATGCCCATCTCGCGGGCGATCTGCGCGATCACCGGCGCGGCGCCCGTGCCCGTGCCACCACCCATGCCGGCGGTGATGAAGACCATCTTGGTGCGGGTGCTCAACAGATCCTTGATCTCGTCGATGTTCTCCTGCGCGGCTTGGTTGCCACGCTCGGGAATGGAACCGGCGCCAAGGCCCTCGGTAAGGCCGATGCCGAGCTGCAGTTTCACCGGAACAGGGCTCACGTCAAGCGCCTGACGGTCGGTGTTGCAGATGATGAAGTCCACGCCCTTGATGCCTTGGGCGTACATGTAGTTGACGGCGTTGCTGCCACCGCCGCCCACGCCGATCACCTTGATGATCGAGGCGAGCTCTTTGGGAAGGTCGAATTTCATGACGTTGGGAATTGGAAGGTGAGGGGTCGTGGATCAGTTCTCGTCGTCCTTCAGCATCTCGGACGCACTGTTGATGATGCTGTTGAAGAAGCCGCTCAGCGGTCCTTTGGAGTGGCCCTTCACGGCCACCTTGGCAGCGCGCTCGTTGGCCACCTGCAACTCTTTCGGACGGCGGCGCTCCAGATAGTCCAAGCCTTTCATCACCAAACCGACGCCGGTGGCATGCAACGGACTGGTCACATCCTCCACGGCGCTCTTGGCGATGTGCTCGTTGGGGTAGCCGATGCGCGTGCTCATGCCGGTCATCACTTCCACGAGGTGCTTCAGGTGCTTCAGTTGCGCGCCACCGCCGGTGAGCACGATGCCCGCGATCAGCTGCTTCTCGATGCCGCTGTTCTTGATCTCGAAGTACACGTGGTCGAGGATCTCCTCCATGCGGCTCTGGATGATCTCGGCCAGTGTGCGGAGGCTGATCTCCTTCGGGTCGCGGCCGCGCAGGCCGGGGATGCACACCACTTCGTTCTCCTTGTTCTCCGAGGCGAGGGCGCTGCCGAACTTGGTCTTGAGCAGCTCGGCCTGATCGCGCATGATGCCGCAGCCCTGCCGGATGTCCTCGGTGATGACGTTGCCGCCGAAGGGGATCACGGCGGTGTGGCGGATGATGTTATCGAAGAAGATGGCGATGTCGGTGGTGCCGCCGCCGATGTCCACCAGCACCACACCGGCCTCCTTCTCCTCGGCGCTCAACACGGCGTCGGCGCTGGCAAGGGGCTCGAGGATCAGCTCGGTGACGTTGAGGCCCGCGCGATGCACGCACTTGTTGATGTTGCGCGCAGCGGTGACCTGCCCGCTGATGATGTGGAAGTTGGCCTCCATGCGGATGCCGCTCATGCCGATGGGGTCGCGGATGCCCTGCTCGCTGTCCACGATGTATTCCTGCGGCAGCACGTGGATGATCTCCTCGCCGGGCGGCATCACGAGGCGGTAGGTCTCGTCGATCAGCGCGTCGATGTCGGTCTGCGTGATCTCCTCCTCGAGGGTCTCGCGCATCTTCATGCCGCGGTGCTGCATGCTGCGGATGTGCTGCCCTGCGATGCCCACGTTCACGGTACCGATGTCCACGCCCGCGTTGTCACCGGCTTCGCGCACGGCGGCCTTGATGCTCTCGACGGTCTTCTGGATGTTGGCCACCACGCCACGGCTCACACCGTCGCTCTTGGCCTTGCCCATGCCGAGGATCTCGATCTTCCCCTGCTCGTTCTTGCGCCCGACGATGCAGGCGATCTTGGTCGTTCCGATATCGAGTCCGGCAACGATATCCTGATTGTGGTCCATGTCCTTCGTGGAGTGTTAGAGCGTTGTTCGTTTGGTGCATACGACCTGACCGGCGAAGCGGAGGTCGATGCGGGAGTAGCGGCGCCAGTCGGCCCTTGGGATGCCTTTTTCGTAGAAGACCCGGAGCTTCGCGAAGCGTTCGCCCAGCGCGGTGCCATCGCCGATCAGCACGCGCTGTGCGCCGATGCGCGGGATCAGCTCGAACCCGCCATCGGGGGTCACCACCACCTGATCGATCAGGGCGTTCCAAAAGGGATCGGCGGTGATGAAGGTGGCCAGCCGGTGGATGTCGTCGGAGCGGAAGGCGTGCTCGATGCTGTCGCTGGCGAACACGGAGTACACGCCGTTCTTCGCGCCGGGCTCGTCCAAGTGGCCCGTCACCACCAGCACACGGGCGGTGTAGTTCGCGCTGGTCGGCATGGTCCAGCCTTCCTTGTCGATGTAGAAGCTGCTGCCATCGCGGTTGAAGACGCGCACGATGGGGATCCGCTGCCGCACACGGGCATGCAAGCGGCCGTCCATCGTATGATAGACCTCGGCCTTGGCCACGCACGGAATGCTGCGCAGCCGGTCCTCGATGCCGGTCACATCCACCTCGCCGGTGCGCGATCCCATCACGGCGATGCCCTGATCCAGTATCTCCTGACGCACGGCCATCTCGTCGATGAAGTGGATGCCTTCCACGCCATCCACCGTGACCTGCAGGTCGGTGATGGGCGCACGGTCTGCGGTGCGTTCCACGAAGCCGAGCGCGAGCAGCACGCCGATCACGGCGAGCGCGATGCCCAACGGACGGAGGTATGCTTTCATCTTCTTCATGGCCTGTACTTCTCGTTGAGCAGCCGTTCGATGGAGGGCACCAACCGGTCGATGTCACCGGCGCCGAGGGTCACCACCACCTCCACGTCACGCTGTCCAAGCTCCTCAAGGATAGAGGCTTTCGGAACGCACTCTTTGGCCTCCATCGGGACTTTCTCCAACAACCATTGTGAAGTGATCCCCGGAATGGGCTCCTCGCGGGCCGGATAGATGTCCAGAAGCATCAATTCATCCAGTGCTGACAGGCTTTCCGCGAAGTCCGTCGCCAGATCGCTGGTGCGGGTGAAGAGGTGCGGCTGGAAGATGCCGGTGATCCTTTTTCCGGGGTACATCTCCCTTACGCTGGCGATGCAGGCGTCCAATTCCCGGGGGTGGTGGGCGTAATCGTCGATGAAGACCACCTTCGGCCCGGCGATGCGCGTCTCGAACCGGCGCGAAACACCACGGAACGAGGCCAACCCCTGCCGCAACAGATCGGACGTGACACCAAGGCGCAGGGCGATGGTACTGGCGGCGATGGCGTTCTCCACGTTGTGGCGGCCAGGCATGCCGAGGCGAAGACCGGTCAAGGTGTGCCCCTCCGCATGCAGGTCGAATTCGTAGGCGCCATTGACCACCCGCAGGTTCTCCGCGCGGGGTGTGCCCGTGCTTCCGAGCGCATAAGAGGTCACCTGGCTGCGCTCCTTGAAGTGATCGGCGATGCGCTCGTGGACCAGCACCGGGCCATCGCAGAGGATCGCGAACTGCGTGTAGGCATCGAACATCGCCTCGCGTGTGCCGTAGATGTCCAAGTGATCGGGATCCATCGCAGTGATCACCGATTCGCTGGGGCAGAGCTTGAGGAAACTGCGGTCATACTCGTCGGCCTCCACCACGTT
>JAHBUM010000186.1 GCA_019638075.1 Flavobacteriales bacterium | reverse complement strand
GTCGCCGGTGTATTCGTTCAGGCCGATATACCGCTCGAAGCCAGCCGAGCGGGTGAAGCCATCGAAGCCCATGGTGCCGTTGCGTCCGCCATGGTAGAAACTGCTGCTGTAGCCCGCCTGGCCCAAAGTGTTGGCAAGAGAGGTGAACGGCTGGCTGGCGTAGGGCGATGTGATGAAGGCTTCGTCCATCAGTCCCGGCATGCTCGCGAGAATGGCCGGGATACCGTCGATGCTGCGGCGTCCATTGGCATAGGCCCGCGTCATGTTCAGGCTCACGCCCATCAACGAATCAAGGAAGGGCATGTATCCGACATCGCCGGAGAGCTGTGCGCTGTATGCTGCGGAGAAGCTTTCGAGGATGATGATGACAACGTTCGTGCGCGGTGGCAGGTTGAGCGTATCCACGAAATGGTGATGCACCGGCCATAGTGCATCAGCATGCTCTTGCGGCATGTTCCCCACTCTTTCCAGCGTCGGCTTACCCCAACTCATCAGCATGGTGAACGGCGTGTTCAACGTGACCGGCAACACGCTGGCACCTCCATAGCGTGCCGCATCAAGCGGTTGAAGTGGCACCAGTTGGAGGCCGCCACGCGATGCGATGACGAGGCCAGCCATCACGACCACGCGCCAACCGATGCGCCACGGCCATGCACTTACATCCCTGCTGCGCCTGCCTGCCCTCCGGTACGCCCACACGAGGAAGGCGATGGCTGCAACATACAGCAACAGGATGTGCCAGTAATCCTTGAGGAAGGCCGGTGCCAACGATACCGTGTCGTCACCGGCCGTGAGGATCTGCAGGAAGTCCGCCGTGCTGCGCTTCAGGCTGAAGGTGTAGTACTCCAGATCCACGAACTGGAAGAAGAGCGCCACGGCATTAGGCACGATGAACAGGGCCATCTGCACGTTCTTCAACCACTTCTGTGCCGGCGAAGGATGCAGCACGTAGAGCAGGATCCACGGGATGTTGGTCCATGCAATGGCGCTGGCATCGAAGCGCAGGCCGCCGATGAAGGAAGACCACGGCACATCGGGGAACAGGTCGCTGTTCAGCCACGCGAACAGGAAGCGCGTGATGGCGTACACCGCCGCCACGGCCCCCAAGCGCAGGGCGAGAACGGTCAGCGGGCCACGGAACATGGGTGCGAAGATCCGCTTTGGAAGGACAAGTAGTGCAACGGACTACGGTCGTGCATCCCGGGCAAGAATGATGCGGCCCCTCACCTTGCGCAACGGTTCCCAACCTGCGTATGTGCTGTCCATGTAGGTGATCGGCCCGGTGGCGCCATCGGTGATCACGAAACGGACCGTGCCATCGGTCATGGCGCGGTGGAAGTCGGTGTAGTCGAACAGCCGATC
Source organism: Flavobacteriales bacterium (assembly GCA_019638075.1). Classification (GTDB taxonomy): domain Bacteria; phylum Bacteroidota; class Bacteroidia; order Flavobacteriales_F; family PHOS-HE28; genus PHOS-HE28. The sequence continues at coordinate 5,171 of JAHBUM010000186.1, read as the reverse complement.
CCTGCTGTACTGCACGATGTCCTTCTGCGTGAGCAGGCTTTGGCCTACGAAGAAGTGTTCGAGGTATTCGCGGTAGGTGATGAAGACGTATTCATCGGGCTTGAGGCCAAGGTCGTGGACCAGTGCATCCCGAACGGCGATGTCGTCGTCCAAGTGCTTTGCATGGATCGCATCCGGATCGCCCACCCGGTGCCAAGCCATCACGCTGTTGGTGCGGAAAGAGGCGAACAGCAGGCCGTACAAGGCGAGTGACCAGCCGATCATGTTGCGCCACGCGGGCTTGGTCTGCGGCAGGAGGATCGCGATGCCCATGAACGTGAGCATCAGGCTTTCGTGCAGGTAGTTCAGCCGGCTGCCGTACTTCAGCCCGGTGATCAGTGCGAAGCCGAGGCTCAGCGGGATGGCAAGGGCAAGGAAACGCAATGGCGCATGTGGGGAGCGAAGGCCGCGCAACACCACGATGGCCGCGAGTATATGCCAGCCGATGAAGTACTTGTACGTGGGCGGGTTGAACAGTTCCGTATACATCATCCAACTGAAGCCGTTGCGCAGGCCGAGCACCGTGTTCTGGTAAATGGCCAGCGGTGTGCCCAGCAGCAGCGTGGCCCCGAACCCGGCCACGGATGCAATGGACATCGTGATCAACACGATCCGTAAGGGTTTCCATTGGCGGGCGAGGAGCAGGTACAGCACCGGGGCGGCCACCATCACGACACCGGATTGCTTGGCGAACACACCGAGGACCGCGACCACCGAGGCGAGGATCAACGCGCGCTGTTCGCCGGAAACAAGCCAGCGTATGAAGAGCAGGACTACTCCGGCGGTCGTGGCTTCGGCCAGCGCGTCCATGCGCGAGAACGATTGCTCCCATGCCGTACACAGGGTGATCCCTGCGGCCAGCGCGGCACTCCACGATACGGCCCCGGCCATGCGGCAGGCGCGGTACACCAACAAGCCGGTGAGCAGCCACAACGCCAGCGCGACGGATCGCGAGAGCAGGAAGATGGCACGCGCATCATCACCATGCAGGCCCATGAGCTTCCCGATGCCCGCACACAGCACGTAGTACGCCGGTGTATACTGGATCACATCGAAGGGCGGCTGCTCGGGATCCTCGTACAAGGTGTGGCCCAGCATCACCTTCTGGATACCATGCACCACGTTGTGCTCCACGCCACCCAGCTCCGTGCGGTGCTGAAAGAGCATCTGCCAGCGCAACGAGGCGTTCCACGCGAATACAGCGCCGATCGCCAGCATCACCAGCGCGCGCAACGGAATTCCCAGCAGGCGGCCTGTATCGGGTGATGGGAGCATCCGGTGAAGATAGGATCAGGGCTTTCGGTACACCGCCACCAGCGAACGGCCGAAGGTGTGCGCGGTGAGGGTGTCGGTGATCCGTGAAAGGGGCACGATCCACCTGTCCCAGAAGGTGATCTGTGCCGGTGTGGGCGTGGCCCGGCGCAGCAGCAGCTTGTTGCCCAGCGAGAGCAGCAGCCCAGCGCTATCGAGGTAACGCATACGCACTGGCCGGAGCGAAGCGGGCATCTGCGAGCCGAGCATCGCACGGTCGTAGCGGCGGAAGTGGCCGATGGCCTTGTCGAACGGGCTGTACAGGAATTGGAAGGCTGGCACTACGATGATGAGGTGGCCGCCGCTGTGCAGCAGATCGCAGGCACGTTGAAGTTCGCCCGCAGCATCCTCGATGTGTTCGAGCACGTCGATGTAGAGCAGCGTGTTGAAGTGTTCGCCACGTAGATCGGCTGTTGTGCCGTGTATTGAGCGTTGTTGCACATGGGAGGGGAGTCCGGACCGTTGCGGCACTTGTTGAAGCAGCCGCGCATCGGGTTCGAGGAAGGTGTAGCTCGCTACACGTTCGTTGCACACGTACCCAGCGTTCACGCCGAGACCAGCACCGACATCGAGCACATTCCCGGCCACGTACGGCCGCACGACGGAGTACCAGTAACGCTTCCAGCGTACCGCGTGCTGGAAGATCTCGAGCTCCGTTCCCACGTAGTTCATGCCTGCCGCCCGATGCGCTTGTACAGGTGCTGCCCGGCACGCTCGCGGCGCTGTGTGGCCTTGGAGAGCATCAGGCCCATGACGAAGAAGCCCAGGCACAGCAGCATGCTGTTGAACATCGTGGCCGACAGGTTGCTGGCCCAGCCGGGGATGGCGAGCTGGGTGAAAAGCTTGATGCCCACGATGGTGAGCACCGACAGCAGGAACACCACGCTGAGGTAGAGGAAGGCCTTGAGGAACAAGGCCAGCAGGCGGTCACTGTACTCGATCAGCGACTTGAAGGCGTGCATGCCCAGGTCATCAAGGCCCATCTTGGAAACACCTTCCAGCCTCCTGCGCCGGTCGCTCTTGACGATGCTGGTGGGCGCGCGCTGCTTCGAGAGGAAAGCCGCGTAATGGATGAACGACTGGTCCAGCACGGCACCGAGCACACGCCGGTCGATCAGCGAATAGTTGCCGAAACTGATGGAACGGCCGGATACAAGGCGGAACAACAGGCGGTACAGCGCATAGCCGAGTTGGAACCCGCTCGATTCAGCTCGCTTGCCGCGTGCCACGAACACGATGCCCGATGGTTGCGCCAGCATCGCGAGGATCGCCGCCGGATCATCCTCGCCGTCGCCATCCATCACCACGAAGCGTTGCGCGGTGGAGCCTGAAGCGAAGAGCAGCCCTTGGTAGATGGCCTCCTGATGCCCCATGGGATAGGGCAGGGCGATCACTTCGATGGACACGTTCGGGGCACCCGGATGGAAGGCTTGTGCGCGGTGAATGGTGGCGTCGGTGGAGCCATCGTCCACGATCACGATGAGGCATTGTTCCTTGACCTGTGTAAGGACGCCTTCCAGCTCCTTCAGCAGGAGGGGAAGGGCGCCTTCCTCGTTGAGGCAGGGGATGATGATGGCGAGCGTGGGCTGCATGCGCATCGGCGAAGTAACGATGTTCGGGGTGAGGACGCGGACTTTGGCCCGGGATGGGTTCCGCGTGACGGATAGGAGTGGAAAGCCCGGAGTGAGGAACGAACGAGGACTTGGAACGGATAGCCGGACCCTGCGCGTGGGTTGTGTGTTGGCGAAGGGGCACGCCCAAATGGAGCATTCCTGTGCCCCGCACTTCCAACAACCCGGCACTGACAACTTCGCCCATGCACCGCCGCGCCCCCGATACCTTTGCGCCCGCTGCGGGAACACCGCTTTCACCATGTCCATCCTCACCACCGAAGACCGCCAGCTCCGCTTCGAGCGCGGCACGCACAGCGACGCCTTCCTGATCGACACCTACGAGAAGCTCGTCTATCCCCGCATCATCGAGGAGAAGATGCTGAGCCTGCTGCGGCAGGGCAAGATCAGCAAGTGGTTCAGCGGTATCGGGCAGGAGGCTATTAGTGTAGGTGCCACCATGGCCTTGCACCCCGACGAGTACATATTGCCGATGCACCGCAACCTCGGTGTGTTCACCACGCGGGGCATGCCGTTCCGCAAGCTGTTCGCGCAATGGCAGGGCAAGGCCACCGGCTACAGCAAGGGCCGCGAGCGCAGCTTCCACTTCGGCAGTCAGGAGCACAGGGTGGTGGGCATGATCAGCCACCTGGGTCCGCAGATGGGCATTGCCGACGGCATCGCGTTAGCGCACAAGCTGAAGCAGGAGGACCGTTGCACGATCGTGTTCACCGGCGATGGCGCCACCAGCGAGGGCGATTTCCACGAGAGCGTGAACGTGGCCGCCGTGTGGGACCTGCCGGTGCTCTTCATCATCGAGAACAACGGCTACGGCCTCAGCACGCCCAGCAGCGAGCAGTTCCGCATGAAGAGCTTCGTGGACAAGGCCATCGGCTACGGCATTGAAGGCGTGCAGATCGCGGGCAACAACATCCTTGAAGTGTACGACAACATCGCGCGCTTGGCCGACAGCGTACGCGAGAACCCGCGCCCGATCCTCGTGGAGTGCATCACCTTCCGAATGCGCGGCCACGAGGAGGCCAGCGGAACGAAGTACGTGCCGAAGGAACTGTTCGAGGAATGGGGCAGGAAGGATCCCGTGGCGAACTACGAGGCGTGGCTGCTGAAGCACGGCATCCTCAGCATCGCCAAGCGCGACGAGATCCGCACGCGGCTGAAGGATGGCATCGAAGAGGATCTGAAACACGCGTTCGAGGAGCCGGAACCGGTGCCGGTTGAAACGGCTGAATTGGCTGATGTCTACGCAGCTTCAGTTGTCAGTTCGCCGTTGCCAGTTGTCAGTCTGCCGACACTGGCAACTGACAACCAACAACTGACAACTGGCAACCATCCCGAAAAACGCTTCATCGACGCCATCCAGCAGGGCCTATCCCAAAGCATGGAGCGCCACCCGCAATTGGTGTTGATGGGACAGGACATCGCCGAGTACGGTGGCGCGTTCAAGATCACCGATGGGTTCGTGGAGAAGTTCGGCAAGGGCCGGGTGCGCAACACGCCGCTGTGTGAGAGCGCGATCCTCGGCACCGCGCTGGGTTTGAGCATCAAGGGCATGAAGGCCATGATGGAGATGCAGTTCGCCGATTTCGTGAGCGAGGGCATCACCCAGATCTGCAACAACCTCGCGAAGATGCACTACCGCTGGGGCCAGAACGCCGACGTGGTGGTGCGCATGCCCACTGGCGCCGGGGTGGGAGCGGGGCCGTTCCACAGCCAGAGCAACGAGATGTGGTTCGTGAAGACACCCGGTCTGAAGGTGGCTTACCCCAGCAACCCCTATGATGCGAAGGGCCTGCTGATGACCGCCTTCGACGACCCCAACCCGGTGATGTTCTTCGAGCACAAGGCGATGTATCGCAGCATCACCAGCCCTGTTCCGGAGCAGCCGTATGGCATTCCGTTCGGCAAGGCCAATGTGGTGCGAGAGGGAAGCGACGTCAGCATCATCACTTACGGAATGGGCGTGCATTGGGCAGTTGATGTGCAGAAGGAGACCGGTATCGACATTGACATTGTCGATCTACGTACGTTGGTGCCGTTGGATGTGGACACCATCCTCGCCAGTGTGAAGAAGACCGGCCGTGTGCTGCTCTTGCACGAAGACACGCTGATGGCCGGTTTCGGTGGTGAACTGGCGGCAATCATCGCCGAGCATGCCTTCGAGTATCTCGATGCGCCCATCGTGCGCGTGGC
>JAHBUM010000185.1 GCA_019638075.1 Flavobacteriales bacterium | reverse complement strand
ATGCTGGCACGTTCGAGGTGAGTGAGGCCGTATGGGCCACGTTACGCATTGGCGACCACGTTCCGTGAACGATCAAGCTCCGAACATGTGATCCGTTTCAGCCTTTCCCATGCCGTGATCGCGGCCATCGTTCTCGGAGTGGAGGTCTGCATTGCCGCCTTCGTACACGACGACTTCGTGCGGCCATACATGGGCGATCTCCTCGTGGTGATCCTGATCCACTACGGCCTGCGCGCGTTCCTGCGGATCAACGCGAACACGGCCGCATGGTCCACCCTCCTCTTCGCCTTCGCCGTGGAAGGCACGCAGGCACTGGGCTTGATCCATCACTTGGGGCTCACGGACAACCTCGCCGCCAAGCTGATCCTCGGCAACACCTTCCAGTGGGGCGACCTGCTGGCCTACGCCCTCGGCGTACTGATCGCTTGGTGGAGCGATCGGCGGTGGTTCCATCAGGCATCCGGCACCCGATGAGCGTGGCGCGGCCGATGATGCCGTGCCACGCCCCGCAGCCATCCGGCCTATACACCCTCACAACACAACGCCCCGCACGATCCCTTCGGACCACGCGGGGCGTACCGCTGCGGGAGAGCACAGCGTGATCGTTACGACGGCCTTCCACCCGGCAGGATCGGTGCAGGCACCACGTTCTCCACGGGCTTGGTGCTCTTCAGGTAGGCGAACACAGCGCTCAGGTCCTCCTTCTTCATGTCCACGAAGTTCTGCCACGGCATGGGCGGCAGCAACGGGCGCGAGCCTTCCAGACCCTTGTACAGCCCGTGACGCAACGCGCGCTCGAACTGCTCCTCGGTCCAGTTGCCGATGCCGGTCTCATCGCTCGTGAGGTTCGCCGCGAAGCTGGTGCCCCACGGACCCACGGCGGCCGTAAGGTCCATCGCCATCAGCGCCCAGCCCTCGTTGTTGGCGGGCAGCGGCGGCAGCGGACGCTCGGCAGGGTACCCGCTCAGGATGCGTTCCGGATCGAGGTAAGGTCCCTCCGGGCCCATCAGCTTGGGCGAGTGGCAATCGTTGCAGCCCATGATCTCCACGAGGTATCTGCCGCGTTCGATCTTGGCGGCTTCGGGGACGGCGGGCGACGCATCGGTCGTGGCGGTTGGAATGTCGGGCGTTCCACAGGCGGAGAACAGGGCCACGACAGTGACGTAGGGAAGAAGTGCGATCGGTGATGTGCGCATGGCAGTGAGTGGATGTTGTTCACGGGCCGGACGCATGGATTCCGGTGTTTGTTACAACGTTGTGGAATGAAGCCAGGTCCCATCACTATCGCACTCTCTCCTTCTTTCCTTGTCCCTTCTTCTACGCGTAGAACCCTCGCGATCAAGAATGTCGCTTTTCTTCAACCCGGAACGGTGCCCCACCTCCATCTTTGTCCTGCTGGACCCGCACAGCACCACCGTCCGGCCCGTCATGGACTTGACCACTCCCACCGGCCTCAGCGCGCTACCGCACCGTGGATGTGATCGTGGATGGTCATGCCCTGCCAGCGACAGGCATGCGTTTCAAAGGCGATTATTCCTACCGGGGCTTCCCCGGGAAGAAGCGGCCCATCAAGCTGGACTTCGATCGCTTCGTGAACGATCAGGAGCACGACGGACAGACGAAATTGAACCTGCACAACTTCGCAGGCGACCCCTCCTTCCTGCGCGAGACATTGGCCTATGGGCTGCTGCGCGAACAGGGCCTTCCCGCTTCGCGCACCGCCTACGCGCAGGTGTACGTGAACGACTCGCTGCTTGGCCTCTACCTGCTGGTGGAGGAGATCAACAAGCGTTTCTGCCGGAGCCGGTTCGGAGATACAGGCACCTTGTACCAATGCACCGACAATACCGAAATGGCATGGCAGGGTGATGATCCCGCAGCATACACCGATGAGTTCAAACTGGACCACGACGCGAACAACGTGGGATGGATGCCGCTGCTGGACCTGATGAAACTGATGCACGAGGACCGCAGCGCCGTGTTCCGGCAACGGCTCGATGCCATCTTCAACGTGGACAGCTATCTGCACGCGATGGTGCTGGATGTGCTGCTGAACAACTGGGATTCGTACCACGACAACGGCCGCAACTTCAGCCTGTACCATAGCGCGGAAGATGGCCGCCTGCATTGGATCCCGTGGGACTACAACCTGTGCCTGTGGGAGCGTGACATGGAGCTGCCACCACGCGACCGCAGCGCCGACGGCTACAAGCCGCTGGTGGCGCGCATAGCAAATGATCCACTGCTGATGGAGGACCTGTGGCGCACGGCCTGCGATGCCCTTTCGCGTGTGCAGCTGCCGGCCATCCACGACCGCCTCGCCGCCAGCCGCGCGTTGATCGCCGATGCCGTGGCCGCGGACCCGAACAAGTTCTACTCCACCTCCGCGTTCCATGCCAACCTGTACCATACGGTGGTGGTAAGCATGCGGCGGAACGGAGTGCCCACCGACGTGGCGCTTCCCGGCGTGTACGACAGGCTGGTGAAGCGGCTCTCCACATTGAAGCTGCTCGCGCAGCGCAAGACCGATTGCACATCACCTGATCGCTCCGACCTCATCGTACACGTGTTCCCCAATCCATCGGCCGGTACGGTCACGGTGCGCTGGGACTTGCGCAGCGATGCCGTGACAGCCATGCTCGATGTGTTCGATGCCTTGGGCAGGCCGGTCCTTCAGCACAGCTACGATCCGGCGGTCGGGATCCGCGAGGAACGCCTGACACTCGCCGCCGGACATTACTTGGTCCGCATCACCGCTGGGCCGCAACAAAGCACACACCGCTTGATGGTGACATGACCGCATCCGATCACCTGTGCGCTTCCCCTCTTTCATCAACACGTCCCGAACGATCTTCACACCCTTCAACATGAGACATCTGCTGATCGCCCTGCCTCTTCTTATCGCCGCCTGCGGCACACCGGCCCCCGAGCCCGGAACCGGAACGACACCGCCGCCTCCACGCGAAGTGAACGTGTACAGTCACCGGCATTACGATGTCGATCAACAGTTGTTCGACCAGTTCACCGAGAGCACGGGCATCAAAGTGAACGTGGTGAACGCCGGTGGCGATGAGCTGATGGCGCGACTGGAACAGGAGGGTGCGAAGAGCCCGTGCGACATCTTCATCACCGCCGATGCGGGCAAACTGGGCCTTGCGAAGACACGCGGCCTGTTGCAGGCGATCCAAAGCAGCACCTTGGAAGCGAACGTGCCCGCCCACCTGCGCGATCCACAGGGCGAATGGTTCGGCCTCACGATGCGCGCGCGTGTGATCGCCTACAACAAGAACAAGGTGAAGCCCGCCGAGATCGCCACGTACGATGCGCTTACCGCGCCGCGATGGAAGGGCCGCGTGCTGGTGCGCAGCTCGGAGAACGTGTACAACCAAAGCCTGCTCGCCGCACTGATCGCGCGCAACGGCCCCGATGCGGCGGAGACGTGGGCGAAAGGCATCGTGAAGAACATGGCGCGCGCGCCCAAGGGCAGCGACACCGACCAGCTGCTTGCAGTGGCCGAAGGCATCGGCGATGTGGCGATCGCCAACTCCTACTACATCGGCAAACTGATGGCCTCCACCGAGCCGGAGAAACAGAAGGCGCGTGAGACGATCGGCGTGGTGTTCCCCACCTTCGATGGCACCCACACGCATGTGAACGTGAGCGGCGGCGGCGTGGCGAAACATGCGCCGCACAAGGCCGAAGCGATCGCGCTGCTCGAATTCCTCAGCAGCGATGCGGCACAGCAACGCTTCGCCGAAGGCAACAAGGAGTATCCCGTGAAGGCCGGTATCACACCCGCTGCGGAGCTCATCGCCTTCGGAACGTTCACACCCGACACGCTCAACCTCGAAGCCCTCTCGCGCTTCAACGCCGAAGCGGTGAAACGCTTCGACGCCGCCGGTTGGCGCTGATCCCATCCGATCACGCATGGCACGGCCCGGGGCGATCCCCACCGGCATCACAGCACTGGCGCTGCTCCTTGCGCTGCCTGTCGTGGTGGTGGTGGCGGCGCCGCTGTTCGTGGATGCGCCGGAGTGGTCGCACGTGGCTGGCAAGCTGCTCCCCGGCCACTTGGGTGAAACACTGCTGCTCCTCGCAGGCACCATCGGCATCGCGTGGCTCTTCGCCGTACCCTCGGCTTGGCTGATCGCCGCGCACGACTTCCCCTTGCGCAACGTGTTCCGCTGGGCCTTGGTGCTGCCATTGGCCCTGCCCACGTACATCAGCGCTTATGCGTACGCCGCGCTGCTCGGCCCCACGGGCACGCTCAGCGGATGGCTCGATCGTACCATCGGCCTGCGACCCGACATCATGAACATGCCGGGGCTTTGCTTCGTGCTGGCCGCCGTGCTCTTCCCTTATATCCATCTACCTGCGCGCGCAGCCTTCACGCAGGGCATGACCGCTCAGTTGCAGGCCGCCCGGATGCTCGGCGCATCGCCACTGCGGCGGCTTTCCCGCATCGCCTTCCCGCTCGCGCGGCCCGCGATCATCGGTGGGGCGTTGCTTGCGGCCATGGAGACCTTGAACGACTTCGGCGCGGTAAAGCATTACGGCATCCGCACACTCACCACCGGCATCTTCCGCAGTTGGAGCGGCCTGTACGATCTGGGCAGCGCCCTACGGTTGAGCGCCGCGCTGCTCGGTCTGGTGGCGTTGCTGTTGTGGATCGAACAGCGCTCGCGGAGTGGCCGCAGCCAAGCGGTGGATCAGGCCCCGGTGGCGCGCACCCGGCTCGTCGGCTGGCGCGGATGGTGCGCCACGCTCGCCTGCGCGCTCATCGTGCTCTGCGGCATCGGCCTGCCGCTCGGCAACATCATCCACGACCTCTCCACCATGGGCGCATCGGCATGGCCTGCGGGCACATTGCCAGCATTGCGCAACACCATCGTGGTCGCCCTGCTCGCCGGGGCATGCACGCTCGGCGCGGCCATCCTCTTCGCCTTTCAGGAACGCTACGGCTCCCGGCGGCCGTGGATGCGTCGCTTCGCGGATCTCGGCTACGCCATTCCCGGTGCGGTGATCGCCATCGGCGTGATGACCATCGCCGGTATCGTGGATCGTAAGGGCGGCCTTCCCTTCGCGCTGATCGGCAGCGTGGGCCTGCTCACTTACGCGTTCACGGTGCGCTTCCTCGCTGTGGGGGTGCAGCCGCTCTACGGCAATCTCCGCCAGCAAAGCCCTTTGCTCGATGGCAGCGCACGTCTGCTCGGCGCATCGCCATGGCGGGCGTTCCGCCGCATCAACCTGCCCTTGCTGAAGCCCGCCCTCGCGGCATCCGCGCTGCTCGTGGCCATCGACGTGGTGAAGGAACTCCCGCTCACGCTGATCCTGCGGCCCTTCGACATGCACACGCTGAGCACGAAGACGTATGAAATGGCATCCATCGAGCAATTGCGCGAAGCATCAGCCCCCGCCTTTTTGATCGTGCTGTGCGGCCTGCCTGCCGTATTGTTGCTCTCCCGCGTGATCGAACGCCACCGCTGATGCCTGCCCTGCTCCACATCCACGACCTCCGGTTCGCGCATGGCGGGCGCATCATCCTTGCCGACCTTGATCTGCATGTGGCACGGGAGGAGACACTGGTGGTCGTGGGAGCCAGCGGCAGCGGCAAGACCACCCTGCTTTCGATCGTTGGCGGGGTGTTGTCGCCCCGCGAAGGTCGCGTGTGCGTACTCGGCGAGGACCTTGCGCAGCTGAGCGCCCGCGCGCGCGACCGTTTCCGCGCCGACCACATCGGCTTCGTGTTCCAGCTCTTCAATCTGATTCCCTATCTCTCGATGCAGGACAACATTCTGCTGGCGTGCCGGTTTTCCGCTGCGCGGCGAAAGCGGATCGCCGCCGCGGGGAGCACGCCGCTTGCCGAGGCGAGACGCCTGGCGGCGAGGCTGGATCTGCCCGCAAACCTGCTCGCACGCCCGGCCATGACGCTCTCGGTGGGGCAGCAGCAGCGTGTGGCGGCTGCGCGCGCGCTGATCGGCCGGCCGGGACTGATCATTGCCGACGAGCCGACCTCGGCGCTCGATGCCGATCGCCAGACGCGTTTTCTCGACCTGCTTCTGAGTGAGTGCGACGCGGCGGGCGCTACGCTGCTGTTCGTGAGTCATGATCGGCGCCTGAGCGCGCATTTCGACCGGGTGGTGGATCTCTCCGCGCTCAATCAGGCGGCGAAGGAGGTGGCGTCATGATCCGTCTTCTTCCCCTGGCACTGGCGAGCCTGTGGAACCGGCGTCTCACCGCCGGGCTAACGGTGATCGTGGTCGCGCTCTCGGTCTCGCTGCTGCTGGGCGTCGAACGACTGCGCAACGATGCCCGCGAAAGCTTCGCCAGCACCGTATCGCGCACCGATCTGATCGTCGGCGCGCGCAGTGGCCCGGTGCAACTGCTGCTCTACAGCGTGTTTCACATTGGCGATGCGACCAACGAAGTGTCCTGGCCCGCGGTACAACGCATCGCCGCACGGCAAGAGGTGGCATGGGTGGTTCCCCTCTCGCTGGGCGATTCCCATCGCGGCTTCCGCGTGGTCGGGACCACTCCGGATTTCTTCC
>JAHBUM010000184.1 GCA_019638075.1 Flavobacteriales bacterium | reverse complement strand
CGCACGGGTATGTCCAGATAGTGGAAGCTGCGTCGGATCGCTTTCAGTTCATCATGGGTTTGATAGATGGACCCTCTGCGCGGTTCGATCTGATCGCCGAACGTAAGCTTGGAAATATCGAGTTGCCAGCCGCGTAACGCATAGCCGAGGCCCGCTTCCAGCCCGAAACGGGAACTGAACGTGTAGCCCATGAATAGGGCTCCGGTGCAGCCCAGCCGGGGTTCTTCAGCATGGTTCCGGTTTTCCATGATCCGTTCACTCGGGCCGGTCCGCTGGTTCAGTTCCAGTGTCCGGTACGCGTGGTCAACAGAGCCTTGTACGCCGATGTGGAAGCGGGATGCGACCGCTTCCTTCGCAGGCACATCCTGCGCCTGACCGATGCCCGCGAACAGGATGGCTGATAGGATGGCTATGCTGCGTTCCATGCCAGTAAAGTTGAGCGAATATAGTCCAGAAGTGGGGTAGGGAGCTTCTGATCGTGGAAGGACTTGCCCCAAGGAGTGGTGGGAATTTCGCCACATCGTGGCGAAATTCCCACCATCTACCATTCCCACAACGCGCTCATCGGCACCGCGTGGATGTCCTTGGCGAAGGGCGTGATGCCCAGCCCCGGATGCAGCAGGATGCCGCGCAGCCACTTGTCACCGGCGGTCTCCCGCAGATGCTTCAGCCCGGCCACATCGCTGCTGCCCACGGCCATGCCCGCCTTCACTTCGATGCCCACGATCCGGCCCTTGTTGTCCTCCAGCACCACATCCACTTCCCGCCCGGCCTCGGTGCGGAAGTGGTGCAGCTTCACCCGCGCCTTGCTCCAACTGGCGATCTTCCGCAGCTCGTTCACCACGAACGTTTCCAGCAACGGCCCGAACGACGGGTTGTCCAGAATATCGGCCGGCCGGTCGATGCCTGAGAGGTGCGCCGCGAAACCGCTGTCGGCAAGGTGCAGTTTCGGAGCCTTCACCAGCCGCTTCCCCCGGTTGCTGTACCATGCGTTGATGGGCGTGCATAGGAAGGTGGCTTCCAGCAGCGCCATGTAGCGCCGCAGGGTGCTGTGGGGTATGTCCAGCGACCGTGAGAGGTCGGCGAGGTTCAGCAGGCCGCTGCTCCGCAAGGCCAGCGCGCTCAGCAGCCGGGGCAGATCGGTGAGGCCCGTGATGTTGCTGATGTCACGCACATCCCGTTGCAGGATACTGGTGATGTACGCGCTGTACCAAGCGTCCCGCCGAGCGGCGTCCTTCCGGGTCATCACCTCGGGGTAGCCACCTGCCGTCACCAGCGCAGCCACCTTTTTCCGCTCCAGCACGGTGGTGTCCTCCATCCGGGGCCGCGCGCCGAACACCTTGTCGATGAAGCCGCTCTTGCGGCCATGCAGTTCATCTTGTGCGAAGGGGAACAGGGGGATGATCTCCATCCGCCCGGCCAGCGAATCGCCCAGTTTGGGCAGCACCAGCACGTTGGCGCTGCCGGTGAGCAGGAAGCGCCCCGGCTTGCGGTCGCGGTCCACGCTGGCTTTGATGGCCCGGAAGATGTTGGGCGCATTTTGCACCTCGTCGATCACGGCCAGCTTGCCAAGCCCTTGTATGAACGCGGGTGGGTCGTCCAGCGCGGCCTCCAATGTGGGGTGGTCGTCCAGCGTTACGTACCGGGCGCCACGCTCCCGCGCGATGGCTTTTGCCAATGTGGTCTTGCCCGTTTGCCGCGCGCCGTGCAGCAGCACCACGGGGGTGTCCTTCAGGGCGATGTCCACGGCATACCGGATGTTCCGCTTCTTTTCCATTCGCTCCCCGCCTTGACTTCAGCTGCAGCGGTGCTGCGAAGGTAGTTGATAGTGGCCGGTATTTAGCCATGAAGTGGTGGGAATTTCGCCACGTCGTGGCGAAATTCCCACCACTATAAAAATTCAGAAGGCTGATAATGAAGGATATACGATGAATGACCTGAGCGTTGGTCACGCGCCAATTCATGCCGATCGCATGCCATGTCCTCATCGCAAGGCCGGTCCTGAGGCTTCACGATGAAGCTGCCAGTTGTTCCTTACTATCCCGCCAAAACTGGAACTTCGTGCGATGGATTTCCTCGCCCTCGACTTCGAGACGGCCACACCGCAGCCCGACAGCCCGTGCGAACTGGGCATCGCCATCGTGCGCGGGGGCGTGGTGCGCGAGGTGCGCAACTGGCTGATCAAGCCGCGCTACTGGCCGTACTTCAGCCCGTACAACGTGGCGGTGCATGGTATCAGGCCCGAGGATGTGGCCGGGGCACCGCGATGGGAAGGGATCTGGGAGGAAGTGGCCGCCGTGCTGCACGAGCAGACCGTGGTGGCGCACAACGCGGCGTTCGATATGAGCGTGCTGCGCAGTACGCTGGCAAGCCATGGGCTGTCACACCCGACCTTCCAATACTTCTGTAGCGTCAGCTTATGCCGCAAGGTATGGCCGGGACATCCTTCGTACGGACTGAAACCGATGTGCGACCTGCATGGCATCCGCTTCAGGCACCACCGCGCCGGGAACGATGCGGAGGCCACAGCGGAACTCGTGCTTCGCGCGTTGGACCAGCGGCCTTCGTTCGATATGACGCAGTTCCTGCTGGATGCGAAGGTGAAGATCGGAGCCTTCTATCCCGGTGGCCATCGCACGCCCGGTGGCAAACTCACCGCAGCCCGTTGATCGCGTCGCTCACTCGGTGGCTATGTACATCTTCTTGATGCGCATCAGCGGGCCGGGGCAGTGCGTGCCGTGGCAGTTAGCACAACTTTGCACCAAGGCGTTGTAGGCTTGCTGGCGTTCGCCCTTCTTCACCTTGTACAGCCGCCCCAGCTTGTTCTCGTAATCCTTGGCGAAGGTGGGGAAGGTGATCGGGTCGATGTGCATGCCCTTGGTGGGCTCGGCTGTGGGCAGCTTTTTAAAGGCTTTCGGGTAGGGGGGGAGGTTCCCGCCACGGTTCACCGCCGCCTTCACGCTGTCGGCATGGATGGCCATGGCGCGCATCATCAGCGCCAGTTCGCTGGGCGGGGTCAGTTCCTGTGCAGGCGCTTCAGTGTGGGCTGCGTCATTCCGTCCGGGTGTGGTGAATGCGAGGCCGACGACCACCGTGGCAAGGATCAACAGGATAAGCGTGCGGTAGGGAGGCATGTGGTGCAAGGTAATGCGACACTGACACAATGGCCGTGCCGGAAACGGGGCGCGATCTTTGATCCGTGGCGGCGATGCAGGAGAGCAACGAACAGGTGGTGGCAAAGGCCCCGGAGCGCAAGCTGGGAACAGCGGCCGTGCTACCCGCCATCGCCGTATTGCTTCTGTGGTGCGCCTTCCTGCTGGATCAGGGGCTGGACCTTTCGCTCCACCGGTACGGCATCTTCCCGCGTACGCTGAGCGGCTTGGTGGGCATCATCGCATCACCGTTCATCCATGGCGACTTCGAGCACGTGCTGAACAACTCGATACCGGCCTTCGTGCTCGGCTGGGCGCTGATGTATTTCTTTCCGCGCCTTGCCGGGCGTGTGGTCATCGGTTCGTGGCTGGCAAGCGGCATCTGGGTGTGGATCAGTGCGCGCGCCAACTACCACATCGGTGCCAGCGGCGTGGTCTACGGGCTGGCCGCATTCCTCTTCACCAGCGGCATCCTGCGGAAGCAGCGCATGCTCATGGGGCTTTCGCTGTTGGTGGTGTTCCTCTATGGCAGCATGCTGTGGGGCATGTTCCCGCTGTTCCCGCGCATCAGCTGGGAGAGCCACTTCTGGGGCGCAGCGGCCGGCGTGGCCATGGCGTTCCTGTATCGCAACGTGCCTTCAGCCGTGCATGATCCGCGCGAGATCACGTGGGACGATGAAGAGGATGAGCCACCCACAGGGGATGAAGCCGCCGGGGAGGATGACGAGCAGGGTGCGCGCTCGTGGCGCAGCAGCAACAGTTGGCAGCGTTTCTGATCGGGCTTACTCGCCCTTCAACGTTGCCAGTTCCTGACCTGCTCCGAGCAACTTCAGCATACCACCATCCATCTTGAACTGGTCCACCCGCTTCAGTGCGCCCAAAAAGGCGTTCTCGGTGGACATGGTGCTTTCGCAGTACTTCTTCGTGGAACCCACGCCACCGGGGAAGGAGAGCTTGTCGCCATCCAAGCTGAATGAACCCATCAGCGCATTGCATCCACCGTTGCCTTCAACGGTGCTGCCATCCTTGCCCAGCTTCAGCCAAGGTGCTTGCATGCCGTCGGGCATGGTGATCGCGTTGCCGCCCAGCGACTGCAACACCCATTTGCTGTCCACGATGCTCGCCACACTGCCAAGGGCACCCGCCTTGTCGGAGTTGCACTTCTCTGCGCTCAAGGTCACGAAGAGCAGGGTTCCGAGCAGAAGGTGTTTCATCGCGATCAGTTGTTCAGCATCACAGGCATCACCAGCATCAGCACATCCTCACCCGCCTCGCCGGGTTCACCGGGCAGCAGGATGCCGGCTCGGTTGGGCGCGCTCATCTCCAGTACCACGTGCTCCGCGCTGATGTTGTTCAGCATGTCCATCAAGAAGCGCGAGTTGAAGCCGATGGTGATCTCATCGCCCTCGTAGGAGCAGGTGAGCTTCTCGTTCGCTTCGTTGGCGAAGTCAAGATCCTCGGCGCTCACGGTGAGCTGGCTGCCGTTGATGTGCAGGCGCACCTGATGCGTGGTCTTGTTGGCGAAGATGGCCACCCGGCGGATGGAGCTCAGGAACGACGCGCGGTCGATGGTGAGCTTGTTCGGGTTCGTCTTCGGGATCACGGCCTCGTAGTTCGGGTACTTGCCGTCGATCAGGCGGCACACGAGCAGCGTGTTGTCGAAACGGAAGGCGGCGTTGTTCTCGTTGAATTCGATGGTGACCTCCGCGTTGGTGCCTGCCAGCGTGTTCTTCAGCAGGTTCAGCGGTTTCTTGGGCACGATGAACGAGGCGGCCTTGGGAGCTTGCAGGTCGGTGCGCTTGTAACGCACGAGCTTGTGCGCGTCGGTGGCTACGAAGCGCACATCTTCCTCGGTCATCTCGAAGAAGATGCCGCTCATCACCGGGCGCAGGTCGTCGTTGCCGGTGGCGAAGATGGTCTTGTTGATGGCCGTGGCGAGCGTGCCGGCGGGCAGGCTCATCTTGGCGGCATCCTCCAGTTGCGGGCTGCGCGGGAATTCAGCGCCGTTGTATCCCGTCATCTTGTACTTGCCCTGATCGCTGTTGATCTCCACGCCGAAGTGCTTGGCGTCCACGCTGAAGGTGAGCGGCTGCTCCGGGAAGGCTTTCAGGGTATCCAGCAGCAGGCGCGCGGGGATGGCCACCGTGCCCTTGTCCTTGGCCTCAACGGGCAGCGAGGCGGTGATGGTGGTCTCCAGGTCGCTGGCGGTGATGGTCAGTTGCTTCCCGTCGATATCGAACAGGAAGTTGTCCAGTATCGGAAGCGTATTGCTGCTGGCGAGCACGCCTTGGAGAAGCTGCAATTGCTTGAGCAGGGCGGTGCTGGATACGATGAATTTCATCGGTTGGATAGTGCGTTTTTGAGGAGGCCAAAGTTAGCCGGGCGCTATTGCGGCCTTCGGGGCACTTATCAACAGCGGAGCAGGGTTATCCACAGTGGCTGGTCAGGGCCTGAACGAACTGATCGGTTGCAGGATGCGCTCGAAGGCCGGGCGCTGCATCTGCACATGCAGCGTATCGTCCTGCACCAAGGCATCCATGTAGGTGGGGTCGTACAGCGGGCGCGGCATGCCGAAGGGCGGCTCTTCACCCTTGTAGGGCCTGAACCAGAATTTCGCCCGCGTTACCTCGCCATCGCGTTTGGTGATGGTGAGCACGTGGTTGGGCGTGCTGCCCAGCAGGGAATCACGCGAGGCTTTCGGCAGCCGCTTGATGGACTCGAAGAAGGTCTGCTTCAGCGGAAGCACCGCACCGGCCACCAGCACCGTATCGAACGGGTACGGCCTGCCTTGGAAGTCCTTCAGGCTGTACCGGCCGTTGATGTCCTGTGCGATGGTGTAGCCGTTCATCGGAGCGGCCGGGGTCTCCAACTGCACGGAGGCGAGGTCGCGCATGTCGGCAAGGCCGAAGAACTTCGCACTGCGGAAGTGGTCCACCTTGGTGTGGAAGCGGGTGCTGAGGATGCCGGTGAAGCCGCCCATGCCCATGATGAAGGGCGCGTTGCTGCGGCCTATGCCGGGCTTTTCCAGCACCATGAAAGTGCCGAAGTGGTCCTGTGTGCCATGCCCCACGATCCAGACCTTCGAGGGCTTGTCGCCTCCCTCGTAGATCTCCACCTTCTTCGCCATCGAGGCCATCACGCGCAGGGTCTTCGGCTGCAACGACTTGGGAACGGGGCTCTTCACCTCCACGCGCTTGAAGGTGCGCAGCAGCAGGTCCATTTCGGCCTGC
The DNA here is from genome assembly GCA_019638075.1 of Flavobacteriales bacterium. Lineage (GTDB taxonomy): Bacteria > Bacteroidota > Bacteroidia > Flavobacteriales_F > PHOS-HE28 > PHOS-HE28. The sequence goes on along the minus strand of JAHBUM010000184.1, from coordinate 211 downwards.
TTGGCCTCGTACATGTCGTTCAGGATCCAGCCGTTCGGGGTGCGCTTCAGGTCCACGCTGCCGCCGCCCTTGGTGTCGGTGATGAAGATGCGCGTGACACCGGCGGTATCCGGCACGGCGAAATCGCTCAGCGGGCGGTCCAATGTGGTGGGCGCATCGTTGCGGGCCAGCCACCACGCGATGCCGCCGAGTACCACGATGGAGAGGAGCA
>JAHBUM010000183.1 GCA_019638075.1 Flavobacteriales bacterium | reverse complement strand
GAGGCGTGTGGAGCACGCATGATATCCGGAGCACGTTGGATAGTGTCCATGTCGCGGCGGATTGGATCATGGCGCAGGCAAAGGACAGGGGCGTGGAACTGGATATCGTCGTCGCATCACACGAGAAGGGTGGTGTCGTCCCTGTGCGGAGCGAGCTGCCACGCGGCGGCTTGGGGGGCCTTCTGCATGGCATGAACCCCGCTTCATCGTTGGACCGCTGGGCGGACAAAGCCTGCCGTCAGGTGCGATCCGCGTTCCCGCGCGACACGGCCCGCATCACATTGACGAAGCATGCTCCGAAGGACAGGGAGCGGTTGATCGCTGCGTTGCGGGACCGCCATGGCACCGACAATGTGGCCCTCATCCTGTTCATCAACAACTACTACGGGTCGGAGACATCCGTGGCAGTGCATACGGGCAGCACAACGGCCATCGAGTATGCTGCGGTCGCATTCAAAAGGCCCGCCGTCATCGCGCACGAGTTCCTGCATCTGTTCGGGGCGTTGGATCTTTACATCACTCCGTACGATGATCGGAAACAGGCGGAGAAGCGAAAGCAGTTCGCCATGCAACGCTTCCCAAAGGAGGTGATGGCATTCCCGTTCCGTGGCTTGGATTCGCTCGAGATCGGGACCCTGACGGAGTACCTCATCGGGTGGCGGCGTGAGCCATTGCGGGAAGATGAAGCTTTGCTGACAGGCGGCAAGGTGCGGCTGGCGAGGTACTGAGCGCTGATCGTAGCCGGATCACCACCAGCCCTTTTTCAGGCCGATGCCGACAAGGATCGTGATCGCCACAACAACGAAGCCGCCAAAGGCCGCCCACTTGTATGTCTTGCTCCCGGTCCGGTGGAACAGGCCCAGACATATCAGTGCGCTGTAGAGGGCTGCCGTGCGAAGGCCCCCGGAAAGATCCTCATTGACGATGTCCACCGCAAGGCTCAACATGCCGAGCGCGATAAGCACCGGAAAGAACCAAGGCTTCCGCGCGAAATACCCATCGTCATCTTCGATCGCCATGGTGTGAAGATACGTGTGCGGTGCCGTGTAAGAACTCCCGTTCTTTGCCTCCATGATCAACGGCAAGGATGCGTGGGTGGAGGAGTTCGCGCTGCACCACATCGGCGGCGGCGCGGTGGAGAACACGTACAGCGATTACACGGCGGTGCTGAAAGGCGATGAGGAGCAGATCTTCCTGCGCAAGCTCTTCCTGAGGCCCTTCGCGCAGATGGCCACCACCTCCGAGTTCACGCATCCGGTCGGGCTGGAGTACAACGTGCTCTACAACCTCTGCAAGGAGGCGCAGGCTGGCAAGGATCTCGTGGAGTGTTCCATCGACATCGCCAAGCACTTGGTGGCCGTATCGCGCCATTACAACATCAAGGGCGGCGACCTCTATGTGGCGCGCTTCAACAACGTGGGCCTCGGCGAGGAGCGGTACGCCGCGCTCGGCATCTACAAGTTCGAGGAGAAGGAGGTCTTCATCGAGAGCCGCACGGCGGAAGGGAAAGTGTCCATGTGGCTCAATCGGGGCCTCGGCAGTTTGAAACCGAACAAGGCCTGTCTGGTCGTGTTCACGCCGGAAGCGCCCACGGTCTTCGTGGTGGACGACAACGACAACACGGACTATTGGCAGAAGGACTTCATCGGCCACCGGCCCAAGCGCGACCACGTGAACAGCACCAGCAGCGTGCTGGAACTCACCAAGTCCTTCATCACCGAACAGCTGCCGCAGGAGTTCGAGACACCCCGCGCAGACCAGATCGACCTGTTGAACCGCTCGGTGCAATATTTCAAGGAGAACGCTGAGTTCGACCGCACCACCTTCACCCAGCAGGTGTTCGAGGAGGAGGGGATGATCGAGGCGTTCGACCGCTTCGGGAAGACCTACAAGGAGACGAACGAAGTCGCCTTCGACGACAACTTCGCCATCAGCAGCCATGCCGTGCGCAAGCAGGCCCGCGTGTTCAAGAGCGTGCTGAAACTGGACAGGAACTTCCACATCTACATCCACGGCGACCGCAGCCAGATAGAGCAGGGCGTGGATGAGCGTACGGGGAGGAAGTACTACAAGATCTATTACGACGAGGAGACATAGGTGCGGCTGGACATGGCCACATGCGCACGACCTGTCCCACCCCAGCGGTATGTCCTACCCTCCGATGCTCACCATCGGCCGCGCGCTCAGGTCGTGCAGCACTTCCTCCTGCTTCTCCGGCCTGAATTGCGGAAGCCCGCCCAGCATCGCATGCTTCGCCAACACGTTCGCTTCGATCAGCGGCGCGATGTCCTCTCCGCGACGCAGTGCCGAAAGCAGATCGGTCTCCTCCCGTGCGAACAGGCAGTTGCGCATCTTCCCTTCAGCGGTGATCCGCAGGCGGTCACAGCTTCCGCAGAACGGTTCGGTCACCGTGCTGATCACCGCGAATGTGCCTTGCCATCCGGGGACGCGATACGCCTTCGCGGTGCTGTTCGGCGCATCGTTCAGCTTCTCGAAGGAATGCACGCTGCCGATGTGCCCGAGCATTTCGGCGTAGGTGTACACCCGGTCGCGCCCCCAATGGTTCCCGGCGAAGGGCATGAACTCGATGAAGCGCACGTGCATGTCGTGGTCGCGTGTGAGTTCCACGAAGCGGAGGATCTCATCGTCGTTCACGCCGCGCATCACCACCATGTTCAGCTTGATGCGCATGCCACGCTCGTGCGCAAGGCGGATGTTGCTCCACACCTGCGCATAGGAATCGCGCCGGGCGATGCGTTTGAAGCGCTCGGCGTCGAAGGTGTCGAGGCTCACATTGAGGCTTCGCGATCCCGCTTCCCGCAGCCCATCCACATGCTTGTGCAGGGAGATGGCGTTCGTGGTCAGGCCCACGCTCACGCCCAGCGCGCATACATCGCGCACGATGTCCACCACATCGGGCCGCAGCAGGGGTTCGCCGCCGGTGAGCCGGATCTTTTCAATGCCGTAACGCTCCACGAAGAGCCGGGCGATGGCCACCACCTCTTCGCGCGTCATCAGCTCTTCGCGCTTGAGGAAATGCTGATCCTCCGGCATGCAGTACGTGCAGCGCAGGTCGCACTTGTCCACGATGCTGATGCGCAGGCTGCGGTGCGTGCGTCCGTGCAGATCGGCGAGTGGCGGCTTCACGGGCGCAAGTTACCTTGGCGGCCACAGGCACGACCTGTCCCGCCCCAGCGGGATGGCCGCATGAACACATGAACTCCCTTATTCGCTGCCCGTGGTGTCTGAAGGACGACATCTACATGGCCTACCACGACAACGTGTGGGGCCATGCCGAGCATGATGATCGCAAGCTCTTCGCCAAGCTGATCCTCGATGGCGCACAGGCGGGCCTGAGCTGGTACACCATCCTCATCCGCACCGAGGGCTACGCGAAAGCCTTCGACGATTGGAACGCGGAGAAGATCGCGCGTTATGGGAAGAAGGACATCGAACGGTTGATGAACGACATTGGCATCATCCGCAACAGGCAGAAGGTCGAGAGCGCGATCAAGAACGCACAGGCCTACCTGCGGATCATGGAAGGCGGCAAGGGTTCGTTCGATCGCTTCATCTGGAAGCACGTGGACCACAAGCCCATCGTGAACAAGTGGACCAGCCTTGCGCAAGTGCCAGCCAGCACACCCGTATCCGATGCGCTGAGCAAGGATCTGAAGAAGGCCGGGTTCTCCTTCGTAGGCACCACCATCGTCTACGCCTACATGCAGGCCATCGGCATGGTGGACGACCACCTGGTGAGCTGCTGGCGAAGGAAGGGATAGCTGGGTGAAGGGTGCGAGAGTGAATGAGGGCAAGAGTCCGGCTTTCTCGCACCTTTTCACTCTTGCACCCTCACGCTCTCGCACGCTCTGTTGCCGCCTCACTAACTTGGCAGCATGTCCGCATTGGTCGTACCGGCGCGTGTGCATACCGTGGATGGTGATGCGCGTAGTGAGCGTGATGACCTGTTGGTGATCGAAGAGCCGCTGGAGATCCGCTTGGGCCATGGTCCGAAAGAGGACAGGAAGGAAGTGCGATCGAGCGTCACCATGCGCACACCGGGCAATGACGAGGAACTGGTGCGCGGCTTCCTCTACACGGAAGGCATCATACAGGACCAAGAGCTGCTTCTGCGCGTGGTGCCCTGCATGAACGTGAAGGACGAAGAGCGCGGCAACGTGATGCGCGCAGAGCTGCATCCATCGGTCCAAGTGGATCCAGCGCGTTGGCAGCGTAACTTCTACACTACGAGCAGTTGCGGTGTGTGTGGCAAGAGCAGCATCGAAGCGGTGCATGTGCAATGCCATCAACGCATCCGTCCGTTCGGCCCCATCGATCCATCCATCATCACCACCCTGCCCGATCGCATGCGCGAAGCACAGACCGTGTTCCGCCACACCGGAGGCATCCATGCGGCGGCGCTCTTCAACAGGGCGGGCGAGCTGCTCATCCTGCGCGAGGACGTGGGCCGCCACAACGCGGTGGACAAGGTGATCGGTGCCGCCCTCGCCCGACAGTTGACGACCGACAACTGCATTCTCCTCGTCAGCGGCCGCGCGGGCTTCGAGCTCGTACAGAAGTGCGTGGTCGCAGGCATTCCGTTGATGGCCGCTGTCGGTGCGCCATCATCGCTCGCCGTTCAACTGGCGAAGGAGAGCGGCCTTGCGCTCATCGGCTTCCTGCGTGGCGATCGTTTCAACCGGTATGCACCATGATGGACGAGAACACACGTCACCAGAAGCGCATCGCCGCACTGATGAAGGAACGCATCGCCGTGGTGCCCTACGATCCCGAATGGCCGCAACGCTACGCGGATCTGGAGGTGCGGCTGAGGAAAGTGTTGCCGAAGAACCTTGTGCAGCGCATCGCGCACATCGGCAGCACGGCCGTTCCGGGCCTCAGCGCGAAGCCCATCATCGACGTGCAGGTGGAGGTGAACGACATGCAGGAGGTGCGCGAGCGCGTGGTGCCCATGATGGAGGAACTGGGCTACGAGTTCATCTGGCGGCCGAGCATCGGCGAGAACGAGCCCTTCTACGCGTGGTTCATCAAGCGCAATGCACAGGGTGATCGCACCGAGCACATCCACATCGTGGCGCCCGACCACATCAGTGCCGAGCGCATCATCTTCCGCGACATACTGCGCCGTCATCCCGAGGAGGCTGCGGCATACGAAGCCTTGAAGGCCGGTCTCGCGAAGAAGCACGCGAAGGACCGCGCAGCCTACACGCTGGGCAAGACCGCCTTCATACAAGCCACCTTGCGCAAGGGCCGCGATGGTTCGTTGCGCTGATCACGGTCTCCATGAAGCAACGCACCCTGTTCCTCATGCTGGCATTGTCCGGCACCTTCGCGCTGCAAGCCCAGCGCACGTTCGACGTCACCATCGCGGACAGCACGTACCACATGAAGCAGTATTGGTTCGTGCTGTACTCCACCGGCGTGGATACCGTCGTGTTGGACAGCACCGCATCTGCCACGCTGCTCAAGGCGCATCTGGATCATCAGGACGAGCAGGCCGCACGCGGTCTGCTCGTCATGGCGGGGCCGTATGGGAAGAACGAGGTGGGCTGGCGTGGCCTGCTGCTCTACGATTGCGATACACGGGAGGAGGTGGAAGGCTACTTGCGGCAGGATCCCATGGTCCGTGCGAAGCGGTTGGCCTACACCATCGCACCATGGTACGGCGCGGTAGGCACGAAGCTCCCCTGACAGACCCTGTCCTCCGACGTAGGGGCATTCTCTCCCCCGCACTTTCTCACCTCCCCGAACGGTACCTTCGCTGGCATGAACACGCGCTCCATCGAGCTCCTTCCGCCTGACAAGCACACCGGGTTGAAACTCATCCCCAAGCAGGACCGTGCCGCCGGGCTGCCCGCCTTGGTACGTTCGCTCGGGCACCTGCAGGAAGAGACGGGCGTGCTCAGCGGCCTCACCATCCTCAACAAGCTGAACCAGAAGGATGGCTTCGATTGCCCCGGTTGCGCATGGCCCGATCCGGATCGCCGCAGCAGACTGGGTGAATACTGCGAGAACGGCGTGAAGGCCATCGCCGAGGAAGCCACCACGAAGCGTGTGGACCGCGAATTCTTCGCGAAGCATAGCGTGGAGGAACTGAGCCATTGGAGCGACTACGAGCTGGGCAAGGCCGGTCGCATCACCGAGCCGTTCATCCTGCGCGCGGGCAGCTCCCGCTACGAGCCCATCGCATGGGCCGATGCGTTCCGCCACATCGCGCAGCGCCTCAACGCACTGGCCTCGCCGGACGAAGCGGTGTTCTATACCAGCGGCCGCGCGAGCAACGAGGCGGCCTACCTCTATCAATTGTTCGTGCGCCGCTTCGGCACCAACAACCTGCCCGATTGCAGCAACATGTGCCACGAAAGCAGCGGCGTGGGGCTGAGCGAGACCATCGGCGTGGGCAAGGGCACCGTGTCGCTGGACGACCTGCACAACGCGGGGCTCATCATCGTGATGGGGCAGAACCCCGGCACCAACCATCCGCGCATGCTGAGCGCGTTGAAGAAGTGCGTGACCAACGGCGGGCGCGTGGTGAGCGTGAACCCGTTGGAGGAGGCGGGCACCCAACGCTTCGTGGATCCGCAAAGCCCCGCGAGCGTGATCGAAGGCG
>JAHBUM010000182.1 GCA_019638075.1 Flavobacteriales bacterium | reverse complement strand
GGAGATCAAGTTCCGCGACGACCGAGCGGTGTATGCCATGGTACATGCGGCGGTGCGGCGGGCCTTGGGGCGGTTCAACATCGTGCCCAGCCTCGATTTCGAGCCGGAACCCGCGATCCTTGCGGCCTTCGCACAGCAGCAACCCGCAGCGGCACCACCGCGCGAACCCGTGCCAGCATGGCGCCCGCACGACCTTGGTGCGTTCCAAGCACCGCCGCGCAAGAGTGTTGAAGGCTGGCAGCAGCTCTTCGACCTGAACACCGCGCCTGCTGAAGCCCCCGCCCCGGAGACGGCCCAGCGCGTGATACCATGGCGCGAGCACGAAGGCACACCGGGCGAGCGCCCCGTGTTCCAACTGCATGGCACGTACATCATCGCCCAGTTGCGCAGCGGCTTCATGGTGGTGGACCAGCAGCGGGCGCACGAGCGCATCCTGTACGAGCGCAACATGAAGCTGATCGAACAGGGCGCGGGCCTCAGCCAGACGGAGCTCTTCCCCCGCCACGTGGAGCTGAGCGCGGCGGACTTCGCCCTGATGCAGGACGTGCTTCCCGAACTGCGCAGCATGGGCTTCGATCTGGAACCCTTCGGCGGCCGCACCGTGCAGGTGAACGGCATGCCTGCGGAAGCGGCGGAAGAGGATCCTGCGCGCCTGCTGGAAAGCCTGCTGGAACAACTGAAGCACGAGCGCGGAACACTGCGCAACGAGCGCCACCACATCCTCGCGCGCAGCATGGCCCACAGCATGTCCATCCGCCCCGGCCGCGTACTGGATACCACGGAGATCCACGACCTCATAGACCGCCTGTTCGCCTGCGAGATGCCCTACCATACGCCGGGTGGCAAGCCCACGTTGATCACCTACGGGCTTGACGAGCTGAACGAACGGTTCGAGCGGTAGCCCGCAACAGCGGTCCATGCGCACGGCACATGGCATGGCTTACTTTTGATCCATGACGTTGAAAGTGGATCGCCCGGAACTGAGCTACGCCGAGATCACCGAACTCGCGTTGAGCATGCCTGTCAGGGAGAAATTGCATCTGGCCGAAGAACTGAAACGGCAGGGGATCAAGGCTGCATGGGATCTCATCTTCCGCTCCTTGAAGCCGGGACAGGTGAGCGAGGAGGAGATCCTCAAGGTATCAAAGCAGGTGCGCAAGAAGCTGAACACCCGCCGGAACAGTGCCGCCACTACGCGTCGTCATTGATCCCAATGTGCTGGTGAGCGTTCTCATCGGCAAACGCCTTGCACCGTTGAAGGCGCTGTTCCACGAAGCGGCCTATCTGCTGGTGATGGATGAGACGCTGATCGCGGAATTCGACGAAATGGCGCGAAGGACCAAGTTCCGCAAGTACTTCCCTGCGGAGATCGTGGACCTCGTGGTGCAACAGTTGCGGGAAGGCGGCGAGGTGGCGGATGCTCCACGGAACATCGAACGCATCTGCCGCGACCCTGATGACGACTACTTGCTGGCCTTGTGCAAGAGCGCCAAAGTGGATGTGCTGCTCACCGGTGATGAGGATCTCCTCGTTCTGAAGAAATACGGTCGCACCCGCATCATGAACGCACGGGCGTTCGTGGACCACTTCATGAAATGACCGGATGCCTGACCAACGGCCTGCGCAGGCTTGGTGGGTCGGCCCTGCTTTCGCTTCTGATGCCCCATGCCTTGCATGCGCAGGAACTGCTCATCAACGGCGGCTTCGAGATGCACCGGCGCTGCCCCACCCGTTTCGATGAGAAGCCCGCGCGCGGCGTGGAACACGTGAAGGCCATCGGCGGCATGCCGGGCTACTTCCATGCGTGCGGCACGGTGATGGGCACGCCGATGAACTGGGCGGGCGCGCAGGCACCGTTCGAGGGCGAAGCGTACATGGGGCTGGTGCTCACCGCGCACGGCGGCAGCGAGTGCGAGGTGCGCGAATTCGTGCAACTGGAACTGGCCGAGCCATTGGTGAACGGCGGCAAGTACCGCCTCAGCTTCCACGTGAGCCTTGCCGACCGCTCGGGCTATATGACCGACCGCATCGGAGCCAGCTTCAGCAGCGATGACCGCAGCGGGAAGAAGGGTGTGACCGCTTCCTTCGGCAGGCCGGACGTGGACAATCCGCTGAACCGCTTCATAGCCGACACATCGGGCTGGATGAAGGTGGAAGGCATCTACAACGCGCGCGGCGGCGAACGCTACGTGCAGATCGGCAACTTCCAGCTCTGCGGCCGCACCAGCCGCAAGGCCGTTACACCCAACCGGGGCGCGGGCGTGCTGCACAACATGAAGCGCAAGGGCGATGCCGACATGGACCCCGACAAGGAGCGCGGGCTGCGCCGCAAGCTGCTGGTGACACAAGCCTACGCATACCTCGATGCCGTTTCGCTGGTGCCGCTGAACAGCACTGCCGAAGCCCGTGTGCTGCAAGCCGAAGATGCCTGCGCCAGCGATCCCGGCAGGCCTGCATCCGCGCTGGACCTCGTGCCCGACCCCACGTTCGATGCCACCATCCCGGCGCACGGTTCGGCGTGGAAGAACGCCAGCGGCGGCACGCCCGACTTCGAGCAAGGCCGCACCGGCATCTACCTGCATTCCGCCGTGAACAAGGACCATCGCGAGTACATCCACACGCCGCTGAAGGAACGGCTTGATCCCTGCGGCACCTACGACGTGCGGCTGCGCGTGCTGCGGAACCCCACCTACGCCTACGCGGTGGATCGCATCGGCGTGGCGCTTACCGAAGAGTTCGAGAACGACCGGCGGCGCGGCCTCCTCCCCTTCCCGCTGCTGTGGGAACTGCACGGCAAAGGCGTGATGGACGACACCCGGCAGTGGACCACGCTCTGCGGCACCTTCAGCACCGGCGGGTGCGCGAACCGCCTGCTGGTGGGCAACTTCAGCAGCGACGACAGCACCACCATCGTGCAACGCGACCCGCAGGACGGCCCCTTCGCCTACTACTTCGTGGACGATGTATCGCTGTGGCGCACCGGCACGGTGGAAGGCTGCACGGTGCGCTGCCCGGAAGCCATCACTGCGGTCCCGCTCGATGCCGATACCGCTGACATCGCACCACGCTGGCCGTTGCTGCTGCGCTTCGATGTGAACGATCACGTGCCCGGCGACGACCTGCTGCCCACCGTGGAGGACCTGTACCAGCTCATGACGCAGCACCCGAAGGTGATGGTGCGGGTCGAAGGGCATACCGACGCGAGCGGCAACGAGAACGCCAACATGCGGCTGGCCAAGCGGCGGGCCATGGCGGTGCGCGACGAACTGATCCGGCTGGGCATGCCGAGGAGCCAGCTCACGCTGGAGGTGCATGGCAGCAAAGCGCCCATAGCCACCAACACCACCGAAGAAGGCCGCGCACTGAACCGGCGCGTGGCGATCGTGCCGCAATTCACGGAGCCGTGATGCGGTGGACTTAATTTGGCCGCGCAAGCCATGCGTATGAACGCCTCCCCCTTTGCAGGTCTCCCCGTGGTGGTGAAGAACCTGCTCATCATCAACGTCATCGTCTTCCTTGTCAAGATCACCGGGCTGGGGAACTTCGGTGACACCGATATGGACACGTGGTTCGGGCTGCACTTCTTCTCCTCCCCGCTGTTCAAGCCGTGGCAGCTGGTCACGCACATGTTCATGCACGGTGGTTTCGCACACCTCGCGCTGAACATGTTGGGCCTTTTCATGCTGGCACCGCCGTTGGAGTACAAGTGGGGATCGCAACGCTTCCTCACCTACTACATGCTCACCGGCATCGGTGCGGCCTTGTTCTATTCGGGCGTGCATGCCATCGAATACGTGAAGCTGGCGCAGGAGGCAGGCCCGGAACAATTGCAGATCGTGAAGAACAACGGCCCCGGTCTTTGGGCGCAATACCAGAACTACACCGACCCTGTCCTTGCGCGGATCAATCAACTGTTCAACATCCCCATGGTGGGTGCCAGTGGCGCCATCTACGGCGTGCTGCTCGCCTTCGGCATGACCTTCCCCAATGTGGAACTGATCATGTTCCCTCTGCCCATCCCGGTCAAGGCCAAGTACTTCGTCCTGATCCTCGGCGGTGTTTCCATCTTCAACAGCTTGGACAACAACCCCGGCGACAACATCGCGCACCTCGCGCACCTTGGCGGCATGGTGGTGGGCTTCATCCTCATCAGGCTGTGGCGGCACCGGGGCAACAGCGGCCACGGCTGGGAGCGTTGACCGCACACGGCACTGTTCATCAACCGCTTGCAACGATCAACACCGCAGCCGGTGATCCCGGCCGGAAAACCTCGCCCGCGAAAGGCCGATCGGGAGCGAACTTTGCACGTGAACAGAAGCCGGTAGAACATGGGGATCCAAGATGACCTTCGCATGCAGTGGCGCACCGGCGGCATGGTGGTACGGCTGCTGCTGATCAATGCCGCCGTCTTCCTCGGGCTGCTTGCCATCCAGCTCGTCCTGATCGGTGTGGCAGGCGATCGCATGAGCGCCCTTGCGCTTCGCGAGCTCTACGTGGTGCAATGGCTGCGCTCCACCTCCGACCTTGGCGCACTGCTGTGGAAACCATGGACGGTGTTCACCTACATGTTCCTGCATACCGAGATCGGCCACATCTTCTGGAACATGATCCTGCTGTGGTTCGGTGGACGCCTGTTCCGCGACCTGCTCGGCGACAAGCGGCTGCTGGGGAACTATCTGCTCGGCGGCCTCAGCGGTTTCGCGCTCTTCGCGCTTTCGCAGAACCTGTTACCGGGCCTGCATGGCGGCATCAACTCCGGCATCCAAGGCGCATCGGCGGCGGTGCTCAGCGTGTTCGTGGGCATCGCGGCGTACCGGCCGGACATGATCGTGAACCTCATCCTCATCGGCCCGGTGAAATTGATGTACGTGGCGGCGGTGTTCGTGCTGCTGGACTTCGTGGGGATCGGTTCCGGCGATGGCGTGGCGCACGAAGCGCATCTCGGCGGTGCCCTCTACGGCTTCCTCGCCGCCCAACAGCTCAAGCGCGGCAACGACTGGTCATTGGGGTTCGTGAACTTCCTTGAGCGGCTGTGGCCCTTCGGGAAGCGGCGCGCATCGAAGCTGCGTGTGGAGAAGTCGTTCGTGGGAAGAACGCCGAAAAGGGACACCGACTACAACGCGAACAAGCGCGCCAAACAAGCCCGTGTGGATGGCATACTGGACAAGATCTCGCGCAGCGGATACGACAGCCTGAGCAAGGAGGAGAAGGATCTTCTGTTCAAGGCAAGTAATGGGAAGTAGGTGGTAGATGGCAATGACCTGTGGGCAATGAACGGTATGCAATGGGTATACTCCCGTAGCGTCGATCCCACAGGGCGACCTACCTAATGGGAAGGATGACGCACGATCCGAGGTGAACAAGCTCAGGAGCAACGAGGGTGATACCACCAAGCCGGTGGAGAAGGCGCGGAAGCGGCCATCGCGCTGGCACGTGCCCATGTGGTGGCTGAACATAGCCGCCGCTGTGGTGCTGCTGGTGACCTACCTCGCCCCGCACGTAAGCCCGGTGACCTCGTGGGTGCCCGCGCTGCTGGCGATGACCTTCCTCTACCAGATCGTCCTGCACGTGTTGTTCATCGTGTGGTGGGCGCTCTTCCGCAGGAAACGGATGCTGCTTTCCGGCAGCCTGCTGCTGCTGGGCTATCCGCACGTGGCCGACCATATCCAGTTGTTCGGCCACAGCGCCCCTGCGGAAGCGGTGCAGGGCGAAGGCGTGAAGGTGATGTCCTACAACGTGCGGCTCTTCGACCTGTACGACTGGAGCAGGAACAAGAAGACGCGCGATGCGATCTTCGAGGTGTTCGAGCGGGAGGATCCCGGCATCCTGTGCATTCAGGAATACTTCCACAGCCCGGACAAGCGGTTCTTCCCCACGCGGCAGAGCCTGATGGGCGAACTGCGGTACAAGGCGTACCACGAGGGCTTCACCAACTCGGTGGCCCGGTACGACCAGCGCTTCGGCATCGCCACCTTCAGCCGGTCCCCGATCGCGGCACGGGGATCCATCACCTTTCCGGGCAATCCGTTCAACATCTGCATCTGGACCGACATCGTACTGCCCGATGACACCATCCGCGTGTACAACGCGCACCTCTCCAGCTACCATTTCGGCGATGCCGATTACAAGTTCCTGAAGGCGCTGGACACCGATACCGATGCCGACAGCCTGAAGCAGGGCGGCGAACGCATCCTGAAACGGTTGCGGCGCGGGTTCCGGCTGCGTGCCGATGAGGTGCGGCGGATCGCGGAGCATATCAAGGCAAGCCCGCACCCGGTACTGTATTGCGGCGACATGAACGATGTGCCGATGAGCTACGGCTACGCCACCCTGCGCGACCTGCTCTCCGATGCCTTCGTGGAAAGCGGCTCGGGAACAGGCGGCACCTACATCGGCGACCTGCCCAGTTTGCGCATCGACCATATCCTGTACGGCGAAGGGCTGCATGCGTGGGACTTCCGCACGCTCCCCGATGAGTTGAGCGACCACCGCGCCATCACGACGATGATCGGGTTGGTGAAGGAGTGATCGAACGCCCGCGGTGTTCCAGTGTACCGGTCCATGCAATAGGCTGAACACCGGCCCCGTTGTCCCCACATCATGCGCACATCCACCCTCCTATCACTGGCATTCGCCGGTACTGCTCTCGCCATCAGCTGTG
>JAHBUM010000181.1 GCA_019638075.1 Flavobacteriales bacterium | reverse complement strand
GATCTCCACCAAAGGGCGGCAGATGCCCCCTTCGCCCATCCGCAAGCTCGTTCCCTTCGCCGAAGCCGCCAAAGCGCGCGGCACACAGGTCATCCACCTCAACATCGGCCAGCCGGACATCGCTTCGCCGCAGGTGGCGCTGGACGCCATCCGGCACCTGGACCGCACCGTGATCGAGTACAGCCACTCGGCGGGCTACGAGAGCTACCGGAAAGGGCTGGCGCAGTATTACGCCCAGCACGGCATCAACGTCACCCACGAGGAGATCATCGTCACCAACGGGGGCAGCGAGGCCCTGCTCTTCGGCATGATGGCCTGCTTCGAGCCGGGCGACGAGGTCATCATCCCCGAGCCTTTCTACGCCAACTACAACAGCTTCGCCATCGCGGCGGGCGTGAAGGTGGTGCCTGTGCGCAGCACCATCCACCAAGGCTTCGCGCTGCCACCCATCGACGCGTTCGAGGCGCTCATCACCCCCCGCACGAAAGGCATCCTCATCTGCAACCCCGGCAACCCCACCGGCTACCTCTACAGTCGCCAGGAACTGGAGACGCTGCGCGACATCGTGAAGCGCCACGACCTCTTCCTCTTCGCCGATGAAGTGTACCGCGAGTTCTGCTACGACGGCGCGGAGCACGTGAGCGCCCTGAGCCTCGAAGGCATCGACCAGAACGCCGTGCTGGTGGACAGCGTGAGCAAGCGGTACAGCATGTGCGGCGCCCGCGTGGGTGCCTTCATCACGCGCAACAAGGAGTTGTACGCGGCCGCCCTCAAGTTCGCTCAAGCGCGCCTCAGTCCGCCCACCTTCGGCCAGATCGCCTCCGAAGCGGCACTGCGCACGCCACCCGCGTACTTCCAGGAGGTGGCCGCCGAATACGTCGCCCGCCGCGACATCCTCGTGGACGGTCTCAACAGCATCCCCGGCGTGGTCTGCCCCAAGCCCAAGGGTGCCTTCTATTGCGTGGCCGAACTGCCCATCGACGACAGCGACCGCTTCTGCCAGTGGCTGCTGGAATCGTTCCAAAGCGACGGCTACACCGTGATGATGGCCCCCGCCACCGGCTTCTACGCCGAACCGGCCAGCGGCCGGAAGCAGGTGCGCCTTGCATACGTGCTGGAGCAGGAACTGCTGGCCAAGGCCGTGGAAGTGCTGCGTGCGGCCCTCGCAGCCTACCCCGGGACCATCGCCGAGGCCCAAGCCAGCGCGCTCGGCCGGGTGTAGGGGGGACGCCGTTGTCCGTTGTCAGTGGTCGGCCCGCCTGCCGAAGCTACGGTGTGTACACATCGCGGACGATGTTCGCACCGAAGCCGGGCTGAAGGCCCGGTGCATACCAGCCCATGGCAACGCCATGGGTTGGTATACGTGCATGTCAGGACAGGGCTGAAGGCCCGACACACCCTTCTGCTCGGTATGTATCGGGCCTTCAGCCCTCCCTGAACGTGCGTGGATCTTGAACCCATGGCGTTGCCATGGGCTGGTATGTCCTTCGCCTGCGCGTAGCCGCTCCGTGCTCCGCCATGGCGGCTACGCGACGGCGCAGTCGGCGGAGCAAGGACGGGCCGTTGGCCCCCTGAAAGATGTGTACACACGGCAGGTCCGACAGGCGGGTTCGTCCGCCAAGGCGGACTCTCATTTGTTTCCCACCGATCACACAGATCTCACCGATGCTGCTATCTGTGAGATCGGTGCGATCGGTGGGCGCATTCGTACTGCGAAAGAGGTCTATCACATCCCTGACCTCCATTACCTGAGTTCCGACCAATACCTGAGTTCGCCCCCGCCTCCGATCCACCGTGGATCGATCGGCGATTCAACCCGTTATAAGATCCCAACAGATCACCTCCCTTTTCTCCACATTCGTCGCGCAAAAGCAACCTTTGGACTATCTTCACGTCGAGATAAAGTAGACTTGTATCCGGCAGCGCCCTGCCCAAGACCAGAACCACAGGGCGCTACGGATCGTAAAAAGGAGGATCAACGCACGACGTTCAACGAACTGAACCAAGTCATGATGAGGTACCGGACCCTCTTCGGGCTTGCCCTGCTGCTGGGCACCCTGCACATACACGCACAGAACGCCGATGGCCGCTATTACAAGGCCACCGCACCGCTTGACCTGGTGAGCCTGAAGATGGTGACCCAGGCCATGGTGGACCTGGACCCCTACGCCCAGGTGACGCACTCGGACGACATGCGCATCGTACACGTGCGGGTACACCCTTCGGTGACCGATGCCGAGATACGGAACGCCATGGCCGGTGCGCGTGTGGCCGTGGAGGCCGGTGTGCCCGACCTACGCGCCTACCTGCCCCCGCCCGACCCCGATGCGCCACCTGCGTACGTGGTGACCGGCGATGATGCCGGCGACCTGCAACGCTACCGCGCCGCCGCTGAGGCCTGGAACCGCCAGCACCCCGAACGCGCCGTGGCCGTTGAACCAGCCCACATCCAGCAACGTTGAACCACATGGCCATGAAGACACGCTACGCCATCCTCTTCCTCGTTGCCCTGTGCGCAAGTGCCCACCATGCCGCGTGGGGGCAGTGTACGACCAACTTCGGCACCATAGTCATCAACACGGTCCCACGGGTGTACGCCGCCCCGCTTGGGCATACATGGACCAACGCATGGCCTCCTACAGGCGCAGGGACAGCCAACACCCCTTGCGTTGGCCAGGGTAGCAACTGCAACACGTGCCCATCGGAGTACACCGCCACGATCACCGCCACCCAAAGCCGGGTCGGGATGTACCTCTGCAGGAACCAGACCTACACGTTCTCCCTCTGCGGCTCGGTCTCCACCTGGCCCTCGCAGGTCACGCTGACAACGCAGGCAGCCCCGACCGTCCCCATTGTTACCGGTGTGTCCACGGCCACCTGCGGGGACGGCCACACCACCGTCTCCTACACCCCCCCTACTTCCGGCAGCTTCTTCATCTTCGTATCCAACGCAGGATGCACCGCCCCCCAGCCCAACTCCACCCTTCGCATCACCTGTTCCCAGGCCGGGTGTGCCCCCGATGGCAATGACCCCTGCCCCTCGGACCAGCCGAACTGCAACCCCAACTTCACATGCCCGGGGCAGTCGCCTGCCGCACCCGCGTTCCCCAGCGTGCTTACGGACGAATGCACGACCAGGACCGGCAGTACCGCCGGGGCGAGTACATCCAACCCGGCCGGGGCCGGCGCCGCTGTGGGTGGCCTCAACGCGAACGCCGATGTGTGGTTCCGTGTAACCTCCTCGCCAACGGCCACACTGGCCCTGGATGTGGACCATGTGAGCGCCACCAACCTGGCCATGGCGCTATACTCGTACACGGGCAGTTGCCCGAACCCCACGTTAACACTGATCGGCTCCAACCTGGACCGTGTGCCCGTAACGGACCTGTCGCCCTTCCTGGCCTATTCGGGTGCGCCGATCCTGCCCAATACGGAGTATTACGTGCGTGTCTGGGCCGAGACCACGGTAGCCAATGGCGGCACGTTCAACCTGTGCGCCTACTGGCCCACCCCGCCGCCGAACGACCAGCCCTGCGGTGCCATCACCTTGGACATGAGCAACCCGGGCTGTGTGCCCGCCCTGCACACCACACAGGAAGCCACGTTGCTGAGCGGCAACAGCATCCCCGGTGGCTGTGGCACCACCAGCCACAGCCCGCGATGTCTGGTTCAGGATCGTGGTCCCCAGCAATGGATTGGTGAACATCAACACGTTGCCTGATGAAAGCTCAACTCCGCTGACCATGGTGGTGTATACCGGCCTCAACGTATGTCCGGGGGCGCTCACCCTTTCACAGGTCTGTAGCAATCCGGGGACCGGCATGCCCTCATGGCGAACATGGAGACTCCATATACCGCAGGCACCGTCTTGTGGGTGCGGCTGTGGAGCAAGACCATATCGGACGGTACGTTCAGATACGCGCCTTCATGACCCAGCCGCCACCGAACGACGACCCCTGCGGAACCACACCCTTCCGGTGCGCAACGGTTGCATGATGGGGGTGATCTCCACCGACCTGGCGAGTCAGACGGCGATCAGCACCTACGGAGCCAACACCGTACCCAACCCCTCGTGCGGTGGCGCGCCCCTCAACGATGTGTGGTTCACCGCCGTGGTGCCTGCGAGCGGGAAGCTGACCTTCGACATGGACGATTACCAGATGAACGATGCCGCCTTGGCGGTATACCGGCGCACAGGCACCTGTCCCACCCCCACCTTTGCCCAAGTGGCCGGTGCCTGCTTCTTTGGTGGCAGCACCAACGCCGGCGCGGGCAACATGCCCAGGGGCACGGTAACGGGCCTTACACCCGGTGAAACGGTGTACATCCGCGTATGGCGGGAGGCAGGCAGCGCAGGCAACGCATACCTCTGCATACAGGATCCCGATCCCCCGCCGGTGACCAGCTTTGACTGCTACCTGACGCTGCGCATGAACGATACCGGCGGCAATGGCTGGAACGGCAGCCGCGTGACCATCAACAACCTGACCGCCGGCACCGGCCCCGTCGACTACACCATCCTGAGCGGCAGCGGCTTCATCAACATACCCGTGGGCCACACCGACAACATACTGGTGAGCTACACGGCGGTGGGCGGCTTCCAGAACGAGATCTCGTTCACCATCGTGAACCAGAACAACTCCTTGGTCTTCTCCTCTGCCAACCCTCCGGTGGCCGGGATCAATTGGAACGGGGACGTAAGCTGCGCGGCGGCGGTGGTGCCCATTGGCGACTGTGCGGGCGCCTATCGCTTCTGTAGCGCGGAAAGCATCAACTACAGTGATGCGATGAACCCCGGCCTGGTGAACGACCTGGCCCCGGCCTTGAACAACCGCGGCTGTATGAGCAGCGGCGAGCGCGCAGGCGCCTGGTTCAAGCTTACGCCCAACGGCACGGGTACGCTGGCCTTCACCATCACACCCGGCGGGTCCGCTGATTACGATTTCGCGGTATGGGGTCCCAATTACGGAGGCTCCATCTGCCCCCCGCCAGGCCCACCCATCCGCTGCTCCTGGGCGGCAGGCAGCGGCCCCACGGGCCTCTCGGCCTCCGCCGCCGATAATACGGAGGGTGCCGGTGGCGACCGCTGGGTGAGCCACATCACCAACGTGCAGGAGGGCGAGTACTACTGGTTCTATGTGGACAACTACTCGATGAACGGCGTTACGTTCAGCTTCTCCCTCCAGGGCACGGCACCGATCAGCTGCAACATCGCTCCCGTGGACCTGATCGACTTCAACGCCCACGCGCTGCAACGGGAGGTGGAGGTGTACTGGGCCACCTCGGCCGAGCGGGCCTCCTCGCACTTCATCGTGGAGCGTTCGGCGGACGGGGCAACGTTCGAACCCATCGGCAGGGTGAACGCCCAGGGCGATGCCGTAGGCCGCACGGAGTACAAGTTCTGGGACCGCGCGCCGCTCAACGGCATCAACTACTACCGCCTGCGCCAGGTGGACAAGGATGACTCCGAGGCGCTGAGCCAGGCGGTGGCCGTCATGTTCCAGAACGGCGCGGCGGTGCTCCAGGTCTTCCCCAACCCCGCCACCGACGTGCTCTCCACCAGCGTTGGCACAGCCGTGGAAGGCGACATCGCATGGCGCGTGCTTGATGCGAGCGGCCGCATCGCCTTGGAGGGCACCACCAAGCGCGTACTGCACGGTGGCCTCATCGAAATGCCCATTTCACCCTTGGATGGTGGCAGCTACCTGCTCGAACTGCGGACTGACGATGGGTCCAGCCTCGGCTACGCACGGTTCGTGAAGCAGTAGCCAGGATACATACCCTGGCTGAGGCCGGGGTGATAGAAAAGACTGATGGCGCGGCAGGTCCGCGCCATCAGCTTTGTTGGGGTATGATGAGGGAGGCAAGGACAAAAAGTGCGAGAGCGCATTGTGCCATTGTGAATTGCTGATCAGTCCACTCCCGCTGTGGCGGTCACCTACGGTGATGTCATGGCACATGCCGCTCGATCGGACCGATCAGCAATTCACAATGGCATTAGCGCAAACGTCAGGAGGGCGACCCAGCACCCGGTATCTTTGCGCCATGCGCGCATCCCAATGCATGACCGGCCTTCTGCTCAGGGCGCTGCTCCTGCTCCCCGCGCTGTCCCTCGCCCCCATGGGCCACAGCCTGCGCCCCGCCCCGCTCGCTACCAGGCAGTTCGGCATCAGCCTCACCACGGGCATGAACAACCAGCTCTACACCATCTTCGTCGTGAAGGAGTTCGAGGGCCGGGTGATCCAGGCCGACCCCATCACGCGCGAGCAGTTCGTGCTGCAAGCCCAGGGCTTGGTGGCAAGCCCCGCCAACCCGGACAAGGAGAACCTCTTCCGCAAGTACGGCGTGGCCATGTGCCTGCCCGAAGGCCCCGACACCACCGGCCGCTACGTGGCGGACTGCCCGGTGTTCGACGACCTGTGGAAGCTCCGTTTCTGGGAATATCCCTTCCGCCTGCAACAAGGCCAGCACCCCGGCAAGGGCTGGGCCGAGAAGCGCGAAGCCCCCTCGCCCCGCCAATTGTTGCTGCTTACGGAGTACGGCATCCTGCACCTGAACGACATCGCACGCGGCGAGAACGCCTTCCTGCTCCTGCGCGACGTGGGCGATAGCACGTGGGTGGACAATTACAGGAAGGGGTATTGAGGGGGTAGTTGTCGGTTGTCAGGGGGCAGTTGTCAGTACGCGATCTGCGATGCGG
>JAHBUM010000180.1 GCA_019638075.1 Flavobacteriales bacterium | reverse complement strand
TACCAATTCACCGGGGTGACCGCATTGACCAACGGGCGGCGTTTCACGCTGGGCACGGTGGACCGCAGCAACACCCCGCTGCCGATAACGCTGCTGGACCTGAAGGCCGAGGCCCTGGCGGATGCCTGCGCGGTGAACATCCGCTGGACCACGGCCACCGAGCTGGACAACGAGTTATTCGTGGTGGAGCGTTCCACGGACCTGAACGCTTGGGCGACCGTTGGCGAGCTACCGGGTGTAGGAACGAGCAACACCGTGCGTGACTACAGCCTGCCGGACCGCGAAACCATCCCGGGCGACCTGTACTACCGCCTGCGCCAAGTGGATATCGACGGAACGATGACACTCTCCGATGCCGTCCACACGCACGTGGCATGCCGGGATGAACCGGGCATGGAGGCGTATCCGAACCCCACTACAGGACAGCTTCAGGTCCAGTGGCGCAGTGCGGACACCGCTGGCCGTTTGGTACTGGTGGATGCCATGGGACGCACGGTACGGATAGTGTCCGTTGGCCGTGACATGGAGCGCACGGCCGTCGCCATGGAGGACCTGCCACCCGGTTTGTATCACCTCCTGGCCGAGTTCGGTGGGCATGTGGCCTCCCTAACAGTGGTGCGTTCGTAAGCGCGTCCATCGCAATGCGCCGATCGATGGTCGTGCCGCCTGCGCACAACGCTGCCCGGTCCTGAACCGGTCCTTGTGTAAGCTTCCGAAGTTCGGCCACCTATCACTGGAGGAGAGTGTTTCCTTATGGAAGTGTGCAATCGTCTCCCCCACTCGCTGTTGAAAGCTCATCCGTCTTCGCCATATAGCCCCCTGCCGGTGCCGCTAGCTTTGCCACCCACCAAGCAGCACATATGGCCAGGAAGAACAGCGCGAAGAAGACAGCGGGCAAGTCCCTGCTCACCAAGGAGTCCATGGCCTTCATGGAACGGTACCTGAACAACGCCTCGCCCACGGGTTTCGAGAGCGCGGGGCAGAAGCTGTGGCTGGAGTACGTGAAACCCTACGTGGACACCTACATGGTGGATCCCTACGGCACCACGGTGGGCATCATCAACCCCGATGCGAAGTACAAGGTGGTGATCGAAGCGCACGCCGACGAGATCAGCTGGTTCGTGCACTACATCACCAAGGAAGGCTTCATCTACGTGCGCCGCAACGGTGGCAGCGACCACATCATCGCCCCCAGCAAACGGGTGAACATCCATACCGACAAGGGCATCGTGAAGGCGGTGTTCGGCTGGCCGGCCATCCACGTGCGCAACGGGAAGACGGAGGTCACGCCTTCGCTGGACAACATCTTCCTGGATTGCGGCTGCAGCAGCAAGGAGGAGGTGGAGAAGCTGGGCGTACACGTGGGCTGCGTGGTCACCTTCGAGGATGAGTTCATGGTGCTGAACGGGCGCAACTTCACGGGCCGCGCATTGGACAACCGCATGGGCGGCTTCATGATCGCCGAGGTGGCGCGCCTGTTGAAGGAGAGCAAGGCGAAGCTGCCCTTCGGCCTGTACGTGACCAACAGCGTGCAGGAGGAAGTGGGCCTGCGCGGCGCCGAGATGATCGTGGAGCGCATCAAGCCCGACCTCGCCATCATCACCGACGTGACGCACGACACGCAGACGCCGATGATGAACAAGATCCAGAACGGCGACATCGCCTGTGGCAGCGGCCCCGTGCTGTGCTACGGCCCTGCGGTACACAACAACCTGCTGAAGCACATCGTGAAGGCCGCGCAGGACGGCAAGATCCCCTTCCAGCGCATCGCCGCCAGCCGCGCCACGGGCACCGATACCGATGCCTTCGCGTACGGCGCAGCCGGTGTGCCCAGCGCGCTCATCAGCCTGCCGCTGCGCTACATGCACACCACGGTGGAAACGGTGCATCGCGACGATGTGGAGAACGTGATCCGCCTGATCCTCGCCTCGGTGAAGGGACTGAAGGCAGGCGCCGACATGCGCTACTTCAAGTAGACGCCCATGAAGTGGGAGCTGGACGATAACACGTCCGACGGCATCCGGTTCCTGCTGGTGGGTGCGGGCAGCTTGCTGGTGCTGCGGCTGCTGTACGGCGGTGTGCTCCAATTGATCAGTCCCACTGCGGATGACGCGCTCGCGGCGGCCTGTGCGCACTTCCACAACGGCTACTGGATCACCGATGCGCATGTGGTGGTGCAGCACACCGGTGGCGGCATCGGCGCGCGGCTGGCCCTCGCGGTGGTGCTCAGCATCGCTGCTGCATCGGCGCTGGCGCTCGTGGTGTTCCTGCTCGCGAAGGCCATGCGCGGCAACGCGCTCCCATGGGCCGTGCGCACGTTGCGCATCGCGCTCGTCATCCCCTTTTGCTGGTGGCTGTATGCGTCACTGATGCGGCCTCCTGCATGCACCCGGTTCGATGCGGAAGGGATCGTATTGACCCGTCATGCCAGCATCCTCGGCGAACTGAGCCTGCCATGGCGCTCCACCGAGGTCCGGTATGCGTGGCACGATGTGGAGAGCTTCACGACCAACGTGACAGCGGGCGGCATGGAGGTATCCGCCATCATCAGCGGCCATGGCACCTTCCCGTTGACCACCGGAACCGCTGCGGAAGTCGAGGAGTTTTTGCGGCAATTGTGGAAGCAGGGCGTTGGTGCTCCTTGATGGGGAAGTTGCGCGTAGATGAGTTGCGAGTAAGCGAGTGGGCGAGTGGCGAGCCTGCCGTCCTCCTCGGCTTCGCTCAGAGTGACAGGCGGCAGACTCGCCACTCGCCCACTCGCTACTCGCCGCTCCCACACTAACTACTAACCCTCCGGCAACACTTTCCCGGGATTCATGATGCCCTGCGGATCGAAGAGCTGCTTTATCCCGCGCATCAGATCCAACTGCGTGCGATCGAAGGCGATGTCCATGTAGGGCCGTTGCACCAGACCGATACCGTGTTCGCCGCTGATGGTGCCACCCAATGATACGGTGAGCGCGAACAGCTCGCGGATGGCAATGGGCAGGCCGTTCTTCCAGTAGTCATCGGACACACCTTCCTTGATGATGTTGATGTGGAGGTTACCATCACCCGCGTGGCCGTAGCAGATGGAGCGGAAGCCATGCGCCTTCCCGATGGCCTTCACACCGGCGAGCAGCTGCGGCAGCGCGTAACGCGGCACCACGGTATCCTCCTCCTTGTAGATGGTGTGCGCCTTCACGGCCACCGGCACGTTGCGGCGCAACTTCCACAGGGCATCCTTCTCGGCAGCGGTCTCGGCGAAGAGCACCTCGCCGCAATCATGCGCCTCCATCACACCGAGGATCGTTTCGCATTCGCGCATCAGCACATCGTCGTGCAGGCCATCCACTTCGATCAGCAGATGCGCTTGCACGTCATCGGGTACGGCGATGGCGATACCTTCCACGTGCCGCATGGTGAAGTCGATGGCATCGCGTTCCATGAACTCCAACGCGCTGGGCGTGATGCCTGCTCGGAACACGGCGCTGACCGCTTCGCAGGCCTGCACCGCACTATTGAAGGGGACCAGCATCAGCCGCGAAGCCTTGGGCATGGGGATCAGGCGCAGCACCGCCTTGGTGATCACGCCCAGCGTGCCTTCGCTGCCCACGATGAGCCGGGTGAGGTCGTAGCCGGTCGCGTTCTTCAACGTGTTCGCGCCGGTCCAGATCACTTCACCGCTCGCCAGCACCACTTCGAGGTTCAGCACGAAGTCGCGTGTCACACCATACTTCACAGCGCGCGGCCCACCGGCGTTCTCGGCAAGGTTGCCGCCGATGGTGCAACTGCCCTTGCTGCTGGGATCGGGCGCATAGTACAGGCCCTTCGCGGCCACGGCATCCATCAGCACCTGTGTGATCACACCGGGCTGAACGGTCACCTGAAGATTCTGTTCGTCGATGTGCTCGATGCGGTCCATGCGGTCCAGCGCAAGGCCCACGCCGCCATGCACACACAGCGCGCCACCGCTCAAGCCCGTGCGACCGCCGATGGGTGTGATCGGGATGTGATGCGCGGCGCACACTTTCACGATACGTACCACCTCTTCCGTGGTTCGTGGGCGCACCACCACTTCCGGCGGA
Source organism: Flavobacteriales bacterium (assembly GCA_019638075.1). Classification (GTDB taxonomy): domain Bacteria; phylum Bacteroidota; class Bacteroidia; order Flavobacteriales_F; family PHOS-HE28; genus PHOS-HE28. The sequence goes on along the minus strand of JAHBUM010000180.1, from coordinate 2,674 downwards.
TGCACGAGATCCTCGGTTTCGTCGTGGCCATAGTGCAGCATGTCTTCCTGCGCGGAAAGCAGATCACCCTTGTCCAGCGCCGCACGCAAAGCAGCGATCACTTCCACATCCACCGTTCCGAAGGCCATGGGGCGAAAGTAAGCGGGTTCCATCGGGTGGGATCAGAATGCAGTTGGCAGTAGGCAGTCGGCAGTTCGCGGTCGGCAACTCTCAGCGATATGCCGAACCGCTCAGGGGCACCTACGCGCTTCGGCTTCCTGCGACAGGTGTAGGTTGCCACTGCCTGCTGCCGACTGCCTACTACACTTCCCCCGTTCAGCGGATCAGCGATACGTGGCCCACGAACTCGCGCGCATCGCCATCGCGTTCCACGATCACCTTCCACACGTATACATCCACGGGCGATTCGGTACCGTGCCGCGTGCCATCCCATGCCGCCGCACGATCGGGCGTATCGAAGGCGGGAAGCCCCCAGCGATCGAACACCATGAAGCGGTAGTTCCAGCCGTTGAAGCCGTTGAGGATGGGCCGGAAGGTGTCGTTGCGCGTATCGCCGTTCGGCGTGAAGGTGTTGGGCACGAAGATGTGCGGATCGCCGGGCACGTTGATGGCAGCACACACCGTATCGGGGCAGGCGAAGCTGTTCACGGCCACGAGGCACACGGTGAAGCCGCCGCCATCGGCCGGGAACACATGCAGCGGGTGGCGCACGGTGGAATGCTCGCCATCGCCGAAATCCCACGAATAGGACACGGCGCCCTCGCTCTCGTTGCGAAAGTGCAGCGCGTGCGCGATGCTCTGCAACGTGTCGTAGGCGAACGCCGCGAACGGCCGATCCAGCACATGCACACCGGCCGGTGCGAAGAGCGTATCGGCACAGCCGCCATCGCCGTACACGACCAGCCTTACGTCATAGGCTCCCGGTACATCATAGGAGTGCTGTGGGAATTCGGTGGTGGAAGTGCTGCCATCGCCGAAGTTCCACAGGTAGCCCACGCCGTTCACCGACGTGTTCACGAAGTCGATCGGATAGCCCGCACAGCCCGGTTCAGGTTCAGTGAAGAACGCCGCTTCAGGCGTGGGATGCTGGATGAAGGTGGCGCTCTCCACATCCACGCAGCCGAACTGGTTGGTGGCGGTGAGCGTGATGGTGTACGTGCCCGGCGCGGTATACGTCACCGATGGCTGGTTCAGCTCCGACGTGGTGCCATCGCCCAGCTCCCATAGGTAGCCGATGGCGCCCTGCGAATCGTTGATCGTCTGTACGGTGGTCTGCGGATCGCAGGATGCCGTTCGCGAAAGACTGAACACCGCATGCGGCAGCGGATGCGCCACCACCTGCGCGAAGGCCGTATCGGAGCATCCGTTCACGGCCTCGGCGATCAGGCGCACGGTATAGGTGCCCGCCGCCGTGTAGGTGTGGAACGGCGAAGTGGAGACCGATGTGTTGCCATCGCCGAAGTCCCATTGGTTGAAGTCCGCGCCCACCGTGTTGTTGGTGAAGGCCACATCGAGGTCGATGCAACCGCTGGCCGGTGCGGGCGTGAACGCGGCCTGTGGCGTGGGGCGCACGGGCACCTGATGTGTCACGGTGGATGTGCATCCGTTGTTGATCGCCGTGGCGGTCAACGTCACATTGAAGGTGCCGCTTCCGCTGAAGACGTGTACCGGATGGGTGAGCGCCGAGGTGCCGCCATCACCGAAGTTCCACGACAGACCGCTCACGCCGGATACATCACCGGTGAACTGGAACGGCTCGCCCGCGCAGGCCGTAGCGGGCGCATGGGTGAAGTCGATCGCGGGTCCGGCAAGCACGGTCACTTCCGCCGTGTACGTGTCGGAGCCGCAGCCGTAGGCGAACAGCTCGATGGTGTAGGTACCCGGTACGGTGTAGGTCCACGACAGGTCGTGCAGGCTGCTCACGTTGCCATCGCCGAGATCCCAATAGAACGTGGTGTCCCCGGTGGAATACTGGGTGAGGTTCACCGTGACCGGCGAGCAGCCCTGCACGGGATCCGCGTTGAAGAAGGCGTTCACCTGATTGGGTAGGATGGTGATCTGCCGGTACGCGGTATCCGTGCCGCACATGTTGTTCGCGATCAGCGTCACGGTCACCAGCAGTGGGTCATCGCCAGCAGTGTATGTATGCGTCACCATGGGTCCCGGATCGGTACTGACGGTGCCATCGCCGAAACGCCACTCGAACGCCGTGGGCGCGCCGTAGCTCGCATTGCCGAACGGCACTGCGGAGTATGGGCAATACTCGTTGAGGTTGGGGCCGAACAGCGCCGTGGGTGGGGGAAGCACCACCACGGGTTCCACCACCACAGCTTGCCCGCATGTGTTGGTCACGGTGAGCGATACATCGTAGGTGATCGCATCCATGCTGTTGGGCGGGAAGGTGAACGGCAGCGGATCGCGATCGGCGGAGCCGCCGAAACCGCCGAACTCCCACGCGAACGAAAGTCCCTCACCTGTGGATCCGTTGGTGAAGGACACTTCCAGCGGACCGCAGCCGGTATCAGCGCTGAGGGTGATGGTGGCGAGCGGCACACCCCACACATCCAGTGTGCTGTATGCCGTATCGCGGCAACCAGCAGTAGTGATGGCGATCAGCCGCACATCGTAGGTGCCTGCGGTGGTGTAGATGTGCTGCGGGGCAGCGGAGTACGAG
>JAHBUM010000018.1 GCA_019638075.1 Flavobacteriales bacterium | reverse complement strand
GGCACCCTGCGCAACGAAGGCCGCGCCACCACGCAGCAGATCAGCATGGCGAAACGTAACAACGTGGCACTGGCGTTGACCGTGGCCCGCGAAGCACGCCAGATCCTCGGCGGCATGGGCATCACCAACGAGTACCCCATCATGCGCCACATGATGAACCTCGAAAGCGTGGTGACCTACGAAGGCACGCACGACATCCACCTGCTCATCACGGGTGCGGAGGTGACGGGGTTGGCGGCGTTCAAGTAGGGGAGTGGAGACCCCGGGGTCTCCTGAAAGGGATCCTGCGGAGGTGTTACTCTTTCACCCATCGGCCGGTGGCTCGGACCTCTCCGCGAAGATCCACCACGCGATAGGCATACAACCCGGCCGGAAGGCCGCTTGCATCGTAGTATCCTTGCCCGCCGAGGATCGGGGCCGATCCTGTCGTACGTCCGGCAGCATCGAACACTTGCACGATGCCGGTAACGACCTCGCCGCTCAGCATGAGGGTGAAACCCTCGCGGCTTGGATTTGGGAACAGCACGGCTTCGCGTTGGTGGGCGCTATCGGCCATGCCTGTCACACAATCGGTGGCCGCGAACTTCTGCGCCCACGCCTCAAAGTAACCGCTTGGGTCATCGAAGCTGCGGCGCGCGCCCATCAGGATAAAGCCCCCGTCATCGGAGGCTTTGATGCGGTGGAGGGTGTAGTAGGCATTGTCCGCGAAGCCATCCACGATGTACTCGCACAGCACGTTCAGGCTCGTGTCCAGCTTGTACACGTGGATCCGGTCGGGTTCGTATGGTGTATAGGGCGGGTTGGTGCCGTACTGATAATTCTCATGCAAGGCATACAGCAGGGTTCCTTCCGGGGTCTGCGACAGGCTTTGCAGGAACGGGGGATAGTCCATTGTGTAAGTGCTGCGCGGAAGCCAGTGGTGGAACACTTCGCGGGTGCTGTCGGAGATCAGGACGATCGGGAACATTCCTTCGCCGCCCCGCCCGGAAGTCGCGTAGCGTGTCCGTGAAATGGGCACCAGATCGAGAACGCCTTCGGGGATGCTATCAAAGGGGGGGGACGGATCGACATCCAGCCCGGCGAACTGGAACCACCCGTCAATGCCCAGATCTGAATTGAGCCGGAATGCACTTAAGCGGGGCACAGGATCAGGCAGGGTCAACCGCCCATCCACGGTGATCCAGTATGCGCCGTTCCATTCCACCACCTGACGGCAGATCGACTGACCTTGATCCTGACCGTGGATCGTGTCCTGTTCAATGGATCCATTGGCTCCGATCTTGATAAGCGCAACCTTGTTGAAGCTGAAGGGAGGCTTCCTCAGTGTACCACCGATCAGTAAACCGCCATCCTCGGTCGGCAGGGCATTCTCCGAAGTTGAGCCGGTGTAGTTCGGATAAAAGCGGATCGTCGGCTCGGACAGGCTCCAGTCCGGGTGAAGGGTATGAGCGAAAAGGCCATACTCATCTCCGAACAGACATGATCCGGAAAGGTATATGGGCAAGCCGGGTCGCTTGGCGCCGATGAAGCTTACCGCAGCACCATCCGCATCAGGCAGGACTGGTGTGCTGGACAGGAAGTTCCCGTTGGGGTCAAGGATCACCAAGGCGGAGTGCGATGGCAGATCACCATTCACCCCCTGCCGCGATACCACGGACATCAGATAATGCCCATCCGCATGCTGATACACATCAACAACAGCCGGTTGTCGGCCCGACTCGCTTTGGGTCCAACGCCAAGTGGTCTGGGAGGTTGCGCTGGCCGCGCTACACAACCAAAGGAGCCATGTCCAGCGCATCACTTGGAACTTGTTTTTTTAACCTCGGCAGATCCTCTCGTTCCGCCCGCGGACGGCGAAGGCGTGAAGAGAACCCTCAACTGGCAAGTTTACGCGATCTGTGAACGACCTCGTTCGCCGAACGCATCACACACCACCCAGCACATCCTTCAACCACCGCTCAGCCTCTTCCTCCTTCTTGAACACCCTTGCCTCGAAGGCTTGTGCGTGGTAGCGGAAGTAGAACTTGGCGGCGGTGTTCTGCGCGGTGGTGGGTGCCACCACGGCCAGCGCGATGATGGTACGTGCCGCGCTGTCGGCCCAGAAGTGGTCGTCGTTCATCGCCGGTGGATGCACGGGTAGTTCGGCGGGCAGGACGATGAGCAGGGCATGCGGTGAACCCCTGGTTAGTTTCAAACGCGCTTTCCGGTTGCGCTCGAACGCGGTGGCGGTGAAGAGCGCATCGGGTCGGACGCATTGCCTGATGAGGTTATCGGCCATCCGCTCGATGGTCGCTGTGCTTGTTCCGATGCGCCGCCCGGCCGTTCTCATCGGGCAATGGTGTGGTAAGCGACGTGGGGCGTAGCGTTGGGCATGGTGGTGGCCGCACCGGGACTTCCACCGGCTGGCATGGCTAATACGATGGGCCGTGGATGGGTTGCCTGAAGGCAACCTTTTCGAGCACCTTCGTTAAAGGCGCCGTCTGTGGCGACCACTGCCATCAACACCGCCGCATGGAATTCGGCCCGCTGCGAATGTGGTCGATGCCCTGCATGCCGGATAGTTTTGGCACCGTTGCCGGACCGACCGCGCGCCGCTGGAACTCATCCTTCGGCGGGCGCGTACAAGGCCCTTCGCGATAGCGCAAGCCGGATGCTTTTCAACTCGATCGACTTCGCGGTATTCCTGCCGATCGTCTTCGTGCTGTACTGGGCGCTGAGGGGCCGCACGCGCTGGCAGAACGCGTTCCTGATCCTCTCCGGATCGGTGTTCTACGGCTGGTGGGACTGGCGCTATCTGGGCCTGCTCTACTTCACCGCAGGCACCGATTATCTGGTGGCCCTTGGTCTGCAGCGCACCACCGCCGAAGGCCGCCGCAAGGGGTTGCTCGCCATCAGCCTCATCGCCAACCTCGGGCTGCTGGGCTTCTTCAAGTACTACGATTTCTTCATCACCAGCTTCCATTCGGCCTTCACGGTGCTGGGGCTGCCCTTCAATATGCGCACGCTGAATTTGGTGCTGCCGGTGGGCATCAGCTTCTACACCTTCCAAAGCCTGAGCTACACCATCGACGTGTACCGCAGACAGCTGGAGGCCACGCGCCACCCGGTCACCTTCTTCGCCTTCGTGAGCTTCTTCCCGCAGATGCTCGCCGGCCCCATCGAGCGCGCGCGGCACATGATACCGCAGTTCGAGAAGGCGCGCATCTTCGACATCGCTATGGCACGCGACGGCTTGCGGCAGATGCTGTGGGGCCTGTTCAAGAAGATCGTGGTGGCCGACAACTGCGCACAGGTGGTGAACCACTTCTATGCCGCGCCGGAACAGCATGGCGGGGCCACCCTGCTGCTTGCCACGGTGCTGTTCGCCTTCCAGATCTACGGCGATTTCAGCGGGTACAGCGACATCGCCATCGGCAGCGCCCGCCTCTTCGGTCTGGAGCTGATGCGCAACTTCGCCTTCCCATACTTCTCGCGCGACATCGCCGAATTCTGGCGGCGGTGGCACATCTCGCTGAACACGTGGTTCCGCGATTACCTGTACATCCCGCTCGGCGGCAGCAAGGGCAGCAAGGCGATGGTGGTGCGCAACACCATGATCATCTTCCTCGTGAGCGGCTTCTGGCACGGCGCCAACTGGACCTTCATTTCATGGGGAGCGATCAACGCCATCTTCTTCCTGCCGCTGGTGCTTATGGCGAACCACAAGCGCATGAGCGGAACGGTGGCCGAAGGCCGTGCCCTGCCCACTGCGCGCGAGCTGTGGCAGATGCTGGTCACCTTCGCCATGGCCTGCTTCGCGTGGATCTTCTTCCGGGCTCAGGACATGGATCAGGCGTGGACGGTGATCGGTCGCATCCTCTCGCCTTCGCTGTTCGAGGTGCCGGAGGTGTCCAGCATGCTCACGCTCGCCATCTCGCTCTTCGGCATCGGCCTCACGCTGGCGATCGAATGGATCAGCCGCACGAAGCAGCACGGCCTGCAATTGGACGGCCGCGCCTCCAAGCCGGTGCGCTACGCCCTGTACTACGCGATCATCGCCATCATCATCGTGTGCGCCCCGCTGGGTGGCGGCGAGTTCATCTACTTCCAGTTCTGAGACATGGTGCGCCGTTTCCTCCTCCAGTGCCTGAAGCTCTCGCTGCCCGTGTTCGCGTTGTTCGCGCTGGTGGCATGGGTGGATCCGTACTGCCTGTACCACACCGGCGGGCCGGTATCGCGCGGGTTGAAGGAGAAGAACCTGTACCACAGCGGCCGCACGATGCCCTTCAGCAACATGCTATGGAAGCTGGTGGACTTCCGCCGCAACCCCGAGGCGAACATCCTGCTGGGCGACAGCCGCCTTTCCTATTTCGATCTGGACAGCCTGAAGGCGCTGACCGGTGACAGCTACTACAACCTCGGCGTGCCGGGCGGCAACTACGTCACCATCGACCACACCTTCCGCTATGCGGACAGCCTCGCCACCCTGCGCAACGTGATGGTGCAGGTCTCGTTCCGGGGGATGCATGCCAGCCAGAATTTCGACATCTATGCCGAACCGGCCGGGCTGCTGGAGCGGCCTTGGTCATACGTGTACAACCGGCGCGTGATCGAAGCCTCCGGGCTGAACGTGTACACCACCTTGTTCCCCAACAGCCTTGCCTACGATGTGCCCGGCGCGGACCAGTGGCGCGATGTGCTGGATGCCGAACGTGCCGCTGCGGAACAATGGGCCATGGACACCACGGTGTACCAAAAACTCCAGTACATAGCCGACCGATGCAGGGCAGAGGGCGCCCGGCTGATCCTCGTGGAGTACCCCACGCATCCCGATCTGCAACGCATCGTGCAGGAAGCCGGCCTGGGTCCTGCGCGTGAAGCTTACCTGACCCGCCTGCGCACCATGGCCCCGGTGGTGGACCTGGACCAGCCCGGCATGTTCCCCGCCGACCGCAGCTTCTGGCGCGATCCCTTGCACCTGACAGTGGATGCCCAGCGTGCGCTGATCCCGTTGATCTGGGAGCGGTAGGCAGTCGTCGGCCGCCTGCTTGCAGTTCTCAGGCTGACATCCACGACAACCGGCAACTGATAACCGCCTCCCTCATCGGCCATACAAGGCCGTTCGTCGATTTCAGGAATTAACCGTGGGACCAACGGATATTCCGACGAATCGGGGTCTATTGGTCGTGGACCGGGTATCGGAGCGGACCAAGCGCTATCCACAACCTGTATGGACCACTGAAAGTGCCGTCGCACAAGGCTTTCGCGCAAATCCTGGCAACCCTGAACCCGCTAAATTTGGTCCCGTTATGAACAGGTCATCCTTCCTGATCCGCCAGCCATGCCCCGGTCTCGAGGGGCCGCACGGCGTGGAGCATCCGTTCTACGTCCATTGGTAATACAATAGACTGAACATCAGGAGATCAGACCCACAAGGAACGACACTAAGCGCATGCTCCGCCATCTCACCCTTTCCCTTTCTCTCGCCCTCCTCTCCACGGCGGCTCTCATCGCCCAATCGTCATCCGAACGTGCCGCCGTTCGGATGACGGCCACTGTGCAGACATCGCCCTCCATCACCCTCTCGTGGGCGCCGATCTCCAGCACCACCGCGCTCACCATCTACCGGAAGACCAAGGCGGCCACTTCATGGGGGAGCGCGGTAGCCACGCCTGCGGCCACGGCCACCACGTGGACGGACAACAGTGTTTCCGTGGGTGTCAACTACGAATACAAGATCGTGCGGGTCTCCGCAGGCGTGACGGGAACGGGCTACATCAACACTGGCATCCAAGTGCCTGCCGTGGACTACCGGGGCAAGATCATCCTGCTGGTGGACAACACGCTCGCCTCCTCATTGAGCACCGAACTGACGCAGCTGACCAACGACCTGCTGGCCGATGGCTGGGGCGTGATCCGAAGCGATGTGGCGCGCACCGCTTCCGTGGCGAGCGTGAAGAGTATCGTGCAGGGCCACTACAACAGCGACCCGGCGAACGTGAAGGCACTGTACATCATCGGCCACGTGCCGGTGCCCTACTCGGGCAACATCGCCCCGGACGGCCATGATGATATGCGTGGCGCACGGCCGACCGATGCCTACTACGCCGACATGGATGGTGTGTGGACCGACAACTCGGTGAACACCACGAGCACCACCCAGCAGCGCACCTGGAACACACCGGGCGATGGCAAGTTCGACCAGAGCGACCTGCCCTCCAACGTGGAGCTGCAGGTGGGCCGTGTGGACATGTACGACATGCCCGCTTTCGGCTCCACGGAAGTGCAGCTGATGCGGAACTACCTGAACAAAGCACACAACTACAAGATGAAGGGCTGGGTGCCCACCCAGCGCGCCCTGATGATCGACAACCTGCAGTGGGTGGGTAACCCGATCGCTGCCAGTGGCTGGCGGGCTTCGGCCCTGGTGGGCCAGATAAGCCCTGAACCCGCCGCCCCGGTGCTGAGCTTCACCAACTACATCAACGGGCAGAGCTACCTGTGGACCTCGCACTACGGAGGTGGGTTGATCGCCCAGGACGGCGATGTGACCACCTACAACGGCACCAGCGGCGGAGCCACCACGCAGGAACTCGCCAGCAGCGTGACCATGGGCGGCGTGTTCAACATGTCGCTCGGCAGTTTCTTTTATGACTGGGACAGCCGGAACAACTTCCTGCGTGCGGTGATCGCCCGGGGCGATGGACTTACGCACTGCTGGGCGGGCATTCCGGCTTGGTACTTCCACCACATGGGTCTGGGGGAGAACATCGGCTACAGCGTGGCGGCCAGCATGAACAACACCGGCCTGTACGCGCCGCTTACCGAAGGTTGGCAGTCCACCATCGGTCGTACCCACATGAACCTGATGGGCGACCCATCCCTGCGGATGAAGATGGTGGCGCCGCCCTCCAACCTGGTGGTGACGAACTCCGGCGGCAACGCGGCCTTCTCGTGGACCGCCAGCCCGGATGGCGGCATGGGCGGCTACCACATCTACCAGGTCGATGCGACCGCTGGAACGACCATCCGCCTTACCACTTCCCCGGTGACGGGTACCAGCTGGACGAACGGAGCAGTGCCCTTCGTGGGCGGTCGGCAGTACATGGTGCGCACCGTTCTGCTCGAGACCAGTCCCAGCGGAAGCTATTACAACCTGTCGCTGGGCGCCATGGCCGTTTCGTCGGGCAGCGGCGCTGCGGACTGCGCGGGCGTAGTGGGAGGGTCGGCCACGGTGGGCACGCCCTGCAACGACAACAACGCATGTACCATCAACGATGTGTACAACGCGAACTGCCAGTGCGTGGGCACCAGCATCACCCCGGCCGCGACGATCTCCGCCTCGGGGCCCACCACGTTCTGCACGGGTGGCAATGTGGTCTTGAGCGCCAACACCGGATCGGGCTACACCTATTCCTGGCGCAGGAACAGCGCGGTGATCAGTGGTGCCACGGGCAGTTCGTACACCGCTACCGAGGCCGGCACCTACATGGTTACGGTGACATACAGCGGTTGCTCGGCGAGCTCGGCGAGCACGACGGTGACCGTGGCCAGCGCACCGCCCACCGCCACCATCACCGCAGCGGGCAGCACCACGTTCTGCACTGGCGGAAGCGTGGTATTGAACGCCAACACCGGATCGGGCTACACGTATTCATGGCGTAGGAACGGCACGGCCATCAGCGGTGCTACAGGCAGTTCGTACACCGCCACACAAGCGGGCAGCTACACGGTCGTGGTGAGCGTGGGGTCCTGCTCAGCCACATCGGCCGCCACCACGGTGACCGTTTCCGGCGGAACGGCTCCGACCGCCACGGCACAGGGGGCCACCAGCTTCTGCAACGGCGGCAGCGTTGTGCTTTCCACCGCCACGGCCAGCGGTAACACGTACCAGTGGCGGCTGAACGGCGCCACCATCAGTAGTGCCACCGGCAGCACCTACACCGCCACACAGACCGGCAGCTACACCGTCACCGTCACCAACGGATCCTGCACGGCGACGAGCAATGCCATCAGTGTGAACGCATCGGGTTCGTTGACCACCCCGGTCATCACGGCGCAGGGGGCCACCGGTTTCTGCACGGGTGGCAATGTCATCCTCACCACCCAGCAGGCCAGCGGCAACACGTATCAGTGGCGCCTGAACGGCAGTGCCATCAGTGGTGCCACCAGCTATGCGTACACGGCGTACATGAGCGGCGCCATGACCGTGACCGTGACGAACGGTGGTTGCTCGGCGACCTCGGCTGCGGTGAACATCGCGGTGGGGACAGCACCTTCAGCGACGATCACGGCCGCTGGCGCCACCACGTTCTGCAATGGCGGCAGCGTGGTCCTTGGCGGCAACACCGGCACGGGCTTCACCTACAGCTGGGCGCGCAACGGTGCCACGATCAGCGGCGCCACCGCCAGTACCTACACGGCCACGCAGGCAGGCAGCTACACCCGCACGGTGACGAACAGCGGTTGCTCGGCAACGTCGAGCGCGATCACGGTATCCGTCAGCACGAGCAGCGCGCCTGTGATCACGGCCCAAGGTGCCACGAGCTTCTGCACGGGTGGCAGCGTAGTGCTTTCCACTGCGACGGCCAGCGGCAACAGCTACGTATGGCGTCGGAACGGCACGGCCATCAGCGGTGCCACGGGCAGCGCGTACACGGCCACGCAGGCAGGCAGCTACACGGTTTCCGTGACCAACGGCGCTTGCTCTGGCACGAGCAGCGCGGTGAGCGTGACGGTTTCGGGAACAGGCACCACGCCAACGATCTCGGCCTTGGGTTCCACCAGCTTCTGTTCCGGTGGCAACGTGATCCTCACCACCCAGCAGGCCAGTGGCAACACCTATCAATGGCGGTTGAACGGCGCGGCCATCAGCGGAGCCACCAGCTACGCGTACACGGCCTACATGAACGGCGCCATGACGGTGACCGTGACCAACGGATCCTGCTCGGCCACATCAGCCGCAGTGAACATCGCGGTGGGCACTATGCCTTCGGCCACCATCACGGCTGGCGGCACCACCACCTTCTGCAATGGTGGCAGCGTGGTGCTGAGCGGCAACACCGGCACGGGCTTCACCTACGGCTGGCGGCGCAACGGCACGGTCATCAGCGGTGCCACCAGCAGTACCTACACGGCCACGCAGACGGGCAGCTATACCCGCACGGTCACGAACAATGGCTGCACGGCCATGTCCAGCGCGATCACCGTCACCGTGGGTGCCGGGGCTGTGCCGACGCTCAGCGCGCAAGGCTCCACCACCTTCTGCACGGGAGGCAGCGTTGTCCTGTCCACGGCATCGGGCTCGGGCAACAGCTATGTATGGCGTCGCAGCGGCACGGTGATCAGCGGTGCCACCGGCAGTTCGTACACGGCCACGCAGACCGGCTCGTACACCGTTACGGTGACGAACGGCACCTGCTCGGGGACCAGCAATGCGGTGAGCGTAAGCGCATCGGGGGCAGGCGCCACGCCCACGATCACCGCGTACGGGCCCACCAGCTTCTGCTCCGGCGGCAACGTCATCCTCACCACCCAGCAGGCCACCGGCAACACTTATCAGTGGCGGTACAACGGCGTGGCGATCTCCGGGGCCACGAGCTATGCCTACACCGCTTACCTCAACGGGGCGTTCACGGTCACGGTGACGAACGGCACCTGTTCGACCACATCGGCAGCGATGAACATCGCGGTGGGTGCCGCGCCCAGTGCCACCATCTCGGCCGCCGGCGCCACTTCGTTCTGTGCAGGCGGAAGTGTGCAGCTGAACGCAGGCACCGGAAGCGGCTATACGTACGTATGGCGCCGGAACGGAAGCGCCATTGCTGGTGCCACGGGAAGCAGCTATGTAGCCACGCTGTCCGGTTCCTATTCCGTACAGGTGACAAGGAGTGGATGCAGCAGAACGTCCAGTTCCGTGACCGTATCGGTGAACAGCGGGCCAGCGGTCAGTTGTAGCGCGAACGCCAATGCGGGCACGGTGAGCGTTTCCGCCTCGGGAGGGCTGGCACCATACACCTATTCGTGGAACACGGTACCGGCGCGCACGACGGCCACGGCCACGGTATCCGCCTCGGGAACCTACACGGTCACCGTCACCGATGCCCGTGGCTGCAGGTCCAGCTGCTCTACCACCATCACCCTGCCCTCGGCCGATGCCTGCGCAGGCATCCGCACCGAAACACAGAACACGTGGGGGGCGGTGCCTGCCGGTGGCAATGTGGCGGCATATATGGTGAACAACTTCGCGGCCGCATTCCCCGCGCCGGACTACTTCATCCTCGGTTGTGGTGGGCGCTGGTTCCAGCTCACCAGCGGCAATGCTGTGGCGGCCTTCCTGCCTTCCAGCGGCCCTGTCGCACGCCTGCAGAGCGGTACCATGCAGAACCCGGGTTCCTCCTATGGGAACTCCTTCATCGGCCAGTTGGTGGCCCTGAAGCTCAGCGTCCGGTTCGATGAGATGAACGCCGCCTTCAGCCCGGCCACCACGTTGTTGAAGAACATGGTGGTGGCCAACGGCCTCTTCGCGGGCTGGACCGTGCAACAGGTGATCGCCGCAGCGGAGCAGAAGGCGGGCAACTGTGCCAACAGCTACACGCTGGATGCGCTCAACGATGCGCTGGTCGCGATCAACGAGGGCTATGCCGGGGGAACGGTCAACAGTGGCTACCTCGTATGCCCGGGCACCAGCGGGATGATGCCGGAAGCAGGGGATACCACACCGCAAGTAGCGGACAGGAGCATGTCGGATCTTCCCGTCCTTTCGGTCACCGCCTATCCGAACCCGACAGCGGGCCTCACCACCTTCCACTTCACCCCCACATCGGCCGATCAGGTGGCGGTGCTCGAGATCCGCGCGTTGAGCGGGGCGCTCGTGGAAAGCCGCGAGCTGGGCGTGCTGCCAGCGGGGATCCCGCAACGGGTGGTCTGGAACGCCGAGGATGCCCGGGCCGGACTATACCTCTACCGTATCGCCATCGGCAAGGAAGTAGCGGTGGGTAAGATCATGGTGGAGTGATCAGCCTGCGGCTGCGAAGCTGAACGCATCGGTCCCATCCTTGGGCGTCGGGACATCCGAAAGCCGAGGGATGCAGCATCGGTCATGCGGTCATCTTCCGCATGTGCCACACATCGGTCCCGACCGAACAAGGTATCGTGCCGTGCGATCGAAGGAGCGGGCTCAGGGGCAGGCCGGTGTAAGGCTTTCGATCCAAGCGGTGATCAGGGACAGGGCTTCGGGGTGGACGATGCTGGTGCCGATCTGCGGCATGTGCTCGGCCGGGTTGGTGGAGGCCATCCGGTAAAGCAACAGTGATCGCCCCGGGCTGCCGCGTGATACGATGTGGGTGTGCTGGGGCAGGAAAGGTGCGTCAGGCGTCACGCAGATGCCGAGGTTCACGGGGTCGGTGGTCTCGCTGAACGCCAGCCTGATCCGCCGATAATCGCCGTGGCCGCCTTGGCGGTGGCAGTGCCCGCAGTTGATGTCCAAGTAGGCGCGCGCGCGGTCGTTGAGGCTCACCTGCGGGTCGTCCCAACGGGGCACGGTCGTGATCCGTTTGGGCCGCACGGAGGAGAGGTAACCCTCGGCGGTCCAGCGGGCCAGTTGGTTCTGCACACCATCGCGGTAGGCATGGGGGCTGTTGAGGTTCTGCGGCTTGGGCCCGATGGGGATGGTCTCGTTGCCCAATGTGTGGCAGGTGCCGCATTCGACGCCGGAGGGGATGCGATAATTGGCCGCCTGTTGAGCGCCTTCCTCGTCGATCCACGAGATGGGGATCGTGCTGCCGTTCATGTCCAGCGTGGCTTCGGTCTGCTCGGCGTTCCAGACGTAGGTGGCGAACTCCCAAAGTCCGTTGCGTTTGAACATGATCCGTGTCTCGATGATGTGACGGGCGTCGCTGGGTTGGAAGCGGTCGTAATAGAAGGTCTTGATCAGCACGGCGCCGTCCGGGAAGTCGAGCGCCTGATCGTCGCCGTTGTAGGTGGCCTGTGCGCCCCGGGGCATCCACACGAAGCGGAGCTTGTGGGCATGGTCGGTGAAGAGCGTGTTGATGGGCGCGAAGGGAAGCACGCCGGGCACGGGCCTTTGCAGGGCCATATCGCCCTTGAAGAAGCGGTACTCGGAGAGGCTTTGGAAGGGGAACTGGCCCACATCGAGCACGAGCCGATCTGGATCGTCGGGGAGCGTTGCAAGGGGCTCTTGCGGATCCTCCTTGGTGCAGGAAAGCAGGAGCAGGAAGGGAAGGGCAAGGGTGAGCAGGACCTTCCCGATGCGGGTCGACTTGGCGTGTTGGAGCATGGTTCGAGGTACGAATATGGTCAGGAACCGTGGATGGGCGAATATCGGGGGCTTCCATTCCGCATACCTGCCTATGAAAGCCGACTGGGCCTCCGCACGACCAAACACCCCAAGGTCTTGGAGGAATTAGCCCGATAGCCATAGACCGCGCGTCCGGCGGCCCGCCATCACGGCTATCTTCGCGCCCGCTCGGAGAAGTCCTTCAGCAGGCCAGCATTCCGCCGATGAAACCCATCCAGATGGTCGACCTCGTCGGCCAGTACCAACGCATCAAGCCCGAGGTCGGCGCCGCCCTTCAGCGGGTGATCGACAGCACGGCCTTCATCAACGGTCCCGAGGTGAAGGAGTTCGAGAAGGAACTCGCCGCCTACAACGGATCGAAGCACGTGATCGCCTGCGCCAACGGCACCGATGCCTTGCAGATCGCGATGATGGCGCTGGGCCTGCGACCGGGCGACGAGGTGATCACCGCATCCTTCACCTTCGTGGCCACGGTGGAAGTGGTGGCGCTGCTCGGCATCACGCCCGTGTTCGCCGACGTGCTGCCGGGCACCTTCAACCTCGACCCGGCCGACATCGAGCGCAAGATCACCCCGAAGACCAAGGCCATCGTGCCGGTGCATCTCTTCGGGCAGGTGGCCGATATGGAAGCCATCATGGCGATCGCAAAGAAGCATGGCCTGTACGTGATCGAGGACAACGCGCAGGCCATCGGCGCCGAATACACCTTCAGCGACGGTACGAAGCGCAAGAGCGGCAGCATCGGCCACATCGCCAGCACCAGCTTCTTCCCCAGCAAGAACCTCGGCTGCTACGGCGATGGCGGCGCGCTCTTCACCAACGACGACGACATCGCGAAGAAGCTGCGCCGCGTGTGCAACCACGGCAGCGAGGTGCGCTACTACCACGAGGTGGTGGGCGTGAACAGCCGCTTGGACAGCCTCCAAGCCGCCATCCTGCGCATCAAGCTGAAGCACTTGGACGAGTATGGCGCGGCGCGGAACAGGGCGGCGGCGTTCTACGATGACGCGTTCAAGGGCATGGAGCACGTGCATACGCCGGTGCGCAGCGGCACCAGCACGCACGTATTCCACCAATACACGCTGCGTGTGACGGGCGGCCATCGCGATGGTCTGAAGGCACACCTCGAAGCCCACGGCGTACCGGCTATGATCTACTACCCTGTATCCTGCCACCTCCAGCATGCGTACAAGGGCGATCGCTCGCCGGAAGGATCCCTGCCGGTGACCGAACAACTCACACGCGAAGTGCTCTCGCTACCCATGAGCACGGAGCTGGACAACGAACAACTCACGCACATCACCGCCACGGTGAAAGGCTTTTTCAATTGAGATCGCACGGGCGCATCATGATGCGCCCTCCACGATCCCCGGCAACGCGAACAATTCCATAGAAATAAGCACGGGCCGACCATGGTCGGCCCCACCGAGATCATGAACATCGCAGTAGTAGGAACAGGATACGTAGGCCTTGTAACGGGCACTTGCTTCGCCGAGACCGGCAACCACGTGATCTGCGTGGACATCAACGCCGAGAAGGTGCAGATGATGAAGGATGGCAAGGTGCCCATCTACGAACCGCACCTCGACGTGCTCTTCGAGCGGAACATCCGCCAAGGGCGCCTCAGCTTCACCACCGACCTTGCTGCGGCGCTGGAGAACGCCCAGATCGTCTTCCTCGCCCTGCCCACGCCGCCCGGTGAGGATGGCAGCGCCGACCTCAGCTACGTGCTGAAGGCCGCTGGTGATATCGGCAGGATCATGAAGCACTACATGGTGCTGGTGGACAAGAGCACCGTGCCTGTGGGCACCGCCGAGAAGGTGCATGCCGAAGTGGCCAAGTACGCGAAAGTGGAATTCGATGTGGTGAGCAACCCCGAGTTCCTGCGCGAAGGCTTCGCGGTGGACGATTTCCTGAAGCCCGACCGCGTGGTGGTAGGCACCAGCAGCGAGCGCGCCCGCAAGCTGATGGAGGACCTGTACAAGCCCTTCGTGCGTCAGGGCAACCCGATCATCTTCATGGACGAGCGCAGCGCCGAGCTGACGAAGTACGCCGCCAACGCCTTCCTCGCGGCCAAGATCACGTTCATGAACGAGATCGCGAACTTCTGCGAGGCCGTGGGCGCCGATGTGGACAAGGTGCGCATCGGCATGGGCACGGATACGCGCATCGGCAAGCGCTTCCTGTTCCCCGGCATCGGCTACGGCGGCAGCTGCTTCCCCAAGGATGTGCAGGCGTTGGCGAAGAGCGGCAAGGAAGCGGGGTATGATTTCCAGATCATCAACAGCGTGATGGAGGTGAACGAGAAGCAGAAGACCGCGCTGATGCCGAAGATCGAAGCCTACTACGGTGGCGATCTGAAAGGCAGGCACTTCGCGATGTGGGGCCTGTCGTTCAAGCCCGACACCGACGACATCCGCGAGGCCCCCGCGTTGTACATGATCGAGGCGTTGACGAAGGCCGGAGCCACCGTTACCGCGTTCGATCCCGAAGGCGCGAACAATGTGAAGAAGCTGATCGGCGACCGGATCAACTACGCGAAGGATGAATACGAGGCGCTGACCGGTGCCGATGCGCTGATCGTATGCACCGAATGGGCGCTGTTCCGCACACCGGATCTCGATCGCTTGGAGAAGAGCCTGAAGGAGCGCACCATTTTCGATGGCCGCAACCTGTACGAACTGGACGAGATGAAGACGAAGGGGTTCCATTACGTGAGCATCGGCCGCAACACCGTGACCGCCGCGCACAGCCCCAAGGCCGCCACGAAAGCAACCGCCAAAGCCTGATCACATGGCAACGAAAAAGGTTCCCGCCAAGAAAGGTTTAGGTAAGGCACCCGTAGCGTCGACCCGGTCCTCCGCCGTAGCTTCAGCGAAGGCGGGCAGGGTCGACAAAACGACAACAACGGCGAAACGCAAACCCACGGCCAAAGATCGCGTCCTCATCACCGGCGCCGCCGGCTTCCTCGGATCGCACCTGTGTGACCGTTTCCTGAAGGAAGGCTACCACGTGATCGCGATGGACAACCTGATCACGGGGAGCCTGAAGAACATCGAACACCTCTTCCATCGGGAGGATTTCGAGTTCTACCACCACGATGTGTCCAAGTTCGTGCATGTGCCGGGCGAGCTGAAATACATCCTGCACTTCGCATCGCCCGCATCGCCGATCGACTACGAGAAGATCCCCATCCAGACGCTGAAGGTGGGTTCGCTGGGCACGCACAACCTGCTCGGTCTGGCGCTGGTGAAGAAGGCCCGCATCCTCGTGGCCAGCACGAGCGAGGTGTACGGCGATCCGAAAGTGCATCCGCAGCCCGAGACCTACTGGGGCCACGTGAACCCCGTGGGCAAGCGCAGCATGTACGACGAGGCCAAGCGTTTCCAAGAGGCCATCACCATGGCCTACCACCACTACCATGGGCTGGAAACGCGCATGGTCCGCATCTTCAACACCTACGGCCCGCGCATGCGCCTCAACGACGGCCGCGTGGTGCCCGCTTTCATGGGCCAAGCCCTGCGGGGCGAAGACCTCACCATCTTCGGCAAGGGCGACCAGACGCGCAGCTTCTGCTACGTGGACGACCTGATCGAAGGCATCTACCGGCTGCTGCTGAGCGACTACGCCGGTCCGGTGAACATCGGTAACCCGAAGGAGATCACCATCAAGCAGTTCGCGCAGGAGATCCTGAAGCTCACCGGCACCAAGCAGAAACTGATCCACAAGCCGCTGCCCAGCGATGATCCCATGCAGCGCCAGCCGGACATCACCTTGGCGAAGAAGCTGCTGAAGTGGGAGCCGAAAGTGGACCGTGCCGAAGGCATGCGCCGCACCTTCGAGTATTTCAAGAGCCTCACTCCTGAGGAACTGAACGAGAAGGAGCACTTCAGCTTCGAGAAGTACGCGAAGAAGTAGCGCCCAAGGATCAAGTCCCAAGCTTCAAGGCTCAAGCTCCAAAGCTGGCCCCCGTCACGCTTTGGGGCTTGGGCCTTGGAATCTGAAACAGACTTCTTTCGCGAGGTCTATTCCAAGAGCCTTGCTCATTTTTACGCACCGTGAAAGCACCCGACCGACACATCCGTGAAGCCGCAGAACAAGCGGGTGCGCTCGTGCCGCTGCGTGTGGCCGGTGTGCCCGAACACTTCAACCTGCCGTGGCTGCTTGGCTTGGAACGCCGGGCGTTCGTGCGGGCCGGTGTGGAGGTGAAGTGGCACACCGTTCCCGAAGGCACCGGTGCCATGTGCAAATTGCTGCGCGAGGGCGAAGTGGACATCGCCATGCTCGTCACCGAAGGCGCGGTGCGCGACATCCTCAACGGCAACCCCAGCCGCATCATCGCTTCCTACGTGGACAGCCCGCTCACATGGGGCGTGCATGTGGGCGCGGGATCCGGGATCGCGAGCGCCGATGGGTTGAAGGGTGTGCCGTACGCCATCAGCAGGCCCAACAGTGGCAGCCACCTTGTAGCGCTGAGCTATGCCCACGACAAAGGCTGGCCGGTGGGAGAGCGCGATCTCGAAGTGGTGAACGATCTGGAGGGTGCCTTGGAGCGCATGGCGAAGCCCGGGCCCATCGCCTTCCTCTGGGAGAAGTTCACCACCAAGCCGTATGTGGATAGTGGCGCGCTACGCCGGGTGGATGAATACCGTGCGTCGTGGCCCTCGTTCGTTATCGTGGCCACGGAAGCCGTATTGCAGGCCCACCCCAAGGAGATCGGCCGGTTGTTGAAGGTGATCCGCGATCAGGCGGCCGGGCTCATGGCGAAGAAGACCGCACCGGAGATCTTCGCCCAGCGTTACGACATGAAGTTGGAAGATGCGCAGGAGTGGTTCGCCGGAGTGCGTTGGAACACGGGCGCTCCCTTGGAGGAGGCTACGTTGGCGAAGGTCGTATCGGCCTTGACCAGCGCGGGCTTTTCGGACATGCCCGCATCCGGTGAAGGGCTGGTGGAGCGGCTGCTTTGGCAGGTTGCGGTGCGTTGATCGGAGAAGGTCGGAAGGACGTAGCCTACGCAGGCACCACTTGGAAGAGGGCCTGTATTCCGTCAGAGGTTGCCTACTCCACACGCGATCATGTAGACCTCGTGGTTTTCCTCCACGCGAAGAAGATCACCGGTGAAGAGGTCGAACACAGCGACTTTGTATAGGTTCCAGTAGAACGCACCACCACCGCTTGTTGGGGTTTTCCCCTTTTGGTGCATATCCTGACCGAGCGTCAATTCGTATCGCCCCGTGCGTTTCCCGGCTTCCCATTCCAAGCTGTCGGGAGGTATCCATTCGAGTCCCCGAAAGCCATTCTTCCTGCGAACGCGTACACCATTCTTCCGTGAGACGGCGATGAACCCCGCACCATCGTAAGGGATCTGGCATGCCCCGTGGCAGTCGGTAAAGCCCATCCATTCCGCCTTTGGCTCCACGGAGGCGGGCACGCGCTCGCCTTGAGGGGTGATCGTGAAAAGGATCTGAGGACGGGTGGATATGGCCGCAGCCTTCGATAGGCTCACGCAATACTCGAAGAGGCAGTATTGCGGTATTCGTGTGATGGTGTCCCGATCATCCCAGTCGATCCCATCGTCATCGACCACGATATAGTCCAATGGTTCCTGCGGGTCGAAGATGTGTTTCTCCCTGAACTCCTTCCCGAACTCCGCCACCAGCACCGAATCCGCCTTGGCCCGGATGCCCTGCCAATAGGCTTCGCCCAAGGGCTGTTGGCCCAGTACCGGAACTCCCAGCCCCAACACAAGGGCCGCAGCAAGCACTGATCGTTCGGTTCTGCCAATGCGGATCATGATGCCAAGATAATCCGCTGATGTTCAGTATGGTCGTGGAACGCCCGCCCTTCGGTACCTTCGCCGCCCTTCGGGCATGCCCCCATGAGCATATGGACACATGCCCCACATGAGCACATGGCATTCACCGCCCACCCCACCGCCGTCATCGACCCCGGCTGCACCATCGGCGAGGGCACCCGCATCTGGCATTTCTGCCACATCATGCCGGGTTGCACCATCGGCGAGCACTGCAACATCGGCCAGAACGTGGTGATCAGTCCCGACGTGGTGCTGGGCCGCAACGTGAAGGTGCAGAACAACGTGAGCATCTACACCGGCGTGGTGTGCGAGGACGATGTGTTCCTCGGCCCCAGCATGGTGTTCACCAACGTGATCAACCCGCGCAGCGCGGTGAACCGCCGGGGCGAATACCTTCGGACGGTGGTGAAGAAGGGGGCATCCATCGGCGCGAACGCCACCATCGTGTGCGGGCACGACATCGGCCGCTTCGCCTTCATCGGCGCGGGCGCGGTGGTGACGCGCGAAGTGCCCGACTACGCCTTGGTGGTGGGCAATCCCGCGCGGCAGACGGGCTGGATGAGCGAGTTCGGCCACAAGCTGAAGTTCGATGAAATGGGCGATGCGGCCTGCCCCGAGAGCGGGCAGCGGTACCGGTTGGATAAAGGACGGGTGGCACGGATCGCCTGAACGATCAGAAGATCAGAAAATGAGACGATCAGAAGATCGAAGCGGAAGGGGGCGTTTGCTTGTTGTGCTGCCGCACCAGTGCCGGAGATCGTTGCGCGCATTCCCATTTTCTAATTTTCTGATCCTCTGATCTTCTGATCCCGACCCCATGAGCGACAAGATCAAATTCGCCGTCGTTGGTTGCGGCCACATCGGGAAGCGGCATGCGGAGATGATCCAGCGCCATCCCGAGGCCGGGCTTGCGGCGCTGTGCGATGTGCGCTCGCGCGAGGAGGCGGGCGCCACGGCCTTCGATGTGCCGTTCTTCCAAGACCTCGGCGCCATGCTGCGCGAGGTGCCGGACATCGAGGTGGTGAACGTTTGCACACCGAACGGACTGCATGCCGAACAGAGCATCATGGCGCTGGAACACCGCAAGCACGTGGTGTGCGAAAAGCCGCTCGCGCTGAGCAAGGCCAGCTGCGAGGCCGTGATCTACAAGGCGCTGCAGATGCACCGCACCGTGTTCGCCGTGATGCAGAACCGCTACAGCCCGCCCAGCCAGTGGCTGAAGGACGTGGTGGGCCGGCGGCTGCTCGGCGACATCTTCATGGTGCAGGTGAACTGCTACTGGAACCGCGATGCGCGCTACTACAAGCCCGGTTCGTGGAAGGGCACCAGCGACCTCGACGGCGGCACGCTCTTCACGCAGTTCAGCCATTTCATCGACATCCTGTACTGGCTCTTCGGCGACATCACCGACATCCAAGGCAAGTTCGCCGACTTCAACCACGCGGGCATCACCACCTTCGAGGACAGCGGGCTGATCACCTTCCGCTTCATGGACGGCGGCGGCATGGGTTGCCTCAATTACAGCACCGCCGTGTGGGACAAGAACTTGGAGAGCAGCATGACCATCATCGGCTCCAAGGGCAGCGTGAAGATCGGCGGGCAGTACATGGACAAGGTGGAGTACTGCCACATCGAGGGTTACACCATGCCGGAGCTGGCGCCCACCAACCCCGCCAACGATTACGGGACCTACAAGGGCAGCGCCAACAACCACGGCTACATCATCGACAACGTGGTGGACACCCTGCGCGGGCGCACCACCCTCACCACCAACGCGCTGGAAGGCCTTAAGGTGGTGGAGATCATCGAACGCATCTACGGACTACGGAAATGATGAGGGGCTTGCGCAGCCCGTCAAGCACACAACGAATACCATGAGCAACCTGTACGACCGCCTGCTGAAGAAAGAGGCGAAACTGGCCGTGATCGGTCTCGGATACGTGGGACTTCCCATCGCGCTGGCCTTCGCGCGCAAGATCAAGGTCGTGGGCTTCGACATCAATCAGAAGCGCGTGGACATGATGCGCAACGGGCAGGATCCGAGCGATGAGCTGGAGCCTTCCGCCTTCGAGGGCTGCGACATCCACTTCACCGCCGACATCAACGACCTGAAGGATGTGGAGTTCTTCATCGTGGCCGTGCCCACGCCGATCGACAACCAGAACATCCCCGATCTTACGCCGCTGCTCGGCGCCACGCGCACCGTGGGTCAGGTGCTGAAGAAGAACGATTACGTGGTATACGAAAGCACCGTGTACCCCGGCTGCACCGAGGAGGATTGCGTGCCCCTGCTGGAGCGCCTGAGCGATCTGAAGTTCGTGGAGGACTTCAAGGTGGGCTACTCACCGGAGCGCATCAACCCCGGCGACAAGGAGCACACGCTGGAAAGCATCATCAAGGTGAGCAGCGGCTGCGATGCCGAGAGCGCCGAGCTGATCGCCAAGGTGTACGAGCTGGTGGTGAAGGCCGGTGTGCATCGCGCCGCGAGCATCAAGGTGGCCGAGGCCGCCAAGATCATCGAGAACACGCAGCGCGACGTGAACATCGCGCTGATCAACGAGCTCTCGATCATATTCAACCGCATGGGCATCAACACCTACGATGTGCTGGAGGCGGCGGGCACCAAGTGGAACTTCCTCAAGTTCCAGCCGGGCCTTGTTGGCGGTCACTGCATCGGCGTTGATCCCTACTACCTCGTATACAAGGCGAAGGAACTGGGCTACCACGCACAGATCATCGACAGCGGCCGTTTCGTGAACGACAGCATGGGCGGCTACGTGGCCAAGCAGACGGTGAAGAAGATGATCGCCGCAGGCACCAACCCCGCCGATGCCCGCGTGCTGGTGATGGGCGCCACCTTCAAGGAGAACGTCACCGACATCCGCAACAGCAAGGTGGCCGATGTGATCAACGAGCTGAAGAGCTTCAGCTGCACCGTGGACGTGACCGACCCCCACGCCGACAGCGCCGAGGTGAAGCACGAGTACGGCTACGAGCTGGCTGCCGAGATGAAAGGCCCGTACGACGCCATCATCGTGGCGGTGAACCACAGCGAGTACACCAGCAAGGACGAGGCGTGGTTCAAGGGCATGCTGAAACCGAAAGGCGTGCTGGTGGACCTGAAGGGCGTGTTCAGGGGGAAGGTGAAGGGGGTGACGTATTGGAGTTTGTAGGGGAGGGAGGGACTACTCCTTCACTACCCGCGCGACCCTCGTGCCCTTTGCCGTGCTGATGTGCAGCATGTAAACGCCCGCAGGTAGCTGCTCCACGGAGAATGAAGCGCGGGTCTCGGTCCGCACCAATGCGCCCAATGCGTTATGGATGCTCACGGCCCTTACGGGCCCATCGCTTCGGATGTGGAGCATGGAGCTTGCGGGGTTGGGATGGATGCTGACGACATGCTGCGTGTGGTTCTCGCTCATCCCCACGGCGCAATCCTCACTGAAACTCACACCTGCGTCGAATACGAACAAGGAGCTTGTCCAGTTGGCGGTGCTGTACGCCTCATCGTCCACCTGAATGCAAGCAAGGTCGGGGTTGTTGTTCGCCCTGATCCTTTGAATGGCGGTATTGTTCCCATTCGCCAGCTCCAATGACACGAGCTGGTTGTCAAAGCAGTACAGATTGACCAGATTCGGGACATTGCTCACATCCAAGGTCGTTAGTTGATTGTTGCCGCAAGACAAGACGGTCAGCGCTGGATTGTTGTTCGCGGTCAGGTGGGTCAGTTGATTTTCTGCACAGACCAAGGTCGCCAAGGCCACATTGTTGCTCACGTCCAACCTTGTCAGGGGATTGTGCATGCATTCTATCCAGGTCAAGCCGGGATTGTGGCTTACATCCAGATCGATCAACTGATTACTGGAGCACCAAAGTCTTGTCAGATCCAGATTGCGGCTTATGTCCATGCTTTGGAGGAGATTACTCTCCACGCTCAGTTCTGTCAAAGCTGTATTGTTGCGCACATTCAGGGTTGCCAGTTGGTTGTATTGGCCGTATAGCGTGGATAGGGATGAACAGCCATCCACGTTCAAGCTTGTAAGTTGGTTGTGCGTACAGCTCAAGATGCTCAAGGCGGTGTCGTTGCTTACGTCCAAACTTGTCAACTGATTGCTGTAGCAGTACAGCTCGGTCAATGCCGGGTTGTTGTTCGCGCTCAAATGCGTCAGCTGATTTGCGATGCAGTTCAGGATCACAAGGGCCGTGTTGTTACTTACGTCCAGCTCCACAAGCTGATTACCGCTGCAGTTCAATGTTCTTAGCGCGGGGTTGTTGTTCACCGTCAGGCTTGTCAACAGGTTGTTGGCGCAGTTCAGATCGGTCAGGGTCGGGACATTGCTTACATCCAAGCTCGCCAGCTCATTGTCGTTGCAGGACAGGTTGGTCAATGCATCGTCGTTGCTCATTGTCAGGCTTGTCAATTGATTGTTGTGGCAGGCCACGTGTGTCAGCACAGGGTTGTTGTCGATAATCAAACTTGCAAGTGCATTATCGCGGCAATCCAGATACATCAATGCGGGCTTGTTGCTTGCGTCGAGGCTGGTCAATAGGTTGTTCCCGCAGTTCAAGGACATCAAGGCCGTGTTATTGCTCACGTCCAAGCTCGTCAGTTGGTTGTTCTCGCAGAATAGAAAGATCAGATCCACGGAGTTGCCCGCGTCCAACGTTGATAATTGGTTGGTGGAGCATATCAGGTCCCCCAATGACGTGTTGTTGGTCAGGTCCAGATGTGTCAACGCGTTCTGGTCGCAGTGTAATTGTCTGAGGGCGGTGTTGTTGCTCAGGTCC
>JAHBUM010000179.1 GCA_019638075.1 Flavobacteriales bacterium | reverse complement strand
AGCAACAAGCTGGTGGCCGGTACGCCGGTGATCCACCTGCTTGACCGTGAGCGCCCCGGCGACGGCTTCGCCAGCGTGGAGCCCGACCTGGAGGACGTGTTCTTCAGCGCGATCAACAACAGCAACCGCACACAAGCCAACGCATGATCGCGCGCTTCTTCCTTTTCGAGGTGCGCTATTGGCTGCGGCAGCCGATGGTGTACATCTTCCTGTTCATCCTTGCCCTGCTCACCTTCGGCGCCACCGCGAGCGAAAGCGTGAGCATCGGCGGCGGCGTGGGCAACGTGTACAAGAACGCGCCCTATGTGGCCTACCAGTGGTACGGTGCCATGTCGTTCCTCGCCATCCTGATGGTGACCGCCTTCGTGAACGGCACCGCGATCCGCGACTTCACCAGCAACACCGCGCAGATCGTGTTCTCCACACCCGTAAGCAAGGCGGGTTACCTCATCGGCAAATTCCTCGGCAGCGTGTTCATCGCCACCCTGCCGCTGCTGGGCACCACGCTGGGCATCGTGCTGGGTAGTGCCATGCCTTGGGTGGATGAGTTGCGCGTGGGACCCACGCTGTGGCTGCCACACCTACAGGGCTTTCTCGTGATCGGCCTGCCCAACATCCTCTTCGCCGGGGCCATCATCTTCGCCGTGGGCATCCACCTGCGCTCCACCATGGCCTCGTTCATCACGGCCATCGCCCTGTTCGTGGGCTATTCCATCGCGGGCAGTTTCATGAGCGACATCGAGAACGAGTTCCTCGGCGCCATGGTGGATCCTTGGGGCAGCTCAGCCACCGCACTCGTGACCAAATACTGGACCGTGGAGGACAAGAACAGCCTGCTGCTGCCCATGAACGGTGTGCTGCTATGGAACCGCCTGCTGTGGATCGGCGTGTCGTTCCTGATCTTCTTCGCGGCCTACTGGCGCTTCTCCTTCACCGACCGCAGCAGCGGGGCGAAGGCCGCTCCCGCAGAACCGGCAGCCGCAGGCTTCAACACCACACCGATCCCTGCGGTGACATTGCACCACGACCGCAAGGCGGATCGCCAGCGTTTCTGGGATCTGTTCCGTACGGATCTCAAGGGCATCCTGAAGAGCACGCCGTTCATCATCATCATGGGGCTCGGCCTGCTGCAACTGTTCGTTTCGCTGGCCTTCGTCACCAGCATGTACGGCAACACCACCTACCCGGTCACCTACAACGTGACGGACATGATCGGTGGCAGCCTCTTCATATACCTGATGATCATCGTGACCTTCTACGCCGGGCAGTTGGTGTGGAAGGAACGCGACGCCCGCATCGACGGCGTGATCAACGCGCTGCCCATGACCGGGACCACCAACCTGCTCGCCAAGCTGTGCGCCCTCATCGGCGTGGTGGTGGTGGTGCATCTGTTCGCTGCGCTGGCCGGGATGGTGACCCAACTGCTGAACGGCTACACCCGCCTGCAGCCCATGGTGTACCTCACCTACTACATCATCCCCGGCGTGCTGCAGTTCACCCTGTGGGCCGTGCTGGCCCTGCTGGTGCATGTGCTCGTGAACAACAAGTACCTCGGCTTCTTCGTGTTCATCCTCGTCGTGGTGCTGAACATGTTCATCTGGTCGGTGCTGGATGTGGAGTCGAACCTCGTGCATCTGTTCGGCTCCACCGGCCTGGTGTACTCGGACATGAACGGCTTCGGCCCCTACCTGAAGCATTGGCTGTTCTTCCGCGCCTATTGGATGGTGTTCGCGGCCATCCTGCTGTATGTAGCGTACCTCTTCTTCGTGCGCGGCAACGACACCACCATGCGCTGGCGCGGCAGGCTGGCCAAACAACGCTTCGCCGCTTCGCGCCCGCTGGCCTTCGGCTTGGTGGGCGTGTTCGCCGTGCTGGCCGGCATCGGCTTCTACAACACGAAGGTGCTGAACCACTACACGAGCAGCGACGAGATGGAGGATCTGCAAGTGCGCTACGAGAAGGAGTTCAAGCGATTCGAGGGCATGCCGCAGCCGCACTATACGGACATCACCTTCACCATAGACCTTGTGCCCGAAGAGCGCGCCATCCGCTACACCGCCGATGTGGTGATGAAGAACAAGAGCGACCGGCCGATCGACACGCTCTACTTCAACCTGCCCAGCGACATGGATGTGGTGATGGACATCCCCGGCGCCACGATCGTGCTGGACGACAAGGACCTCGACCAGCGCATGTACCGCCTTGCCACGCCGCTGGCGCCCGGCGCGGAGATCGCCTTCCCCATCAGCGGCGGCTGGCAGCAGAAGGGCATCGAGAACAGTGTGACCATGACCGGTATCGTGGACAACGGCAGCTTCTTCAACCACCGGGAACTGCTGCCGGGCATCGGCTACAACGCCGGCTTCGAGATCAGCGACCGCGCCGACCGCCGCAAGCACGAGCTGCCGCCGAACCGCCGCATGCCGCGCCTGAGCGACGACCCTGGCCAGCGCATGCACAACTACCTGATGAGCAACAGCGACTGGGTACACGTGCGCACCACCATCAGCACCGCGCCGGACCAGATCGCCATCGCGCCCGGCTCACTCAAGAAGGAGTGGACCGAGAACGGGCGCAGGTATTTCCGGTATGAACTGGACCACGCGGCCATGAACTTCTACAGCTTCATGAGCGCGCGCTACGAAGTGGCCCGTGAAGAGTGGAAGGCGCCCGACGGTGCAACGGTGGATCTTGAAGTGTACTACCAGAAAGAGCACGGCGTGAACGTGCCGCGCATGATGAACTCCATGCGCAAGTCGCTGGAGTACTACAGTGCCAACTTCGGCCCGTACAAGCACAAGCAGGCACGCATCATCGAGTTCCCGCGCTACGCCAGCTTCGCGCAGGCCTTCCCCGGTACCATGCCGTACAGCGAGGCCATCGGCTTCATCACAGACCTTACCGCGAAGGAGGACATCGACATGGTGTTCTACGTGGTGGCGCACGAGATGGGGCACCAATGGTGGGCGCACCAGGTGATGGGCGCCGACATGCAGGGCAGCACGTTGTTGAGCGAAAGCATGTCGCAGTACAGCGCCCTGATGGTGATGGAGCAGGAGTATGGCCGCGCGCACATGCGGAAGTTCATGAAGTACGAGGGCGACAAGTACCAGAACGCGCGCGGCGCCGAGGCCATCGGCGAAACCCCGTTGATGGAGGTGGAGAACCAAGGCTACATCCACTACAACAAGGGCAGCGTGATGCTTTACGGCCTGCGCGAATACCTCGGCGAGGACACGCTGAACAAGGCCTTCCGCGCGCTGGTGGACAGCTTCGGCTACGCGGAACCGCCATGGCCCACCGCGCTGGACTTCTACCGCGCCGTGCGCAAGGTGACGCCCGACAGCCTGGTGTACCTGCTGGACGACAACCTGAAACACATCACCCTCTACAACAACAAGGTGGAGGAGGCCACCGCGCGCATGCTGCCCGATAGCACCTACGAGGTGAGCCTCAAGCTCTGGGGCGAGAAGAACCACTCCGATTCGCTCGGCCGCGAGACACCCGCCACGATGAACGACTGGATAGACGTAAGCATCCTGCGATACCCCGCCTTCGGGGCGAAAGCCGACAAGTCGCTGAACGACGTGCCGCTGCTTGAAAAGCGCGTGCGCCTGAAGAGCGGCTGGAACGAACTCACCTTCGTGGTGGACGGCAAACCTTTGAAGGCCGTGATCGACCGCAGCCACCTCTTCTTCGACAAGGAGATGAGCGACAACGAGAAGAAGGTGGAGGTGAAGTAGTGGAGGTGTGAAGTGTGAAGGTGAGGTGTGAAGGAGGCACTTCAACCCTCACACTTCCTACTTCAACCCTCACACTTCCATACCAAGGTGCGAAGTGTGAAGGCTGAGGTGTGAGGTGGCCTCGTGATCAACGGAAAGGTTCCCACCAACGCTCGCTCTTCGACAGGTCCGCATCCACCACGATGGCACCGATGCGCGGTGTGAGCAACGGCACACCCAGCTCATCGACCTTCTTCACAAGCCGCTCCACCGGTTCCTTCCACGGATGCAACGCCAAGCTGAACTTGCCCCAGTGGATGGGCATCAGCACGCGTGCCTTCACATCCAGCGCCGCTTGTGCGGTCTCTTCGGGCATCATGTGGATGTTCGCCCAACGCTCGTTGTAGGCACCGCATTCGAGCAGCGCCAGATCGAACGGACCGAAACGCTCGCCCACTTCCTTGAAGGTGGGCGAGTAACCGGAGTCTGCGCCGAAATAGATCCTCCTGCCGCCGCTCTCCATCACCCACGAGCCCCAGAGCGTGCTGAACCGGTTCAGCATGCCACGGCCCGAGAAGTGGCGCGCCGGTGCCAGCGTGAGCTTCACCCCGCCCACTTCCACGCTTTCCCACCAATCCCGCTCGGTGATGGCGCTGGCGGGCACTCCCCACTTCTCCAAGTGGGCACCCACGCCCAGCGGTGTCACGAAACGTTTGTCCTTCAACTGTAGCATCGTCTCGTGATCCAAGTGATCGTAGTGGTCGTGCGAGAGCAGCACCACATCCACGGCGGGCAACAGGTCCACGCGGATATGCTGGCGGTAGTTGAAGCGCTTGGGCCCGACGAAGGAGAAGGTCGAAACACGCTCGCCGAACACAGGGTCGATCAGGAAGGTGGTGCCGCCCATCTTGATCAGCAAGGACGAATGCCCGAACCAGGCCACGGCGAAGGAGGTGTCCGGCACGGCTTTCCACGCGGCGATGTCCATGTCCACCGTTGGTAGTGTATCCTTGGGTTCGCGGGCGTCGCCGCCGCGCACTATCTCGTACATCACCTTCGCCATCACCGTCAGGGGCATGTCCATGTCGGTCTCCACCACGTTCTGGAATTTCCCATCCTTGTAGTGGGGCGATGCCTGTATCCGCGCCAGCCGCTCACCGGCCGGGTCGCCGCCGATGCGGGGTGAAAAGGCGAAGTAGGCGGCCAAAGCCACGACCAGCAGGGCGATGAGGCCCAACAGCCAGAGAAGGATCATGCGGATGCGTTCCATATGAAGGCGCGGATGCAAAGGTGCGGGGCAGCAACACCCGGCCCGAAGCGGTCCATACGCTCCGGCAGCCACTCGTGTGATCGTGGGGGGCAGTTGTCGGTTGTCCGTGATCAGTTGTCAGTTGCTCTCTCGCCAGCAAGTCGGACAACGGGCAACTACGACCTGTGCTTCCCGATCCACCCCAGATGCGTGTGCTGGAAGCTGTCGCCGAACTTGAGGCCGTAGCCGAAGATGCGGTCGAGGGAGGCGTGGCCGTAGAGGATGACAGCCAATGCGTAGAGCACATGATCCGGGCCTCGCATTTCCGGGGCATGCACGCTGATGATCCCCGTGACAACTCCCAATGCACCTACAAGCAGAGCCATTCCTTTATGATGCAGGATATTGTAGGTGATCGCCCCGACTTTGGCGCTGATCAAGTAGCCCAGCATGCCGACATCCGGGCCAAGGAGAAGGAGCAGATAGACCCACCAGCTTGCATCCTTGACGATGAGTGCCATCAAGCACGCAAGGAATTGCGCCAGTTCTTCAAGCTTGAGGAGGTTCTTCATCGGATCGTGATCATTGGATAAGCAGGCTCCGCATTCACTGACAACTGACCGCTGGCAACTGACCACTTGTATTCACCACTCGATCCCCACCGGGCAATGATCGCTGCCCATCACCTCGTTCAGAATGAAGGCATCCTTCACCTTCTTCTCGAAGCCTTTCGTCACCAATACATAATCGATGCGCCAGCCCACGTTGCGGGCGCGCGCGCCGAAGCGCTGGCTCCACCAGCTGTACTTCACCACTTCGGGGTGCAGGTGGCGGAAGGTGTCCACCCAGCCGGTGCCGAGCAGCGCGGTCATGCCGTCGATCTCCTGTTGCGTGTAGCCGCTGGTCTTGTTGTAGTTGTCCTTGGGGCGCGCGATGTCGATGGGCTGGTGCGCCACGTTGAGGTCGCCGGTTACGATGACCGGGAGTTTGCCCTTCGCCAAGGTGTTCACGTAGGCACGGAAGGCGGCATCCCACTCGCCGCGATAGCCGAGGCGCTTCATGCCTTCGCCGCTGTTGGGCGTATACACGCACACCACCACCACATCCTTGAACGTGCAGGTGACCACGCGGCCCTCATCATCGTGACCGGGCATACCGATGCCGAAATGCACATTGGAGGGCTTCTCCCTGCTGGCGATGGCGGTGCCGCTGTAGCCGGGCTTCAGGGCGCCGTATGCGTGCACGTGGTAGCCGTCCACACCGGCGAGGGCTTCGGCCACCTGTTCGGGTGTGGCCTTGGTCTCCTGAAAGCACACGATGTCCGGGGCCATGGCCCGCAGGCTTTCGTGCAGGCCCTTCTTCACGCTGGCGCGGATACCGTTCACGTTGAACGAGATGAGTTTCATGGTGCGGGAATGATGCCTGCGAACCTACTCCAAAGCGGCGCGTACAACGGGCCGTCCGTCACAGGGCGGTTCTGAGCAATGGCACGGAAATGAACCGAATGATGTTCATATCCACTGACGATCAACGAGTTGCGCAAATACCATTCATCGGCCGGAAGGTGCTGTTCGGCCTTCATGGAAGCCCATCGGGCAAATTTCCCGTGACAGCCAGCCCGCGCGCATCATTCTTTGCATACAGCGATCACACAAACCCGCTTCACGCATGCCTGTAACCCCATACAGCGGCACCTTCGGCCGGGAGGAGCTGAAACACCTTCTGCGGCGCACCATGTTCGGTGCCACGAACGCCGACATCGCCCACTTCAACGGCCAGTCCCTTTCGCAAGTGGTGGATG
>JAHBUM010000178.1 GCA_019638075.1 Flavobacteriales bacterium | reverse complement strand
GCCTTCGCGCGGCTGCCGCTGTTCCTGCGAACGACCATCGCGCTGCCCTTGTGGACGGCGGCCGTTGCGCTGGCGACCTTCGCGACGTGCGGGCTGCTCGCCGCGTTGCTGATCAGGTGTAACAGGACGTTCAGTGCGTGAATGCTGCGGACCTGCCTGTCCGGCAGGCAGGCGTTGCTCGCGTGGTGCGCGGTCATCACGGCGTGGTTCGTTGCGCTGGCCACCTTGGCGCTGGCTGTTGCGGCCACCCTCGCTGCGTTGGCCTTCGGGACGAGCCGGGCGTTGACCCTGACGGCCACCGCGTCCCGGCCCACGCGGCTGGCGTGGCTCGCGCACTTCAGGTTCGGCCTTCTTCGGCCCGCCCACCATCACGAACGGATGCTCGGCCACCACCGGGATGTCGCGCTTGATCAACCGCGTGATGTCGCGGAGATATTCCTTCTCCTCGTGATCGCAGAAGGAGAGGGCCTTGCCCGAAGCACCGGCACGACCCGTACGGCCGATGCGGTGTACGTAGGTTTCGGGCACGTTCGGCAGATCGAAGTTGA
Organism: Flavobacteriales bacterium; assembly: GCA_019638075.1. GTDB lineage: Bacteria > Bacteroidota > Bacteroidia > Flavobacteriales_F > PHOS-HE28 > PHOS-HE28. The sequence goes on along the minus strand of JAHBUM010000178.1, from coordinate 6,236 downwards.
TCACGTGCGTGAGGCCGTCGATGTCGATGCCACGTGCCGCGATGTCGGTGGCGACCAGCGCGCGGAGCTTGCCTTCCTTGAAGCCTTTCAGCGCGTTCTGACGGGCGCTCTGGCTCTTGTTGCCGTGGATGGCCTCGGAAGCGTGGCCCGCCTGCGTAAGCACCTTCGCCACCTTGTTCGCGCCGTGCTTGGTGCGGGTGAAGATCAGCGCTTCGCGGATGGCATCGCCTTCCAGCAGATGCAGCAGCAGCTTGTTCTTGTCCGTGCGGTCCACGAAGAAGATGCTTTGGTCGATGGTGTCGGCGGTGCTGCTCACGGGCGCCACTTCCACCTTCACGGGATCGGTGAGGATGCTGTTCGCCAGCTTGGCGATCTCGGGCGGCATGGTGGCGCTGAAGAAGAGCGTCTGGCGCTTCTGCGGCAACTTGGCGATCACCTTCTTCACATCGTGGATGAAGCCCATATCGAGCATGCGGTCGGCTTCATCGAGCACGAAGATCTCCAGATCGTTCAGGTGAACGAAGCCTTGCTGCATCAGGTCCAGCAGGCGGCCGGGCGTGGCCACCACCGTGTCCACACCGCGTTGCAGCGCATCGGTCTGCGGCTTCTGGCCCACACCACCGAAGATCACGGTGTGCTTCTGTTGCAGGTTGCGGCCGTAGGCGGCGAAGCTCTCGCCGATCTGGATCGCCAGCTCGCGCGTAGGCGTCAGGATCAGGGTCTTGATCTTCCGCTTGGCGCCCTGCGGCCCCTTGGCATGCTGCGTCTGCAGGATGGGGATGGCGAATGCCGCTGTCTTGCCCGTGCCGGTCTGCGCGCAGCCGAGCAGGTCGCGCCCTTGGATCAGGTGCGGAATGGCCTGCTCCTGGATCGGGGTGGGGTGGGTGTAGCCTTCTTCTTGAAGGGCTTTCAGGATGGGCTCGATAAGCCCAAGGTCGTTGAACGTGGTACGTTCCATTAAAGTGTGCGCAGTATGATCCCTGCGCGGGATGTGTGCGGTACGCTCAGGCCATTGTCCCTGAACACACCTTTTCAAGTGTTGTTGTGGAAGCCCCGGTGATCGTGTCCGGCGTGCAATGGATCCCGCTGGGGATTGCGCCTGAACAGTTGCTGAGAGCGAAAGCTGGGCGCTTGGGGCTTGTTCACCAAGAAGGCGAACGGGGCAAAGATACGTGGAATTATCGGGAAGAAGCGAATGGATCCGTGGCTGGCCTCAACGACATCCCATTTGCTACAGACGTTCCATGAACCGTTCGATCTCGCCCGCCCGATCCCATTGTTGGTGGTCGATAGCCCAGGTCTTTAGACGCTCCAATACGGCATGTCTAATCTCCTTGCTCTCTCCGTCCGGGGAATGGGCGCTTTCCAGCGTTCGGATCGCAAGGGATCGACCAAGGTCACCAGCCTTCTCATTGTGTCCGGCCCTGTAGTAAGCTTCGATGATGACCAACATGATGCGATAGGACGAAACGTTGCGGTAGTTGAATTTCGGGGTCCATTCGTCCAGCAACGACAAGGCTGTGGTCGTATCACCCTGTGCCAAGAATTGGCCTGCGACCCGTCCTAACTGTAGCACAAGGCCGGTCGAGATCTTCTTTGCTGCTTCCGGTAAGCTGTCCGGGATCTCTTCGGAGAAAGCGGTCGTGAAGGTTCGCATACTCCGCTCCGGATCGATGCGACCGGGTCCATAGGTATCCACGGGTTCACTCCTTGTAGGCGTAAGGCGATAGGCAAAGCCTTTCAATTCGAAATGTTCCTGTAGACCGAAGAAAGCCTTCGGGTCGGTAGTTACTGCCCAGTAAACCGGCCTTGACCACTTGTTGGTGGCAAGCATATCGAAACAAGCAAGTGCGTTCCGCAGAAGGTATCCCTGTGTGTTATCCCATTCAACCGCTGTAGATCCGGCAGGACCGTCGATACGGAACTTGTCCGAGGGGATGTCCAAGTATTGCTCGGCATAGCCTGTGGTCGTCCGGCCAGCCTCAAGAAGACGGGATAGCTCAGCAATATCGAAAGGAACGGTAGCGTCCTTGTTCGTTATACCAACGTCACACTTCGGGGAATACCAAATGCTGTCAGGTGTGGTCAACGGTAAGGGCCTTGCGCCGGAAGTGGACTCCCTTCTCAGGAATGAAATGTAGCGGGCCGTGTTGAGCAAGCTCAGGTTCACCACCAGTATGTCCGGCCGGAATGCTTCAACCGCCTGTACATAGAGCAGGGGGAATGTGTCGGTGTCCCCGTTCGTAAAGAGGATCGCATCTTCCTCGCAACTGGAAAGGTATGCTCTCGCCATCGACCGGTAGAATGGTGAATACAGGTCAGATGGCAGATCACGAAGACCCTCGGTTTCGTTCTGGAAGATCGCGAGCTTCAAGTACCGGTCCACATATTCGTTGTCCCGCTTCAGGCCGATCTCGCCAACAACGGTACTGTAGCCCGGATCCGACCGGCTCACTTGATCGTACAGGTCAAGTGCATGCTGGGTGAGGGTGCGGAACTCTTGAAGTTGGTTTGTGTCGAGACAGTTCGGTCCTGTGGGTAGGTCCCATTGATATCCGCGAGCCTCCAATCCATAGTTGGCCCATAGCCTATTGGACGCCGCATCGCCGTAGGCCCGTGCAAGCCCATACTTCAATGATGCCGGGAGGTCGTCTTTGTCGTGCAGCGCATCGATCACATCCAGCGACCATCCATCATATCCATAGTAAACGCACGCTTCGTCGATACCAGCGGGCCACATCAGCGGAGGAGCTTTTCTACGCTGGTATGGAATGTCATTCCTGCCCAATGCTTCCCGTTTGGAGGGCTTGGTCCATTTCTGTCTCCGACTTTCCCAGATCTGTCGCTCACCTATCGTGTTGGATGAGCGCATCAGGCTCACGCTCCAGCCGGATGGCCGCCTTTCGAATCGTACTTGATCGATCGTGCTTTCCAGCTTCCACGTTCGGTAGAAATGCTCCTGAGCCTCGTTGAGGGTAGGGTGCCTGATGATCGGGGACTGTGAGAAAAGTTCTGTCCCGATGAGGATACAGAGAATGGTAACGGAGTGAATACGCATCACGTCATGAATGGCTGGTGGGACCGATCAATGTGCCGCCAGCTTCCGCACCATTTCCTGCGTGAAGCCGTCCCAACGACCCATGCGTGGGCGGGATGGCTGCCTCGATACATACTCTTGACATCATTGGAACCCGGTGAAGCGTGGCTGTGGATCTTGGCGCCTCCCGCGTTCAATAGAGCCTGCCCGACCTCGTCGGGTCTTTCAGGTCGATCCAATGGATATGGACGGGTTCTCCATCGTCCGGTCTTCCATTGTTGTTGGCATCAAGCTTGGCGAAGACATACATGCGGTCGTTGGCGGGGTCGTACTCCGAGCTGAAGACCGAGTAATTCTCCGGGATCGGCGCTTTCAGTCGCTGGCCGTTCACATCGAACAGGTGGATCCTTCGCAGATCCCTTGGGTTGACGTACCCATCCTTGTTCGTGTCCTCATCGAAGAGGGTGACGATGAAATGGCTTCGTGACACCGGAAGACTGTTCAATGTGTCACTCGCGAAACTCGGATAGTACAAGGTCTTGATCAGCACAGGCCGTTCGTAGAGGAGCTTCTGCTGGCCGGTGTTCACATCGTAGTGCGATATGTTCACGAAGTTGTAGCCATACACGGCTTCCATTCCGGGCATCAGATGTCCATGCCAGTTGTTCCCGCAGCCACCTTCGTCCTCGTCGTAGCGGTAATGGAAGTTGTTCGATCCTATGAACGTGGAACTATCATCCCTGCGATGGTTCACCTTGTAAACGGTCGTGAGCCTGATGTGCGATATGCCGGTCAAGAGCACATTGCTCGGCCGTGTGTCGAACCTCAGCGAATCCCGGCTCAGTCCGTTGGGCTGCTCTGCACCGTACTGCTCGCTCAAAGGGTCCACTCGAAAGCCCTTCTCCTCAAGCCCCGGTCCGGAGCAGTTCGTGAACGATGCGGCCAGCGCGAGGATGGCCGGGACTTTGGGGAGGTTCATTGTCGCTTGGGTTCCGCGTTCCAAACCTAATGAGTCGCCAGTTTCCGCACCATCTCCTGCGTAAAGCTCGACGCATCGGGCCCATACGCGTTCACCAGAATGCCTTTGATGTCGTGGTTCTTCGAACTGATCGCGTACACGATGCTCTGGTCCTCGGGATCGCTCATGCCCTCGAAACGGTGGAACTCGTCGATCTCGAACTCGGCGGGGTCGAGGCTTACGCCACGCGTGTTGCATATCAGGCAGTGGTCGGCGGCGGTGAGGTCGTCGGTGTAGCCACGGTGTTGCAGATCGTTCACGGCTTCGGAGAGGGTGGAGTAGGCGTGCATGCGCTAAAGGTAGTCGATGCGCCATCGCATGCGCGAAGAGGATCCCGCCGCGATCAGGATGGTCGGTTCGCGAACGGGGTGAAGGATGGGGGCGGGACAAATGGAGCAATGGGACAATGGAGGAATGGAGAAAAGGGTGGCACGGGCGGGCTTATCAAGCAATGGCGCGGGCGTCCTTCAGAGGCGCCTTTGCTCCATGTATTCATTCCTCCATTGCTATTCCTCGCATTGCTCCATTTGTCCTGCTCCTGCCGCACAGGAACACGGCGAAGGGGCACAAGTACCCGCGAACCGCACGAAAGCCTGTGGAGATCTGACCGGGAACAGCCGCTCCACTTGCCTCCGAGCTCGGGTTATCTTACGCACAAAAGCACCGAACATGCGTCACACTACAAACTCCCGTTCTCTCCGTACCGGTCTTGCTGCTGCCGTGGTGGCAGTACCTTTCATGGCACATGCCCAGTATTGCCCTCCCGACGGTTTCGGGTTGGGCGTGGAACCCATCTGCTGGCTGGCCTTCGCCAATGTGGACCACGAGTCCCCCACGGATGGGGCTCCGGCTTATGAGGACTTCACCTCCATCGTGGCCGACCTGGAGCAGGGCTCCACCTACGTGATCCGCTTCACCGGCATCACGGCCGGGACGCCTCCGAACTACGTGGCCGCCAACTTCGATTGGGATCGCGACGAGCTCTTTGAAACACACGTGGAGATAGGGCAGATCACCGGTGATGGCTGTTCGGACACGCTCACCGGTTCGTTCACGGTTCCGGCCGATGCGGCCTTGGGCCTGTCACGCGTCCGCTTCGTGAAGACCTTCAGCTACAACGCCAACGACAATGGTTGTGATTGGTCCAGCAGTTATGGCCAAGCCGAGGATTACTCCATCAATGTGTTGCCTGCGGGGGTTGGCATCGCCGACATCCATGCCAACGCCTTCAAACTGTACCCCAATCCCAGCAACGGGGACATGACGTTGGTGAACCATGGAACGGGTTCCGTGCTGGACCTCCGGATCCTCGATCTCGCCGGGCGTCAGGTACACGCCGAACGCCTCAACGCTGCCCCTGGCACCGAACACCGGCTACAGCTTGCAGGCCGGATCGTGCCCGGCACATACCATGCGGTACTGCACAACAATGAAGCGGTGAGGGCCGTGCGCTTCGTGGTGCATTGAGCCTCCGGTAGGCGGAACACCAACTGAAGAGATGGTCGGATCGGGCGGCTCGCCGCTTGGTCCGACCATTCTATTTGCTGCCTGCCGAGATCGGGATGGTCACGCCTTGGCCGCGATCATCGTCGGCACCATCTGCACCGCACTCCCGCTCACGATGCCCAGCGCCCTTCCCGTAAGCCGCTGCCCAAGGAACGGCGTGTTGTGGCTTTTGCTCACCAGATCATCCTCGGAGCAGGTCCAGTCCACTTCGGGGTCGAAGAGGGTGATGTCGGCCTTCGCACCTTCGGCGATGTGCACTTTGGGTAGGCCCAGCACGGCGCGCGGGCCGTGGGTGAAGCGTTCGATGAGGCGGCGCAGGCTCATGCGGCCTTTCACGGCGGTGTTGGCCACGGCGAAGGCGGTCTCCAAGCCGATGATGCCGAAGGCGGCGGGGCCGTACTCCAGCACCTTGTGCTCGCGGTCCTCGGGGCGGTGGTCGCTCACGATGGCGTCGATGGTGCCGTCCTTCACGCCTTCGCGCAGGGCTTCGATGTGCTCCGGGCTGCGGAAGGGCGGCATCACCTTGTAATGGCTGTCGAAGCCGCGCAGCACGCCGTCGTCCAACAGCAGGTGGTGGGCACAAACGCTGGCCGTAACGCGCAGTTTGCGCGCCTTGGCCTCCCTGATCAACGCCACGCCTTCGGCAGTGCTCACCGCTTCCACGTGCAGACGCGA
>JAHBUM010000177.1 GCA_019638075.1 Flavobacteriales bacterium | reverse complement strand
GGCGACGAGTAGGAAGATATAGGCTACTGCTGACATGACCGTTCTGGGGTTGGTTGATGGTTCAGGGTTGCTGGATCGGGCGAAGGGGTTAGACCTCCACGGGTTTCACGATGAGGGTGTTGCTTTCCACACGCACGACCTCCACGAGATCGCCCACGCGCAGGGCCTTGTCGCTCACGCATTCGGCGCGCCAGTCATCACCGGCGGCGCTCACACGGCCCAGGCGCAGGCCGGGGTCGAAGTCCTGCGTCACGCGTCCGCGCTGGCCTGCGAGGGCATCCATGTTCATCTTCACGTCGGGCGCGTTCCACATGCGCTTCATCAGCAGCGGGCGTATGGTGAAGATGGAGACGAGGGAGAACACGCTGAAGGCCGCCAGTTGGAGCGCGATGCCGCCACCCAGCGCAGCGGTGGCACTTGCCCCGATGCAACCGATGCCAAGGCAGAGCAGGAAGAAGCCGGGCACGAAGATCTCGAGGATGAAGAGGACGATCGCGAGACCGGCCCACCAATGCCATTGGAAGAATTCCATTGTTCGGGAGGTTCTACGTGGCCGAAAGTAGGTGGTGGAGCCTTATCGGGAGGCGTGCTTCGGACGAACGGCAGGAGGGAGGGTGGAGCGGTCCTTGAAGATAACATGGGGCCGGTGCGACCGCATGGCCGATCTTCGCCGATCCATGCGTGTCCTGCTGATCGCCGCAGCCAGCTCCGTACATACCGTGCGCTGGGCCAATGCCTTCGTGCAGCGTGGACTACAGGTACACCTGATCTCGCAGCATGCGCCGCTCCCGGCCCTTTCTCCTTCGGTGGCCCTGCATCGGTTCCCACATCGTGGCGGGCTTGGCTACCTGCTGAACCGGCGCCGGGCCGCACGGCTGGTGCGGTCCATCCGCCCCGATGTGGTGAATGCGCATTATGCTTCGGGCTACGGATCGCTGGTGCGCGGCTTGAAGGAAGTGCCGGTCGTACTGAACGTGTGGGGGAGCGATGTGTACGAGTTCCCGGATCGCAGCGCCCTGCACCGCTGGTGGCTTCTGCGCAACCTGCGCGCCGCGCACCGTATCGTTTCCACCGGTCATGCCATGGCACAGCGTGTAAAAGCCTTGTTGCCGGGCGCAGCTCCTGTGGATGTGGTGCCATTCGGAGTGGACCTTGATGTGTTCCGCCCCGCCGACCGGCGGGGAAATGACCCGGTCGCGATCGGTACGGTGAAGGCCCTCGCCCACACGTACGGGGTGGACCGGCTGTTGCAGGCCTTTGCCTTGTTGCTGCGGATGGATGGCCTGCCGGAGGCCCGGTTGCGCATCGTGGGCGATGGCCCGCAACGTGCGGAACTGGAGCGGATCGCCACAGGTCTGGGCATCGCGGAGCAGGTGGACTTCATCGGTGCGGTGCCCCATGGGCAGGTGCCCGATGCACTGCGCAAGCTGGACATCTATGTTGCCCTGAGCCGGGCGGAGAGCTTCGGCGTGGCGGTGATCGAGGCCTCGGCCTGTGCGCTGCCCGTGGTGGTGAGCGATGCGGGTGGGCTTCCCGAGGTGGTGCGCGATGGCGATACCGGCTTCGTGGTTCCACAGGGCGATCCGGCGGTCGCTGCACAACGCCTGCATCAATTGATCCTGGATGGCGTTTTGCGCGAACGCATGGGTGCGGCCGGCCGCCGGTGGGTGCGGGAGCAGTACGAATGGTCGCATTGCGTGGACCGCATGATCGCCGTTCTTCAACAAGCCGCAGGCACATGAGCGATACCGTCCGTGTCCGCGTGGTGATCCCCTGCCGCAACGAGGCTGGCTACATCGAGCGCTGCCTGCTGTCGCTGGTGGCCGCCGACCGCGCGGGCATGCACGTGGAGGCATGGGTGTGCGATGGCCTCAGTGACGATGGCACGGTGGCGATGATCGACCGCATCGCGGCGGAGCATCCATGGATCCGGCGGGTGGACAACCCCGCGCGCACCACGCCCCACGCCATGAACATCGGATTGCGCCCCGGTGGTTACGACGTGGGCATCATCCTTGGCGCCCATGCCGAAGTGGATCCCGCCTTCCTACAGGAGAACGTGCGGCTGCTCGCTGCCCATCCGGAGGCGGGCTGCGTGGGCGGCATCATCGAGAACGTGTACACCGATGCCACCAGCCGCCGCATCGGAGCGGCCATGGGGCATCCGTTCGGCGTGGGTGGCGCACATTTTCGCACGGGCCGGAAGGAAGGGGAGGTGGATACCGTGGCCTTCGGGGCATACCGCCGGGAGGTGTTCGAGGAGGTGGGCTACTTCGATGAACGCCTGGTGCGCAATCAGGACGACGAGTTCAACTACCGGGTGACGCAGGCAGGCTGGAAGATCCGCCTTTCGCCGCGCATCCGCAGCCGCTACTACGTGCGGGCCAGCTACAGCAGGTTGTTCCGGCAGTACTGGCAGTACGGCTTCTGGAAGGTGTACGTGAACAAGCTGCACGGCGGTATCACCACGGTGCGGCAGTTGGTGCCTGCGCTGTGGGTGGCGGGCCTGCTGCTGGGTTGGACGGTGGCACTGCTGCATCCGGTGTTGGCGTTCGCCTATGCCACCGGCGTGTCCTTCTATCTGTTCGCGGCCATGGTGTCGGCCATCCGGGCGGCCGTCGTGCCACATGATGCGCCCGGCGTACTGTTTGCCTTCCTCGTACTTCATTTCTCCTACGGTCTGGGCTACCTGCAAGGCTTGTGGCAGCTGGTGGTCCTGAGTAGGGATCCCGGAGTGGACGACCAACGCTCATCCCGCTGATCGCCCCGGCCTGCCTGCTACATTTGGCGGCCTATGGTGCGAACCTCCAAGTCGTATCACGCCGATCCATTGATGCGATCGTCCATCATCATATACGTCGGCTCGCGCAACCGCCACTACAGGAGCGACCTATCGCGGTACCATGGCTTGCTGGGCTTTATCGCGTGGCGCGATGTGATGGCTGTGCATGATGCCAACGGCCTGCGCTGCGAGCGCACTGATCTCGATCGCGAGACCATCAACGAGCGGCTATGGGCCGAACTGCTGGCATTGGTACCTTCCGCAGCGAAACCATGAGCCACGGACCCCGCGCCCGCTTCCACGCATACTTCGCGGCCATGGGCCATGTTCCCGGCGCGTTGCTGCTTCTGGCGGTCGCGCTGCTGCCGGTGGCTCCGTCGGTGTCGGTGGTCGTGGCGTACGCGGGCCTGTTGCCGTTCGTTTGGAAGGGCCGCTTCCGCCTTGACCCGGTACAGGGGCTGTGGCGCACGCCGTTACCGTGGACGGCCGCGTTCTTCCTGCTCCACGCCATCGGCATGCTGTGGACGAGCGACACCGGTTTCGGGCTGTTCGATCTGCAGATCAAATCGCCGCTGCTGTTGCTTCCGCTGCTCGCGCTCATGGCGGGCCGGCCGCTGGCGCGTTACCGCGATGTGTTCCTGTTCGTGTTCGCGTTGGTGAACGCCGTCATGGTGTTCGTGTGCATCGCCGCTGCCTTGTTCCGCATCGCGCAGGGCAGCGACCTGTCGCCCGCGCAGGAACTCTTCAGTTCCTACTGGTCGCTGGTCCTGCATCCGAGCTATTTCGCGCTGTACCTCTCGGCGGCCATCGCGGGGTGGTGCCTGTTGCCGGTGCATGGCTGGTTGCCGCGCCCGGCAGGTGTCGTGGTATTGATCCTGTTGAGCCTCGGGGTGGTGCTCAGTGGGAGCAAGATGGGTTGGATCCTGCTTCCGTTGCTGCTCATCGCGCTGATCGTGCTGCGCTGGCGTGAACGTGCCGTGCGCAACGCATTGATGGGCATGGGCGCATTGTCCGCCATGGGGGTCGCGGTGTTGATGGCTTCTTCACCCTACGCGCGCGAACGGGTCCAGGAGATGCTGAAGGCCGCAGGGGATGAGCCGCGCGACACCACGACCGTTGCCAGCAGCGAGGTACGCAGGCTCACATGGGCCACGGCGTGGGATCTTTCCCTGCGCGATCCATGGCTGGGCACGGGCACGGGCGACATCAAGAACGAACTGGTGGCAGCTTACGAGGAGCGCGGTTATACCGGCGCGGCGGAGAAGCGCCTGAACGCGCACAGCCAATACATGCAGTCGGCGGCCTGCCTTGGCATTCCGGGGTTTCTGTTCACGATCGCCATGGTGCTCGTGCCGCTGTTCGCAGGACGCCCGCGTGATCCGATGCTCCTGCTCTTCCTGCTGCTCAACGGCCTGAACTGGCTGGTGGAAAGCATGCTCGAAGTGCAGGCAGGGGCGGTGTTCTTCGCGTTGCTCACCACCGTGCTGGCCTGTTCGCCGGAGCGCGGCCATCCGCTTGATCCGGTAACCTGATCCATGTACCCTCGGCTGCCCCTCACCATCGGCTACATCACCGTGGCCGATCCACACGATCGCCGCTCGTGGTCGGGCACGCATCATTTCCTGCTGAAGGCGTTGGAGGAACGCTTCCATGAGGTGGTTCCCTTGGGGCCGCTGGCACCGCAGCCGCAACAGTTCATCGCGCAGGCCTTCAACCAGATCACGTTGAAGGTGCTGGGGAAGCGCTTCAACTATCGCGATTCCTTCCTGATGGCCCGCGCTTATGATCGCCTGCTGCGGAAGCGCATGCGGGGCAGGCACTTCGACCTGCTGGTGGCGCCTGCGGGTCTTACCACCGTTTCACTGCTGAAGACCGATGTGCCCATCGTACACATCAATGATCGCTGCCTCGCGGGTGCGTTGGACTACCATGCGATCCTGCGCGATCTGCTGCCGTTCTCGCAGCGCGATGGACTGGCGCTGGAGCAACGCACGCTCCGTCGTTCAGCACTCACGCTCTATGCTTCCGATTGGGCCACCGAGGCCGCCCGCCGCGCCGTGCCCGAGGCCGCTGCACGCATCCACACCCTGCCTTTCGGCGTGAACCTACCCGTGCTGCCATCACCACCATCACCGCGTACCTTCCCCGATGGGCCGGTGCGCCTGCTCTTCATCGGCACCAAGTGGGAGGAGAAGGGTGGGCCGATCGCCTACGACGCCTTGCTGGATCTGAAGCAGCGTGGTGTACAGGCTACGCTTACCGTCTGTGGCAGCATGCCACCGCCGCAGTTCAACGATCCCGATCTTGTTCGAGAAGGCTTTCTGGACAAGAACGATCCCGCGCAACTGGCCCGCTTGCAGGAACTGCTTCGCACGGCCGACTTCCTCATCGTGCCCACGCGCTTCGAGGCGTATGGCATCGTGTTCTGCGAAGCTGCGGCGTACGGGGTTCCGGCGTTGGCTACCCGCACCGGTGGCGTGCCCACGATCGTTGACGATGGCGTGTCCGGCTTCCTGTTCGGCCCGGAGGAACGGGGCGCTGTCTATGCCGATCGCATCGCGCAGCTTGTGCAGCGACCCGACCAATGGCAGGCCATGCGCGTAGCGGCCCGCAAGCGGTTCGAGCAGCGCCTCACATGGCCCGCCTTCGTGGCAGGGCTGGTGGATCAGCTTTCCGCACTGGGGCTCATCAGCAGCTCGCGGTAGTGCTGGCGGAACCGTTCCATGCTGAATTGCGCGCGGGCCTCGGCCAGTGCGGCATGGCGCATCGCCTGAAGGCGGCCATGGTCCCTGCCCAGCGCCATCAATGCTTCGACCATTTCACGCACCACGGCATCTGCTTCCGTCGTGGAGGTGATCATGCCGAAGCGTGGATCCACCCGGTTCGGCACATCGCCCACCGGTGTGGACAGGATGGCGAGGCCCTGCGCCATGGCTTCCATGATGACCATGGGGAAGCCTTCGCGGTCGGAAGTAAGCGCAAGCACATCGTGATCGGCATAGATGCGATCGCGTTCGGCGGCGTCCGCTATGGTGCCGAGGAAGCGCACATGCCCGTGGCCGCTTCGCGGATCGGCACCCATCACGGTGAAGCGGAACGCGCCGGGCGCTGCGCGATGGACCTCATCGGCGATGCGCAGGAAGAGGCCCAGCCGCTTCTCGGCCGAATCGCGCCCCACGAACAGCACGCCGGGCGCGGTATGCGGCCCGACGCTTCCGAAGGAATGCACCGCGTTGGGGATGTGGATGAGCTTGCCGAGCGCCGAGCGGGGGATGTGGCTGGCGAGCAGGAAGCGTTCGTATTCCACCATGGCCTGCCTTGCGATGAACACGTAGCGATCCATGCGCGGGAACAGCGGGAGCCATTGCTTGTGGATGCGGTTGCCTTCGGGCTGGTACAGGAAGGCGTGTATCAGCAGGAGCAGCTTTCCATCGGGCCGTAGTTGTTCGCCCCAGTGGATCAGGTGGGCCGTGTTGGCGCCGAAGAGCACGGGCTGTTCGCGGGCGTTCAACGCGTTCACGATGCGCCGCCGCGCGCTCCGAGCTGTGAAAGGATGATGCAACAGGTGTGGGGTTTCCACGAGCGTGCCGATCCGCGCGAAGCGTTCGGCGAAACTGCGGTCCTTGCTGAACCCGGTGATGAAGATGATCGGGCGCTGATCCGCCACGGTGGCCATGATGTCCGCATGCACCTGCTCGGCACCGCCGGTGTTCAGATAGGGGAACGCGAAGGCATGTCGGCCCTGCCAGTGGGCCAACGCTGCGCGCAGTACCCGGCGTTCGCGCAGCAGGGCGAACGGGGAGTAGGTGAGGAGGCGGTACACCGCGCTGAGCAGTTCCATCAGGCGTCGGTGTTGCTCCGGTCCATCCACGCCCGCATGCGTTTCAGCAGCATGTACAGCCGCAATGATCCACCGGCACGCCGGAAGAAGGCCCCGCGCTGCTCCAACGAAAGCTTGCTTGCTACGAGCTTTCGCGCTTTGCGGGGATCATGTGCCTGCGATGCGAAGAGCGCGATGAGGTGTCCCCATTCATATTGTACATCGGTCCGGTCGCGGGCTTCGGGATACCACTTCACATAGAAGTCCAGCAGCCCTTCC
>JAHBUM010000176.1 GCA_019638075.1 Flavobacteriales bacterium | reverse complement strand
GTGCTCAGGTTCATGTAATCGTCCGTGACAAGGCTGAACGCGGGCTGCGTGGCCGTGCCGATGTTCTCCAACAGCGCCAGCTTGCCTATGTAGTTGCCCGTGGGGTGGTAGTAGCCTTCGTTGGAGATGATCAGGTCCATCAACCCATCCCCGTTGTGGTCGAAGGGCACCGGGTTGGCGCCCTCGCCGAAGTCCAGCATGCGGCTCTGGAAAAGGTCGTCCTGTTGGAATTGGAGATCGAGCGCGGCTCCGGTGCCCGCATTGCGATAGTACCACACCCCCTTGTAGTTATGGCCGGTGCCACGGGTATTGGGGCAGACCAGCAGGTCCTTTCGGGCGTCGCCGTCCACATCAAGGTGAAAGGCGGCCGGGAACACGGGCAGGTTCACCGGCACATCGGTCCTGGGGAACGATTCGTCGAAGCTGGTCATCAGTGAGCTGGTCACCGTGCCGCCGTTCGTCAAGGCCACGAGGTTGGCGTAGGCGATGTCGCCGAGCAGGAGGTCCTGCACGCCATCGCCGTTCAGGTCGATCGGTGTCACCGTGCTTCCCGCGTGTGCGGCGCGTTCATCGCTCCCGGACCGGCTGGACCCGCTGCCGCCCACCACTTCCGGGGAGGGCACTTGGAAGCAGTTCACGTTCAACGTCACGGCGTTGGTGGATGTGTTCTCGGCGAACCCGCCCCAGCACGCGTTGCGGCGCACGAACATCAGGCTGTCGCAGATGCCGTACGTCTCCATGCTCAGGTTCTTGTAGTACTCCACGTAATTGCCCAGCTGGGCGAAGGTGAGCACGTCCAGGTCGCCGTCGCCGTCGATGTCCGCCATGCCCGGAATATCGTCCGCAGAGATGAGCAGGTTGGTCCGCTGGAAGCTTCCGTCCGTGAACACATAATCACACTGCACACGGTAGGTCAGCAGCTCGAATGAAAGGGTGTTGCCGGTGGATGTGTTCCGGTATACCGAGGAACCGGCCAGCGAATAGGTGAAGATGTCCTCCAGCCCGTCGCAGTCGTAGTCGCGGAACAGCACCCAGTCATGCAGCTCTGGAAAGGGCCATACGTTGTCGTAGGCTCTGGTCAACTTGTAGCGGCCGGTGCCCGTGCCGCCCGTATTGCGCAGGGTGATCACCTTGTTGCCGACCCGGTCGAAGAGCACCAGGTCCTTCAACCCGTCCAGGTCCAGGTCCAGCTGCCCGATCTGCGGCGAATTGAGGCCACCGGCCCAGGCAAGGTCCAGCGTGGTGGAGCCGCGTTGCACAGGGATCCCGCCATCGAACTGGAGCGTCATTTGTGCGGGGCCAAGGAGCGGGAAGCAGAAGGCCGCCGCAGCGGCAAGGATGTGGATGCGGTGCATGCGAGTTGAGGTTCGGTGGCAAAATTGGGTCGGAAAGCGTCCGTCGCCGAGGTCGATCCGCTGCTGTTCGTGCATCCCTGGCTGTTCACAACCCCTTCAGAACGCGCAGAGAATGTGGCCTTTTCGCTTCTCTGTCGCTGCGTGGGTAACAACGCTATATTTGCCGCCTCTTTAGAAAAACCATCGGTCATGCAGAATAGGGGCGCGCTCTGGATCTTCACCATCCTTCTGGCGCTGGCGTGTTTGTGGCAACTCTCGTTCTCCTTCTTCACATCCCGCATGGAGAAGAAGGCCCGCGTGGAGGCCGGTTACGCCGTCGATTCCGTGCTGCAGGCCAACCCTGCTGCCGCCGCTTGGGACCAGGACTCCCTGAAGCTGGTCCACGAGAACCGCTACCTGCGCGGTCACAACGACGACAAGGTGTACCCGCTGTTCGGCTTCACCTACGGCGAGTGCAAGGAGCGCGAGATGAACATGGGCCTCGACCTCAAGGGCGGTATGGCCGTTACCTTGGAGGTGAGCGTACCCGAACTGGTGGAGAACCTGAGCGGCAACAGCAAGGACGAGGCGTTCGTGACCGCCATGGCCGCCGCCCGCGAGCGGATGAAGAGCAGCGATGCAGACTTCATCACGCTTTTCGGTGAAGAGTACGCCAAGGTGCCCGGCCGTGGCCCGCTTTCGGCCATCTTCTACACTCCGGACCGCAACGAACTGTTCTCCCGCGACGGCTCCGATGCCGATTACATCGCTGCGCTGCACAAGGAGGCCAACACGGCCGTGGAGAACACCGAACGCATCATGCGCGCCCGTATCGACAAGTTCGGCGTGGCGCAGCCCTTGATCCAGAAGCAGGCCTTCTCCGGCCGCATCCAGATCGAACTGCCGGGTGTGAAGGACAAGGAGCGCGTGCGTAAAGTGCTCCAGAGCACGGCCAACCTCGAGTTCTGGGAGACGGTGGACAACGAGGTGGTCTACCCCGTCATCGAGAAGATCAACGAACGCCTCGGCGCTCAGGCGGGCGGCACTACGGAGGAAGGGGCGTTCAGCCGTGTGCTGGACAATGGCTACAAGGTGGAAGGTGCGGGCACCGGCGTGGAGAGCGGCCTGCTCGGCTTCATCGACAGCGGCAAACCGGCCGACAAGACCACGTGGTTCAACTTCGACCGTGTGACCTTCGCCAGCGGAAGCGCCCAGATCGAAGCCGACAACTCCGAGGCCCAGCTGAGCAACCTCGCCGAGATCCTGAAGGCACACAGCGCCGTGCGCATCAAGATCGGTGGCTATACCGACAGCACCGGCAACGCCGAGGCGAACCTGAAACTTTCGCAGGAGCGTGCGGATGCAGTGCGCAACGCGCTCATTGCGAAAGGCATCGCCACAGACCGCTTGGAGGCCGAGGGCTATGGCTCGCAGCACCCCGTGGCCTCCAACGCCACGGACGAGGGCCGCGCGCAGAACCGCCGTATGGCCCTGCGGGTGATCGACACCGGTTCGGGCATCGTGGCGGACAATGACACCACCGAGGTGGACGAGGCCGACAAGGAGATGACCGAGGCCGAGCGCGCCGAACTGCGCCGCAAGAACCCGCTCTTCGCCGTGTTCCAGCCCTCCAACCAAGCCAAGGGGCCGATCGTGGGCACCGCCTTGGTGGCCGATACCGCCCAAGTGAACAGGTACCTCCATTCCACCACGGCGAAGAACCTGATCCCCGCCGATGTGAAGCTGGCATGGGCCGCCAAACCGGATGTCGTGGATCTGCAGGATGGGGGCAAGGCGCAGCTCCTCAGCCTCTATGCGCTGAAAGTGCCCCGCGGTGGCGCTCCCCGCCTGGATGGCAGCTCCATCGTAGCCGCCAACCAGGACTTCGATTACAAGGGGGGCGTGGAGGTGAATATGCAGATGGACGCCGAAGGTGCCCAGGTATGGCGCCTGATGACCGGCGAGAACGTGGGCCGCGTGGTGGCCATCGTGCTCGATGATCTGGTGTACAGCGGACCTGTTGTGCAGACCGAGATCAGCGGTGGCCGTTCGTCCATCTCCATGGGTTCAGGCGACCTCAACACCCAGATCAAAGAGGCGGAAGACCTCGCCAACATCCTCAAGGCCGGTGCGCTTCCCGCTCCTGCCCGCATCATCGACGAGACCGTTGTAGGTCCCTCGTTGGGTGAGGAGAACGTGAACAAAGGGCTGGTCTCCTTCGGCATCGCCTTGGCGGGTGTGTTGCTGGTGATGGGCCTGTACTATGCCCGTGCCGGCTGGATCGCCGACATCGCCCTCCTGGCCAACGTGTTCTTCCTGATCGGTGCCATGGCCTCGTTGCAGGCCACCCTCACCCTCAGCGGTATCGCCGGTATCGTGCTTACCGTGGGTATGGCGGTGGATGCCAACGTGCTCATCAACGAACGGGTGCGCGACGAGCTGAAGGCGGGCCGTGCCCTGCGCCCGGCGTTGGAGTCGGCGTTCAGCAATCAGGGTGCCCTCTCGGCCATCCTCGACTCGAACATCACCTCCTTCATCACGGCCATCATCCTATACTACTTCGGCAGCGGGCCTATCCGTGGTTTCGCCACCACCCTGGGCCTTGGTATCCTCACCTCCCTGTTCACGGCCATCTTCATCGCCCGCATGGTGATGCTGCGCCGCCTGGACAAGGGGCATACCATCACCTTCTGGAACAAGTGGTCGGAGAACCTGCTCGCCAGTACCAATTACGATTTCATGGGCAAGCGTAAGCTGTACTACGGGATCTCCCTGGTGATGATCCTGATCAGCGTGGGCTCCATCGCCACCCGAGGCTTCAACTTCGGCGTGGACTTCTCCGGCGGCCGCACCTACGTGGTGGATTTCAAGTCCGACATGGATCCGGAGCAAGTGGAAGCCACCCTGCGCCCCCTGATGACCGATGAGACCGGACGCCAGTACACCGTAGGAGCCAAGACCTACGGCAGCAAGCACCAATTGAAGATCACCACCAACTACCTGATCGACGAGTTGGAAGTGGCCACCGACGACAAGGTGGAGGCCAGATTGCGGGAAGGTCTCGCCCTCACCGGTGTTGACTACAAGATCGAAGAGACCCGCAAGGTGGACGCCACCATTTCCGACGACATCAAGAAGAACGCGGCCATCGCGGTATCCGTGGCCTTGGTCTTCATGTTCCTCTACATCGGCATCCGGTTCAATAACCTCAGCTATGGCCTTAGCGCCCTGCTATCGCTGGCGCACGATGCCATCATCGTGCTGGGCCTTTACTCGCTGTTCTGGGGCATCATCCCCATTTCCCTGGAGATCGACGAGGCCTTCATCGGGGTCATCCTCACCGTGATCGGCTACTCCATCAACGATACCGTCGTGGTGTTCGACCGTATCCGCGAATACCTGCGCGACCACAAGCGTGAGGATACGGTCACCGTCTTCAACAAGGCCCTCAACAGTACCCTGCGCCGTACGGTGAACACCGGTTTCTGCACGCTGCTGGTGCTGGTGGTGATCTACTTCTTCGGAGGGGTGGCCATCAAGGGCTTCGTGTTCGGCATCTTCTTCGGCGTGGTGCTGGGTACCTACTCGTCCATCTTCATCGGCTCCGGCCTCGCGGTGGACCTGATCGCCTTCTTCGATCGCCGCAAGGCGAAGCAGGGCAAGCTGGCTACTGCGGCTTAAGCCACGCTTTCTTCACAGGACCGGCCCGGAGCGATCCGGGCCGGTCTATTTTTGTCCCCGATGGGCGGCATTTCTCTACTTTTCGATGTCAGCGGCGGCGAGTTCATGGTCATCATGCTCTTCGCCCTGCTGTTCTTCGGCGCGAAGGGGATCCCCGACCTCGCCCGCACCCTCGGCCGTACCATGCGTCAGGTGCGCGATGCCAGCAACGAGGTCCAACGTGAGATCCAGCGCGGCGCCAACGAGATGACCAGCGCCGTGAGCGAGCAGCGCCGGGCCTTCCAGCAGAGCATCGAGGCCGCGCAGGCCAAGCCGCCCGCCATACCGCCGCCGCCCGGTGGGGAGGAAGAGGCCCCACAGAAGCCAGCCGGACCGGAGGCTTGATCCGGGTCGGCACCGCTTCGGATGAGGTGGTTATCAGTTGTCGGTGGTCAGTTGTCAGGAATGCCTGCTTCCGTAGCCCCTGCATAGCAGGGCCCACCAAGGAGCCTGACAACTGACCACCGATAACTGACCACCGCCCCCAAAACGGGGGCTTTTTCATGTGCACCCCTATCTGATATGAGGGCACTCCCTCAATTGTTCATTCTTTTCAACCACACCCCCTTCATTTTGCGATACATTCGCTGCCCAAACCCACTTATTCTGATGAGCACCCCCCATTTTCGCCAACACGCGCTCGAAAATGTGTTGAGCCGCGCCCCCAAGGCCGTCGAAACCCCTTCGGCCAAGATCTCGGAGTACTTCGGGAGCAACGTGTTCAATGAGGACGCCATGCGCATGTTCCTCACGGAGGATGCGTGGTTCGCCGTGCGGCAGGCCATCCACCAAGGTTCGCGCATCGACCGCAAGCTGGCCGATCAGGTGGCCAGTGGCATGAAGGAATGGGCCGCGAGCAAGGGGGCCACGCACTACACCCACTGGTTCCAGCCGCTCACCGGCACCAGCGCCGAGAAGCACGACGCCTTCTTCGAGCCCATCGGTGGTGGCCGCAGCATCGAGCGGTTCGACGGCAGCATGCTGGTGCAGCAGGAGCCCGATGCCAGCAGTTTCCCCAACGGCGGCATCCGCAACACCTTCGAGGCGCGCGGCTACACCGCTTGGGATCCCAGCAGCCCGGCCTTCATCATGGGCCGTACGCTCTGCATCCCCACCATCTTCATCAGCTACACCGGCGAGGCGCTGGATTACAAGATGCCGCTGCTGCGCGCCATCAAGGCCGTGGACGAAGCGGCCACCGCCGTGTGCCAGTACTTCGACAAGGATGTGACCAAGGTGACCTGCACGCTCGGCTGGGAGCAGGAGTACTTCCTCATGGACGAGGCCCTGTTCCATGCCCGGCCGGACATCATGATGACGGGACGCGCGCTCTTCGGCCACAGCCCTGCAAAGGGCCAGCAGTTGGAGGACCACTACTTCGGCAGTATCCCCGAACGGGCACAGGCGTTCATGCGCGATTTCGAGACGGAAAGCCTCAAGCTGGGCATACCGGTGAAAACGCGCCACAACGAAGTGGCCCCCAACCAGTTCGAGTGCGCCCCGGTGTTCGAGGAACTCAACCTTGCCGTGGACCACAACATGCTGCTGATGGACGTGATGGAGAAGGCCGCACGCAAGCACCACTTCCGCGTGCTCTTCCACGAGAAACCTTATGCCGGTGTGAACGGCAGCGGCAAGCACAACAACTGGAGCCTCGCCACCAACACCGGCAAGAACCTGTTGCGCCCGGCCAAGACCCCGAAGGAGAACATGCTCTTCCTTGCGTTCTTCGTCAACACCATCAAGGCCATCCACAACCACGCCGATGTGCTGCGGGCGAGCATCGCCAGCGCGAGCAACGACCACCGCCTTGGCGCCAACGAGGCCCCGCCTGCGATCATCAGCGTGTTCATCGGCGAGCACCT
>JAHBUM010000175.1 GCA_019638075.1 Flavobacteriales bacterium | reverse complement strand
TCATTGAGCGCTTCGGCCGGTACCGCGAAACGCTCACCGCCGGTTTCAACATCATCATTCCGGTGTTCGACAAGCCGCGCGAGATCGTGTACCGCTTCCCCCGCGACGTGCCCGATGGCAACAAGTACGTGCAGTTCGTGAAGAAGGAACGCATCGACCTGCGCGAGACCGTGTACGACTTCCCCCGCCAGAACGTGATCACCAAGGACAACGTGATGACGGAGATCAACGCGCTGCTCTACTTCCAGGTGATGGACCCGGTGAAGGCCATGTACGAGATCGAGAACCTGCCGCTGGCCATCGAGAAGCTCACGCAGACCACCCTGCGTAACGTGATCGGCGAACTGGACCTCGACGAAACGCTCACCAGCCGCGACACCATCAACATGAAGCTGCGCCAGATCCTGGACGAGGCCAGCCACAAGTGGGGCGTGAAGGTGAACCGTGTGGAGCTACAGGACATCAACCCGCCGCGCGACATCCGCGAGGCCATGGAGAAGCAGATGCGGGCCGAGCGCGACCGCCGCGCGCAGATCATCGACGCCGAGGGCAGCAAGCGCGCCGCCGTGCTGCAGGCCGAGGGTATCCAGCAGTCGCAGATCACCACCGCCGAGGGCCAGAAGCAGAGCCAGATCCTGGAGGCCGAGGGCGATGCCCAATCGCGCATCCGCCGTGCGCAGGGTGAAGCGGAGGCCATCCGCCTGGTGACCGAGGCCATCAAGGGCGCCAATGCCGACCCCGCCAACTACCTGATCGCCATGAAGTACCTCGAAACGCTCAGCGACATCACCAGCGGCCAGAACAACAAGGTGATCTACATGCCTTACGAGGCCACCGGCGTGCTCAGCAGCGTAGCGGGCATCAAGGAAATGCTGGAGGCAGGCCGCAAAGGCTGATCCGGAACGGGCGCCACGAAAAGGCCCCGCCGAACCTGGGTTCGGCGGGGCCTCTGTCATGCAGTGGTGGCAGGCCGCATCGAAAGCCCGCACGTGGAGAGGCTGGCTGCCTCACCTCTCCCCCATCCACCGCACCGCATCCAACACCGCCCGGTGCAGGATGTTCGCGTGGTCGTGGTCCTTCAGGTGGCTGAACCGCACCTCTACCGTCGGGTCTTTCCGCGCGAGCCTTGCCAGCTTCTTCGCGCCGCGCACCATCACACTGCCTTCTTTGCCCACGGCGATGTACACTTGGTCCGGCCCTAAGCCGGGGGGCGTCTTCAGCAGTGAGCCGCCATCCCACCACAAACTGGGGCTCACGATCACGTAGCGATGGAACAGGCCGGGGTGCTTCAGCAGCACTTCCGCCGCGAACAACCCGCCGAACGATTGCCCGATGAGCGTGTAGTTCCATTCCGTTCGGTAGTTGGCCGCCATGAACGGAAACAACTCCTCGAATATGAAGTGCATGAAGGTCATACTGCCGCCGCTGGTGGGGAATTTCTCCTTGTCCGCAGCGATGGTGGTGGGAAAGGTCAAGTCGCGCTCGCGGTCCACGTTGGCGATGCCCACCACGATGCTGGGCCGCAGCCAGCCGATCCACGGGAAGGCCGCGAACTGCACCACACCGGCGATGTGGATGAAGTCCTCATCGGCGCCGCCATCGAGCAGGTAGATGACCGGGTAGCGCGCGGCACTGTCGGGGTGGTAGCCCTGCGGCAGGGCGATGTGGAGGATGCGGTCCTCGCCGAGCACATTGGAACGGATGGTCTCCGTAACACCCAGCGCGAACGGCTGCGCAGGGCCGGTCCGTTGTGCGACCGCCGCGCCGCCCCAGCAAAGGAGCAACGCGGCGGCCACGATGCGTGATGCGCGCATCGCGTCAGCGCATGTGCTTCAGGTTCACCCCGTAGAGGATGATGAAGACGAGGCTGATGAAGGCCCCGAAGCCGAGGCCCATGATCGCCACCGTGCTGAACCCGAGGAAATACAACGGTATGAGCAGCCCCAGGATCGCCGCGATGGTGTAGAACCAGAAGCCTTGTTTGCGCAGGTTCCACATCAGCCACACGCCATACAGGCTGATCAGTGCGAGCACGAGGCCCGATATCCCGAGCAGTTTGGCGTTCTCAGCCGTCTTTTCAGCGATGGCGATGCCCTGCTCCATCATGCTTTGGGCGAACTCACCGCCCTGGCCCTGCAACTGGGCCATGCTCTCCTCGATCGTGGCCTTGGCCTGCGCCAGATCGTCCTGGGCCTTGCTGGTGAAACCCGTGCGGAACCCCTCGATGGCACCCCACAGACCTCCGATGAAGCTGAGGATGCAGATGATGGTGAGCAGCGTGGGGCGTTGTGCCGGGGCGGGTGTGTACGTGTCGTTCATGTTACGTCAGGGGTATTGGTTTCGACCAAGATAGGCGCACGGGCTGGCATCCGCCTTCGGGGCAGCAAGGGGTTGTCAACCATGCGGCATGGAATATCAGCGACACGGCCGACCGATCCGCTTCAACCACGGCCATGTGGCCAGCGGCATCAACGCACATGCAGCGACCACCACTTCGCCAGCGCGTAGTGCGGCCACAAGCGGCGGCCGGTGACGGCACCAGCGGCCAACTGCTCGCGGAATTCCTTCGAATACATGCGCAACGCATCGTCCATGCCCAGGATCAGGTCCTTCTGGCGGATCGCCTCGCGGGTGTTCAGCACTTCGTTCATGGGAATGGTGAAGCCATCCTTGCGCCGATCGATCACGGCATGGGGCAGGTACGTCCGCGCGAATTCCTTCAGCGCCACCTTCTCCCCTTTCGCGGATACCAGCCGCTCCACGGGGATGCGCATGGCCTGCTCCACCAGCCGATGGTCCAGATACGGCACCCGCGCCTCCACCGATGCCGCCATGGACATGCGATCCACGCGGGCCAGCAGGTTCTCGGGCAGCCGGAATTGCAGATCGAAGGCGCTCAGCCGCTGGAGGAAGTCCGCCCCGCGCATCTCCGCCAGCTCCATGTGCGCCTGCACGGTGGCATACGGGTCGTGCGCTTCGGACAGGAACTCGCGGGAGAAGATGTCGCCGGGCGTTTCGCGGCTCATGGCATCGATGCCGCCCCACAGGGTGGTGCGCCCTTGGGCTGCCCGCTTGGCCCACGTGATCCAATCGGGCTTGCGCCTGCCCAGCACCGGGGCGCCCATCGCGAGGTACGCCCTGATCACGCTGGTGGGTATCCGCTGCAACCAAGCGCTCACCCGGTAAGCATCGTGCCAGTGCCGGTAGCCGATGAACAGCTCGTCCGATCCCTCGCCGCTCAAGCACACGGTAACGCCGTTGGCGCGGGCCAGTTCCGAAAGGAGCAGCAGAGGGCCGCACGCACTGTCGGCGATGGGCTCGTCCAGCACGCTGAAGGCGCGCTCCTGCGCCGCGAGGTATTCGGCCGGTGAGATCGCCAGCGTGTGGTGCCGGGTATTCAAGTGGTCCGATACCATGCGCGCATAGGGCAGCTCGCTCACATAGCCCGGAACGGAATCATCGAAGCCGATGCTGAACGTGTTGATGCGGCGATCGCGTGACGCCAGCGCGGCGATGACCGAGGAATCCAGGCCGCCGGACAGGTAGGTACCCACCTCCACATCCGCCTCCAATTGCAGCGCCACCGACTCCTGGAGCAGGGCGAAGCAGGACGAAGGGTCGGCAAGGTCGCGCCGCTTGTCGCCACCGCCGAGCGGATGCCAATAGCGCCTCGGCTGGATGGCCTCGCCGGGCCTGATCTCGAAGCAGTGCGCCGCCGGGAGCTTGCGAATGGCTGAATAGAACGTGCGCGCCCCATCGATCTGCAGGAAATCGAAATACCCCAGCAGCGATGCACGGTCGGCCGTCCGCGGTGCGGCCAGTGCCTTGGGCTCGCTGGCGAAGGCGAACACGCCGTTCTCTTCGGTGTAATAGAAGGGCTTGATCCCCATGCGGTCCCGCGCGCCGAGCACGATGCCGGTCACGTTGTCCACGAACACGAAGGCGAACATGCCGTTCAGGCGCTCAAGGCAGCCAAGGCCCCAGGCGATGCAGGCGTTCAGCAACACCTCCGTATCGGAATGGTCGGTGCGGAAGGTGTGGCCCAGCCGTTCCAGTTCCACCCGCAACGGACGGTGGTTGTATATCTCCCCGTTGAACACGAGCCAGTACCGCTGGTCGGCGGAGCACATCGGCTGGTTGGCCGTAGCGGCCAGATCGAGGATGGAAAGCCGCGCATGTTCCAGCTTCCAGTGGACGGCCTGTGGCGGCCGTGGCAGTTCCGCCGAACGAACCACGCACAGCGCATCGGGCCCTCGGTAGGCGAGCTTGGAGATGTCTGACCGTTCCAGCGCCGCGCCGTCGGTGTTCTTCCATGTGATGGACCCCGATATGCCGCACATCTTCTTGCTGGATCAGGTCAATTGTGCTACTCCCCCACGATGGCGTTCTGCAGGGCCTTGATGCGCTCGGCCCCCCGGAACCCGAAGATGCGGAACGCGCGCACGTACATCTTGGTGTTCATGGCCCCCACATCGGGCACGAAGCCCAGCGGCGCCAAGTGCTTTCGGAACAGCTGTACCGCATAAGCGGGGTCATGCGGGTACAGCATGCGGAGCCCGCCGAACAGGGCCTGCTGGATGGCACGCGATTTCTCCGTGCCCATTTCGACCCGGCCGAACGCCGCCAACATCCGCACCTGCACGTTCACCAAGTTGGTCCACCGGCCTTTCGCGGCGCCCTGCGAGATCTGCCCCGAGGCGCGCTCCCTGATCATGGTCCTGCCGGTGACCATGCGCGCGAACTTCCCGCCCTTCTCGTAGATCCGCAGCATCAGGTCGTATTCCTGGCTGCTGGACAGAGAGGTGTCCCAGCCTTGCACTTCGCGCAGGTAGCTGGTGCGCCACAGGTTGGTGCAGGTGTTCCCCAGGTTGCCCGCGATCAGGCCGATCTCCGTGTCGATGTCGGGAATGCTCTCCTTCTGCGCGCCGGACACGTTCCTGTACACCGAAGAGTCGTAGATCACATCCGCATGGGGGCAGCCCGCGATCTGGCTTCGGATCTTCCCTTCCAGCAACAGGTCGTCCGCGTCGAGGAACTGGACCCACTCCGTATCCACGAGGTCCAGCGGTTTGTTCCGCGCTGCGCAGGCCCCCCTCACCGCTTCGTGCAACAGTTCCACCGGTCGGTCGGGGTTGCGTTCCCGCCAACCTTCGATCGCTGCGAGGGTGCCGTCGGTGGAGCCATTGTCCACACAATACACCTTGCCCACCACATCGCCCTGCAGCTTCACGGAATCCAGGCACTCCGCGATGTAGCCCTCCACGTTGTAACATGGAATGATCACGGTCACACGGTGCTCCTGGCGCATTGGGGTCGGTGTCGATCGATCGTCTGTTGAACGGCTGCTCAGGCCATTCGCTTCAGTTGTGAGCCATAGAGCGCCGTGATCGCCACGGCCAGCAGCGGGCCGAACACCCCCAGCATGGACCACGGCAGGAAGATGTGCGGAGCGAACAGGCCGATGAGCTGTGCCGCCGCGTAGATGTGGAACCCGCTCTTGCGGCCGCGCCACATGCCGGCGGCTCCGATCAAGCGGCCTGCAGTACGCAACAGATAGATCAGCATCAGGCTCACCCCGCTGGTATGGAAGACCCGCGCGATGCCTTCCATCTGCTCCAAGACCCGCCCCGCATCATCACCAGATACATATTGCCGGGCAGCGTCGGCGATCAGCGTTACGAACTCGTCCTGCGGCATCTTGTGTACCGCCAGCATCATGAAGAACATGAGCAGGTACAGCAGCAGGAAGATCCCGCTATTCACGAAGGTGAGGACTCCGAGCACGGAGATCACATCGGGGCGCTTGGTGCTGCCGGTCTCGTCGGGTAGGAATTCGCTGGTGGCCATTCGCCGGTCGCGGGTTCGGGTCGGCGGCGAAGGTATCGCGCACGGCGGGTACGGGCACTTTGCTTCGCCTGCACGCCACGTTCCCCCCCGGATGGGTACTTTTGCCGCCCAACCTGAACAAGCAACATCCCCGATGAGCTACGACGTCATCGTTCTCGGCAGTGGCCCCGGCGGCTACGTGGCCGCCATCCGCGCCAGCCAACTGGGCCTCAAGACCGCCATTGTGGAGAAGGAATCCCTCGGCGGCATCTGCCTCAACTGGGGCTGCATCCCCACCAAGGCTCTGCTGAAGAGCGCGCAGGTGTTCGAGTATATCAGCCATGCCAAGGACTACGGCATCACCGTGGGTGCGCCCAAGGCCGACTTCACCGGCATCGTGGCCCGCAGCCGCGGCGTGGCCGATGGCATGAGCAAGGGCATCCAGTTCCTCATGAAGAAGAACAAGATCGATGTGGTGAACGGCACCGGCAAATTGCTGCCCGGCAAGAAGATGGAAGTGACGGGTGCCGATGGCAAGAAGCAGACACTGGAGGCCAAGCACATCATCATCGCCACGGGCGCGCGCAGCCGCGTGCTGCCCAACCTGCCGCAGGATGGCAAGAAGATCATCGGCTACCGCGAGGCCATGGTGCTGCCCGAGCAGCCCAAGAGCATGGTGGTGGTGGGCAGCGGCGCCATCGGCAGCGAGTTCGCCTACTTCTACAACGCCCTCGGCACCAAGGTGACGCTGATCGAGTTCCTGCCGAACGTCGTGCCCGTAGAGGACGAAGAGGTGAGCAAGCAACTGGAGAAGAGCTTCAAGAAGCAGGGCATGGAAGTGCTCACGAGCAGCGAGGTGACCAGCGTTGACACCAAGGGCAAAGGCTGCGTGGTAACGGTAAAGACCCCGAAAGGCGAGCAGAAGATCGAGGCCGACATCGTGTTGAGCGCGGTGGGCATCGCCACCAACATTGAAGGCATCGGCTTGGAAGAGGTGGGCATCGTCACCGACAAGGGCAAGATCAAGGTGAACGAGTACTACGCCACCAACATGCCGGGCTACTACGCCATCGGCGATGTGGTTCCCGGTCCCGCACTGGCGCACGTGGCCAGCGCCGAGGGCATCACCTGTGT
>JAHBUM010000174.1 GCA_019638075.1 Flavobacteriales bacterium | reverse complement strand
CATCACGGACATCTTCCAAGCCCTGCTGCACCACGAGACCAAGGTGACGCAGGAGATCAACGGCGTGGTGGACACCTGCCTGAAGGAGAAGGACTACACCACGCACAACTTCATGCAGTGGTACGTGGGCGAGCAGATCGAAGAAGAAGCACTGGCCCGCACATTGATCGACAAGCTGAACCTGATCGGTAACGACAAGGGTGGTCTGTATTTGTTCGATCGCGACTTGCAGGGCATGAGCGCGGCCGGTGGTGGCGGTTATAGCAAGGGGGCCTGAGGGAGGAGTTGTCAGGCTCCTTGATGGGTTGCTCCTTAGCGGCCATTCCGTGCAGATGTTACGGAGTCAGGCATTTCCTGACAACCGACAACCGGCAGCTGACCACTACCCCCGACCTACCAAGGCCAGTCCCCACCGATCCGCAGTGGCCCTTCAAGATCGGCTTCCATCAGTCGTTCGCGCAGCCCGGCCTCGGTGAAATGGCCCGGCAATGTGGTGGCTGCGGCCAGTTCGTATAGCAGAGCGCCAACGAAGCGCACGTTGTTCGTCATGGCGCGTGGCTCCACGAGATGGATGTCGTCGCAACTGCTGTGGTAGCAGCCGTACACGTGTTTTCCCAGATCGCTGAGCGGGTAGATCACCGGCACGCCCTTCAGCAGGAAAGGCTGGTGGTCGCTGTGCAGCCAGATCTGCTCGCTTGAGCGGCCCTTGAACGCCGCCGTGTCGATCCGCGCGATGCGATCGCAGGCATCGGCGATCAATGCTTTCCAGCCCACTGGCCCACCCACGCCGAAGCCTTGTGGGTTGCCGCTCATATCCAGATTGATCATGCACCTGACACGGTCTAGCTCGCTGTTCCGCGCGTAGTGATCCACCAGCGCGCGGGAACCCAGCAGGCCCTGCTCTTCGCCCATGAACAGCACGAAGCGGATGGTGCGCTCGGGCTTGAAGGGCATGCTCTGCATCAGGCGTGCGAGGTCGAGGATGGAGAACGAACCCAGCCCGTTGTCCGTGGCGCCGGTGGCGAGGTCCCAACTGTCGAGGTGGCCGCCCACGAGGATCACTTCGCCGGGGTGTTTCGTTCCGCGCAGCTCGGCCACGATGTTCCGCGCGGTGACACGCTCGCTGGTGTTGCGCATCTCCAGCCGGGCCGTGAGGTTCTCACCCTTCGAGAGCCTTTCACGCAGCATGGTCCCGTCCTCCGTGGCAAGGCAGGCCGCAGGTATCGGGATCAGGGCACCGTCTATGGAGGCTGTGCCGGTGAGCAGCACGCCACCGCTCACTTGGTTCACGAACAGGATGGAGGCCGCACCAGCCTTCAGGGCGAGCGCCGTCTTCTCGCTGCGGTGCAGGTTCTTCGTTCCTTCGGCCGCAGCTACGAGGCCCAAATTCACCAGCAGTGTCGCGCCTTTCGCCGCAGGGCCGATACGGAGGAGGTCTTCGGCCAACCCATTGCCCGCGTCCACGATGGGTGCTTCCACCGAACATGCGAGCGGCGTGTTCGCCAGCGCCACACAGGTGAGGTGCAGGAAGCCCTTTCCATCGCCCACGGTGAGCTTCACGGAGCCACGCGCCCACGCATCGGCCTCGAAGGGGTGGGTGTACACCGTGTCCAGCCCGCTGGCGCGGAAAAGGCTGTCGGCCATGGCTTCCGCCTTCCGCCCTTGCTCGCTTCCGGTAAGGCGGTGGCCGATGTGCGCCGTGCTCCACGCCAGCCACTCGTAGCCTTGTTCGCTCACGGAAGCAGCCGCATCGAAGGCTTTGGCCCGTACGCTCTGGGCTTCCACGTCAACAACTTGCTGTTGACAGATGCAAAGCGCGGCCGCCCAGCGTAGCATGAGCATCCGCCTACTTTGCCGCGTGTTGGTGAAGTTCGGCACGAGAATAGCTTGGTGGGGCGCCAAAACTACGCCCCGGGCGATGACCACATCCCGGATCATCCGCATTCTCCTGATCGCGCCGTTCTTCCTCTTCGCCACCGTGCCGCAACAGCCGCGCGAGGCGGAGAAGGACACCACGGCCATCCTGCAGGCGAACTACCTGTACAACATCGCCAAGCTGGTGGAGTGGAAGGATCCCGAGATGCGCACCGGCAACTTCGTGATCGGCGTGATGGGCAGCGCCAACCTATATCAAGAGCTGATCAAGCAATGCTCCACGCGTACCATCGGCAAGCAGCCCATCGAGGTGCGCAAACTACCACGCTCGGCCGAGGTGGAACGCTGCCACATGCTCTTCGTGGGCCGCAGCGATCTGGAACTGCTTCCCGAGATCCACAAACGCATGAAGGGGAAGCCCACACTGGTGTTGACGGAGTACACCGGCGCGCTGGAGGATGGCGCCGTGGTGAACTTCGTGAAGGTGGACAACCTGTTGAAGTATGAGATGAGCCTTGCCAACGCCCAGAAGCATGGCTTGGTCGTGGGGCTCACCTTGAAGAACCTTGCACACCGCGTAGAGGAATGAAGCGTATCGCACATATCCTTCTGCTGATGCTGCTCTGTGGCGGTGCCGCCTTGGGGCAGGGCGATCCACTGGCGGAAGCCCTGCGCAAGTATCAGGCGGGTGCTTTGGCCGAGGCCCGCACCTTGGTGGATGTGGCGGTGGCATTGCCCCAGCACGAACAGAACGCCGAGGCATGGTTGCTTCGCGGGTTCATCTACAAGGATACCTACAAGGGCGCCAGCGATCCCGCACAAGGCGATGCGTTGCGCGATGAAGCCCTCTCCAGCCTGCAACGCTGCATGGCCTTGGACGGGTCCGGCACGTACAGGGACAATGCCGTGCAGGCGTACGACTTCCTTGCACGTTCGTTCTTCAACGATGCGGCGAAGGCCCTCGCGGAGATGCGCGAGGAGCGCGCCCTTGAGATGTTCGGGCGGTACAAGGAAGCCACATTGCTGCTCGACCCCAAGGCCGACCTGCGCGCCCGGGAGGTGGAGTTCACCAACGCCCTTGGAACGGTGTACACCAAGCGGTTCACGGCCGAGCGTGCCGATACGGCGATGTTCAGCAAGGCGGTGGCCGCTTACAAGCAAGTGCTGACACTGGACCCCGAGAACTACGGGGCCAACTACAACCTGTCCACGCTGTTCTACAACCGTGGGGTGTACAACATCCGCCGCATCGACGCCGAGGATGAGATCCCCACCATCATGCAGATACAGGAGGCCAGCCGTGAATTCTTCCAGCTGGCGCTGCCCTACATGCTGAAGGCCCACGACATGAACCCTTCGCGGCGCGAGACACTGCTTGGGCTGGAGGGCATCTACTACAGCCTGCAGGATCAGGAGAGTTCCGACAAATTCCGCCAGCTGTTCGAGGAGATGTCCCCGGAGGAGCAACGCTGACCGCGCATGAGATTCCGCCTGACCATCGGCCGACGGATCGGGATGGGCTTCGGCCTGTTCATCTTCTTCGCCCTGCTGGTGGTCATCCTCACCAACAGGACACTGGAGCGCAGCCGGGGGATCAACGACGAGATCAACAACGTGTACTCGCCAAGCGTTGATGCGCTGGTGAGGCTGCGCAACCTCACGGTGAACGCGCACATGCTGATCAAGCACTGGGCATTGCTGGAGAGCCGTGCGGACGCCCCGGAGAAGACCAACTTGGTGGAATTGACCAACAAGGAGCTCCCGCAACTGCTGGACCGCATCGACACGTTGATGGCGGATTGGGAGCACAGCGAGGTGGCGCTCATGGGGCAGATCACCGTGGAGATGCGCGAGCTTTTCGCGCTGCACGACCGGATCAAGGGGCTGCTGCCCTCACTGGAGAGCTACAGCGATCCCTTCATCCACATGGAGCGGAACGACATCGCCGAGGAGGGCGGGCCGCTGGACCAGAGCATGAAGAAGGTGCTGGACGATCTGGACCGCCTTCTGGAAATGCAGGAAGGCAAGCGGAAAGCCTTGGGCGGCGGCATGATCCGCAGCTTCGACTCGTTGAAGTTCTTCGTGCTGTACATGGGGATAGGTCTGGTGATCGTGGGTGCGATCGCGGCGTTCTTCATCGTGCGCGGCATCGTCACACCGGTGCAGCGGCTTCGCAGCGTGCTGATCGGTCTGGGCCGTGGCGTGTTCCCGCGTACCAAGGTGCGCACCACCAACGACGAGATCGGCGACATGAGCAAGGCCCTCACCTCGCTGGTCGATGGCCTGCGCCGCACCACCGAGTTCTCACACGCGGTGGCCGCCGGTGATTTCGCGGCGAACTACCAGCCCCTGAGCGATGAGGACATGCTGGGCCACGCCCTGCTGAAGATGCGCGACGAGCTGGGCCAGCGCGAACGCATCCTTGAGATGAAGGTGGTGGAACGCACCGAGGAGGTGGTGCGGCAGAAGGAGGAGGTGGAGCGCCAGAGCAGGAAGATCGAGGAGTACTACAACAACGTGACCGATAGCATCCGCTACGCCAAGCGCCTGCAGGATCTGATCCTGCCGTCGGAGGAGCGGGTCCGCGAACTGCTGCCCGATTCGTTCGTCTTCTACCAGCCGAAGGACATCGTGAGCGGCGACTTCTACTGGGTGGATCAGGTGGAAGGCCGCATCGCCTTCGCCGCCGTGGATTGCACCGGCCATGGTGTTCCGGGTGCGTTCATGAGCCTGATCGGGCACAACGGCCTCAATCAGGCCGTGCGCGAGCAGGGGGCGGGGCGGCCGTCGGCGGTGCTGAAGGTGCTGAACAAGCTGGCCTTCGAGGCGCTGCACAAGGGCAGGGAAGAGAGCCTGATGCGCGATGGCATGGACATGGCCCTGTGCAACTACGACCCCGACCGGCGCGTGCTGGAATATGCCGGTGCCAATGCGCCGCTTTATCTGGTGCGTGGCGGCGAGGTGACCCGCTTCCTGCCGGACAAACGCCCCATCGGCAGTTTCAAGCTGGATGGTCAGGACTTCACCGACCACCGCATCCTGCTGGAACCGGGCGACATGGTCTACATCTTCTCGGACGGCTATGCCGATCAGTTCGGCGGACCCAAGGGCAAGAAGTTCATGTACAAACGCTTCCGCGACCTGTTGCTGGAGGTAAGCCGTTACCCCGCCGCAAGCCAGAGCAGCATGCTGGAGGAAGCCTTCCGTGGCTGGCGTGGCATACACGAACAGGTGGATGACATCCTTGTGCTCGGGATGCGTGCCTGATCGGGCGATCGCGGGAGAAGCGGGCACGTGCCGCCGACCGGATCGTACGGAAGCTATAGACCTAACCGCCGCCCTGCATGGTCCAACCGCCGCCCACACCCGTAGAGATCGGGTTCATGCACATCACCGGGATCTGCGCCTCGTTGGCGATGATCTCCTGCTCATAGGGCACCCCCAGCAGGCCGAAGATGTTGCCCTCGGTCAGGTTCATGATGGCGATCAGGTCGGCATCCACCTCCACGGCGTGCCGCACTACGGCTTTCACGAAATCGCGGCTGTCCTCCTCGGCGATGGTGGCCACGTGCTCGATGCCGCGCTCGCCGAGGTACTGGTCGGCGAACTTGATGTGGTTGATCAGCTGCCGGTGCAGGAACTCATCGTCCTCCTTCGGCGTGATCAGATGCACCTTGCTTCCGAACGTTTTCGCCATCTCAGCCACCACGGTCAGCTTCTGGCGGCTTTCCTTGTGCAGGTCCAGCGGCACCACGATGTTGTGGTAACCGGTCTCCTTGATCGGCCGCTCCTGCACCACCACGAACGGTACGCTGCTGCTGGTGATCACGCGCAGGGCGCGGCTGCCGGTGATGAACTGCATGCCGCGCATGCCATGGGTGCCCATGATGATGAGCCCCGCGCCCACCTCGGCGGCGGCATCGCCGATGTCCTCGTAGATGGAGCCGACGCGGACGATGGGTCGCACGTTCACTTGGCTGTTCCATTTCCGCGCCCGTTCCACTTCTATCGCCAGCTTCTGCCTTGCTTCCTCGGCATGGGCCTGTTTGTCCACCACGTGAACGATGTACACGGAGGCGCCGGTCTTTCCGGCC
Organism: Flavobacteriales bacterium; assembly: GCA_019638075.1. GTDB lineage: Bacteria > Bacteroidota > Bacteroidia > Flavobacteriales_F > PHOS-HE28 > PHOS-HE28. Next base: position 1,016 of record JAHBUM010000174.1, on the reverse strand, counting down.
ACGGTCATGGCATGGTTAAGGGCGCAGTCTGCCACCTTCGTGAAATCGGTGGGCACCAAGATCTTGCTTGCGGTATGGCTCATCGGTTCGGTTCCCTTGCGGATGGTTTTGGCCTTGGTTCCAAAGGCGGCTAAAGATAGAGGGTTCCAACATGATGTGCTTGGGCGGGCGGGCAGTTGTCGGTTGTCAGTGGATAGTTGTCAGGCTCCTGCTCTTGTTGGTCATCCCATTGGGATCAGGCTTCAATGTGCGATGCGCAGCCGCTGCGTGTAACGCTCCTGCGCCGCGATCACCTCCAATACGTACAGGCCGTCGGGCAGGTCATCGGAACGCAGGGTGGTGGTGGGTTCCAGCACTTGGGTCCATTCCTTCACCGGCCTGCCCAGCATATCGTACCACCTGATCGTGGCTTGCGTGGATGGGCCCGGCCAGCGGAGGTGTACGACGCCATCCGCAGGGTTGGGCCACGCCCCCAGCGCCATCCGGGAAACCTCGCCCACGCCTGCCATACTGTACAGGTCGATCGTGCGGCAGACGAGGGAGAAACAGGTGTCAAGGCTGGCTTGGGCAAGTGCGCCAACGAGCATGCACACTTGGTAGCTGCCCCATGCTTCTTCATAGACATGGCTGCCCACCATGGCCGTATCAATGGTGCCATCGCCGTAGGACCAGATGCCCAGCATCGGGGTGATACCGGTGGATACGAGGGAGGGAGTGAAGGTCGTGAGCGGGCCGTTGAACTGTGGAACGAAATCGGCGAAGAGGCCGGGTCCGCACGTGGTGCCGTTGCCATCCACCTCCACCCAGCGCCCGTAGGTGGATGTGCATCCAGCCATCTGGCGGGTGAGCGAGACGAAATGCGGGCCGGGCAGGGCCCATGTATGGCCGGGTGCGGGGTCCGTGCTGGTGGTGCCATCGCCGAACTCCCACAGCCAGCTTCCGTTGCCGGGGTCTGTGGATCCAGCAGTGAACAGGTTCGCGTTCGTGCCGGAGCCGTGGTGGGAGAACCATGCCGC
>JAHBUM010000173.1 GCA_019638075.1 Flavobacteriales bacterium | reverse complement strand
CAGCGGAAAGACCACGCGACTGACCCGCGAACCCGGCACGCACCACGGCCGGTTGAGCAGTGATGGCAGCACGTTGATCGACTCGTGGAGCAGCACGTCGGTGGCTGGGAAAGTGGTGCTGCGCAACAGCCGCACCGGCGAAGTGCTGAAGGAGCTGCTCACCTCGAAGGATCCGCTCGCAGGCGTCACCGTGGGCACCATCGAACTGCTCACCATCCCCGGCGCGAACGGCGACCGCTTGAACGCCCGGCTGATCAAGCCGAGCCATTTCGATCCGGCCCGCAAATACCCGGTGCTGATCTACGTGTACAACGGGCCGCACATGCAGCTCGTCACCAACAGCTTCCTTGGCGGCGCTTCCCTGTGGATGCTCGAAGCGGCCGAGCGTGGCTACCTCGTGTGGACCGTGGACGGCCACGGCAGCGCCAACCGGGGCAAAGCCTTCGAGCAGGCCGTACACCGGCACCTCGGCGAACTGGAGGTGAAGGACCAGATGCACGGCGTGGACTTCCTGAAGAGCCTGCCCTACGTGGATGCCGGGCGTATCGGCGTACACGGCTGGAGCTTCGGCGGGCACATGACCACCGCGATGCTCACGCGCCACCCCGGCGTGTTCAAGGCCGGTGTGGCGGGCGGCCCCGTGATGGATTGGAGCATGTACGAAGTGATGTACACCGAACGCTACATGGACACTCCGCAGGAGAACCCCGAAGGCTACGCATCCACCAACCTCGCCCTGCTTGCCGACAAGTTGCAGGATCCACTGCTCATCATCACCGGCGGCAAGGATGACACGGTGCTGCCGCAGCATGCCTACACCTTCCTGAAAGCCTGCGTGGACAAGGGCATCCCCGTTGACTTCTTCGACTACCCCGGCCACGGGCACAACGTGCGCGGCAGGGACCGTGTGCATCTGATGGACAAGGTGCTGGAATACATGGACCGGTACCTCACTCCGGGGAAAGGATAGGGGTAGGACAAATGGAGCAATGGAGGAGTGAAGCAAAGGTGCCTCTGAAGAACGCCCGCGCTATGCCTGACAAGCTCGCAGGTACCACCCTTTGCTCTATTCCTCCATTGCTCCATTACCGCATTGCCTTTCGCAACTCCACCTTGTCAGGCACCTTGGAACGCATCACAACCGTCATCATCACCATGAGAACCACGATCACCACCCTTATCATCACCGCACCCTTCGCGCTCATGGCGCAGACCACGTACTACGTCGAGGTGGGCGGCAGCACGCTTGGCCCGGCCCTGCCCTACTATTCGCCGAACGTGCTGAACATACTCGTAGGTGATACGGTGACATGGCAGAACGCGAGCGGCACACACAACGTGAATGCCAGTACCTTCTTCTTCCCGGCCAACCCCGAGGGGTTCGTCAACGGAGACCCGTCCTCGGATAACTGGACCTTCTCGCACGTCTTCACCATCCCCGGGGTGTACAACTACATGTGCATGACCGAGGGCCACTCGGCCACGCAGACGGGCCGCGTGCTGGTGACCGATGGGACCAGTGTTCCCGAGGCTGCTGCGGAAGCCCCCATCGCGCTTTCACCCACCTCGGCCACCGACCACCTCTTCGTTGAAGTGGGGAGCAGGAGCATCGACCATTTCGAGGTGATGGGCCTCGATGGCCGCCTGATGGCCACGCATGCAGCGAACACAGGGCGTATGATGCGGATCCCGGTTGCAGCGCTTCCACAGGGCAACTACCTCCTGCGTATCGTAGAGACCTCCGGCAGGGCGACGACACTGCGCTTCAGCAGGAACTGATCACGGCAGGCGCACCAACCGGACGGCCGTGGATGATCCATCCGAGCGGCTCGCGACCACCACATAGGTGCCGGGCGCCACAGTGCCCAGATCCACATCGAAGGCGTGCCTGCCCGATGGAAGCACGGCATCGCCGAGCAGTTGCATACGCTGCCCCATGGCGTTGAGCAGTTCCACCCGGACCCGTTCGGCCCGCTGCGCTTCCACCCATACGCGTGAACTGATCTCCGCAGGATTCGGGAACGCGTAGATGCCCGTGCCGGACAGCGCACCCGCAGTTCCACCCACCGCAGTGCCGGGATCGTGCGGCACGGCCAGCGCGGCCAAGCTACCGATGGAAAGCTTCGCCATCTTCTCGAAATAAGGCACATCGAAGTGCTGCACCCGGTCGTTCGGCGTGTGATAATACGGGTTGCCATCGCCGGTGAACTCCTCGATCATCAGCACGGCGCCATACCCGGCTGACCAGAACGAGGCGTGATCGCTGTACACCTCGCCGGGCGTGGTCCTCAGCAGATCGATGTCGATCGCATACCGGTCCAGGATCGCGAACACCGTATCCGCGATCGCCATGGAGTTCGCCACCTGACGCGCATGCACACGGGCCTTGCGGTCGCCGTTGCCATCGTAGGCGATCGCATCCATGTTCACCACACCCACGATGTCCGCATCGTTCGCGGCCATGGTGTTGGCGTAGTAGATGCTGCCGATCTTGCCCTGCTCCTCCTGATCCCAAAGGGCGAACACGATGGTGCGCTCGAAGGGGATGTCGCGCAGGATCCGCGCCGCCTCCAGCACTGCAGCGCATCCGCTCCCGTCATCGTCGGCAGCGGGCGCATTGTACAGCGTGCCGGCAGGCATGGCATCGTAGTGCGCGCACAGGATCACGATCTCATCGGGATATAGCATCCCGGCCTTCGTCACCAGCACGTTGCGGCCGGTGGCATTGAAGGCCTGCGCCTCCGTCGTGTACCCCAGCGCGGCGAATTTCTGTTCGTAGTACTGCTGGGCCAGTGCGTTGCCTGCGTGGTTGGAATGGCGGCTGGTGATCGTCACCGGCCCATCGCCGAGATCCACCGGCACCTCGCCGGACATCTGTTCCACGTACGTGATCATGGAATCGATGCTCACCGCATTGATGATGCCTTCGATCACGGCATGCTGGGCCGGAAGGGAAAGGCTCAGGATGGAGCCGGTGAGCAGAAGGGCCGGGCGGAGGGGCATGGTACGTGGGGGTATTTCGTTGCATCGCACAGGCGGTGGCCTTGCGGAAGGATCTCGATCGTGCAAAATACAAGACCTCCGGGCACCACATGAGGCGCACCGGAGGCCATCATTGAACTGCCGACGTCAGGCGCCGCGCTGTGCGCTCTTGCGCATGGTGGTGGTCTTTGCCTTGGAAGTGGTGGGTTTGGACCCGGCAGCGGCCTTCTTCACCGGCTCGGCCTTCGCCTTCTTGTCACCCTCTTTCGGGGCCTTGGCCTTGGCGGTCTTCTCGGCGGCCTTCTCCTCCTTCGGTTCCTCCTTCTTCTCGAACTCACCGGCCTTCAGCAGCTGATCGTACCATGCGAACAGCTTGCGCACATCGCTGGCGTAGATACGCTCGCGATCGTGCTCCGGCAGGGCCTCGCCCAGCTTTGCGAAGAGCTTGTCATCGCTCTCCTTGGGGTCGATGCTCTCCTTGCCCTTCTCCACCTCGTACAGCTTCATGAGCACGTCCTTCAACGGCACGTCATCGCCCGTGGTGAACATGCTGATGTCGTCGAGCGAGCTCACCTTGGCGCTGGAAGGCACGGGGATGCGCTTGCCATCGAGCAGCGATTCGGCGATCACCGCTTGGCGGCCTTGTGCTACGACACGGAACAGACCGGACTTGCCGGCCACGGAAATGATCTTGCTGAGGTCCATGTGAAGTGTGATACGGCGGTAAAGCTATGTCATGTGGGCATGTGTCCATGCGCTCACATGCTCCCCTATGTTTTCTGCTTCTTCTTCCGCGCGGCGGGGAATAGGATGTTGTTCAGGATGAGGCGGTAGCCCGCAGAGTTCGGATGCAGGCTCAGGTCCGTCGGCGGATCGCCCACCATGTGCTGGTAATCCTCGGGATCGTGGCCGCCATAGAAGGTCCATTGGCCGAGGCCGAACTCGCCGTGGATATACTTCACCGTGCCCTGCGCCTTGTTCTCGCCCATCACCAGCACGCCGGGCTTCACCAAACTTTTGCGGAAGGCGGTGGTCTGCCCCATGAAGCCGCGCACCACCTGTTCGTGGCTCTGGCACAGCATGGTGGGCACGATGTCCCACTTGGCGCTGAAGTCGAAGAGGGTGAAGAAATCCCGCGTCTGGCCGATGTTCCCGTGGATGTCCGTGGCGTCGATGTTGCTGAACTCGTAGATCATGGGATCGGTCACGAGCCGGAAATCCTTGAAGGCGAAGGTGCGGCCGAAGTCGATCTTCTGCTGGGCCTGCGGGTCGATGGGATCGTGGTCGAACTCCGGTGTGCAGATGTCCACGCCTTCGGCTGAAAGTGCGATATCGTACGAATCGGTGCCGGAGCACATGGTGAAGAGGTAGCCGCCGCCCGAGACGTAATCGCGGATCTTGGTGGCCACCGCGAGTTTCATCTGGCTCACCTTGGCAAAGCCAAGCGATGCCGCCATGGCCTCGCTCTCCTGCACCTGTGCCACGTACCACGGCGCATTGCGGTACATGCGATAGAACTTGCCATACTGCCCGGTGAAATCCTCGTGATGCAGGTGCAGCCAGTCGTACTTGGGCAGCGCACCGCTGATGATCTGCTGGTCGTAGATGCGCTCGTAAGGGATCTCGGCGTAGGTCATCACCAGCGCCACGGCGTCATCCCACGGCTGGAAGCTTTCCGGCGCGTACACGGCGATCTTGGGCGCCTTCTCCAGCTTCACCACCTCCATGTTCACCTCGGGATCGGCTATCTCGGCGAGGATCTGCGCGGCCTGCCCGTCGGCGATCACCTGATAGGTCACGCCCCGGATCGCGCACTCCTGCTCCACTTCCTTGTAGTGATCGATCAGGAAGCTGCCGCCCCGGTAGTTCAGCAGCCACTCCACGGTGGCATCGCGGCCCAAGGTCCAGAAAGCGATGCCATAGGCCTTCAGGTGGTTGCGCTGCGACCCGTCCATGGGGATCAGCAGTTTGGTGGCCGAAGCGGGGAGCACCACGGCCAGCACGAGCAAGCCAACGAGCAGCGCGCGCAGGTCAGAACGGTGCGGAGTTGTCGTCGAAGCCGGTGTCATCGTTCATCTTGCTGGGCCGCGTGATGGTGCGGAAGGGATTGGGGTCGAACCCATCCGATCCCGTGCCATCGCCGCCAAAGTTACCGGACATGCTCTCCAGATCGGTGAATTTGGCCAGTTCGGGGATGAACCTCAGCCTCACGTTGTCAATGGCGCCGTTCCGGTGCTTGGCCACGATCACTTCGCCGATGCCCAGCGTACTGCCGTGCTCGTCCTCGTGGATCTTGTAGTACTCCGGGCGGTAGAGGAAGCACACGATGTCGGCATCCTGCTCGATGGCGCCGGATTCCCGAAGGTCGCTCAGCATGGGGCGCTTGTCACCGCCACGGGTCTCCACCGCGCGGCTCAACTGCGAGAGGGCGATGATGGGGATGTCCAATTCCTTCGCGATGCTCTTGATCGAACGTGAGATGCTGCTGATCTCCTGTTCGCGGTTGCCGCCCCTGCTGTCGCCACCGGCGGTCATCAGCTGCAGGTAGTCGATGATGATCAGGTCCACGTTGTGCTGGCTCTTCAAGCGGCGGGCCTTGGCGCGCAGCTCGAAGATGTTCAGGCCCGGCGTATCGTCGATGAAGATGGGCGCGTTGGTGAGGCGGGCGATGTGCTGGTGCAGGATGGTGAACTCCGCATCCGACAGATCGCCCTTGCGCAGCTTTTCCGAGCTGATCCCCGCTTCGCTGGCGATCAAACGCGTCACGAGCTGGGTGCTGCTCATCTCAAGGCTGAACACCGCCACGGCGTGCTTGTGCTCCACGGCGATGTTGCGCGCCATGCTGAGGACGAACGCGGTGTTGTGCGTCACCGTCATGTCCTCCAGCAGGAAAAGTCGGTTGCCGTCGATGGTGAAGCCGTAGTAGTCGTCCACCTTGTCGTACTCCACGGTGATGCCCGTGTGCAGCGGGGAAATGCCTTCGGGCCGTGGCCTCGCCTTCTTGCGTTCCACCCGTACAGGCACACGGTCCAGATGGCCGCTGATGCGCACCCGGTACACCGTGGTCTCGAAGCCGCGCTCCTTGATGGAGGCTTTCTTCGTGCGGATGGAGGTCTTGAACCCGAGCGTATCGCAGAGGAATTTGATGGAGCGGGCCAGCTCCTCGTTCTTCTGGGTGATCTCGTACACGTTGAACTCCGCGTTGTAGTGCCCGTCGGAATCGAGCAGCCCCGCAAGCAGGGCCAGCCTGTTCGCCGTGGAATTGGCGATGTAGGCGTGCGGGATGTGCTTGTGGCCGAGCAGCCCTGCCGCAGCCAGTTCGCCCTGCAACGAAGGCTCGCGACGGCCACCGCGATGCCCCTTGGTGATGGCGTAGTTCGGCGTCTTTCCGGGCTGCACGTAGGTGACCAGCTCGCGCTCCAAGCCAACGGCCATTTCGCGCATGCTTTCCACCACCTCCTCATCGGCCGTGGTGATCCGGCTGCTGTAGCTGTGGCCATCACCCAGCCAAAGCCCGAGGAAATAGGGGTCGATCTCCACCGGCTGCTCCGGGAATTCCACGGGCACCTTGTAGCCTTTGTAGTTCGATCGGAATTTCGGTGAGCGCGAGAGGTAGTCCTTCAGTTCGATGTTGAGCACCTCGCCGTGCGCATGCCCACCTTCGGTCCGGCTGCGCTTGAGCGAAAGGATGTGCGACTCGTTCACCCGGTAGCTGATGCCGTGGTTCTGGTGTACCCAGTACATGCCCTCGCGCCCGCGGGCCAGCGACAGCACGTTGCGCGGGGTGGAATCATCACCCATCAACTGGTCGCCCACCACCACGTCCTCCACGTTCTTCAGCGTACCATCGTACATCACCACCTTGGTACCCTTGCCAAGGCACTTTCCCATCGCGGGCCGCGCCGCCACGATCACCATGTCGCTACGCTGCCAGCCGGCGGTGAGCTTGTCCAGTTGGACGAAGCCCGTGGGGATGCCGCTCACGCCGCCGGTCTTCGATTTGGCGTTCTCGATCTGCTCGATGGCCCCTTGGATCAGGTCGCTCATCGGCTCGTAGTTGCGCTTCAGGTTGCCGCTGGTGATGGCGTAGAGGTCCTGCTCGGC
>JAHBUM010000172.1 GCA_019638075.1 Flavobacteriales bacterium | reverse complement strand
CTGATCTTGCCTTCAGTACCATACGCCCCGCACCCAGCAAGCGCGGCCAGTGCCCGGTGAAGAACGGTGAATACTGGGCCGCCGGCCTTCCGATCCTGATGAGCGACGGCATCGGGGACGACCACCTCCTGATGAGAGAGGGCATCGGCGGCGCGGTCTTCAATGCCACGTTCAGCGATCTGGGCACGGCGCTTGATCGGGTCGCGGGGATCATGCGCAGGCCGGGCGTCCGTCAGGACATGCATGCGCTCGCCGTACGCACCAGGTCTCTCGCCATCGCCGAACGACTGCTGAACGAACTGCTCGATGACATTCGCAAGGGATCTCGTGGTGAACAAGCCGTTGGCCGGTGATCCGTATCTTGCCTGCCGGAGCGCAGGGTCCCTTTCAGGAGACCCTGCGGAGGTTTAAGAGTGATAGTGGTGATGTGTTCGGCTTCGAGGCCGCAGGGGGCCTTCGGGAGACCGTGCGGAGGTTTGGAGCCTCCGGGGAACTACCCCTGCTGACCAGCAGGCTGCCAGTTTTGCGGCAGGAGTTCGCTAAGGCAGTTGGCCTTGTGCTTCGGGATGTGTGCGATCACATCGCTGAGATAGGCGAAGGGTTCCACACCGCGTAGTTTGCACAGCCCGCGCAGTATCTGTCTTGTCCTGAAATAGGTCCAACCTCCGCCGGCTCTGCCATAGGCGACCCTGCGGTCAACGTCAGGGGGCTAGTGCCTTGATCAGGTTCTTCACGAGCCGTCGACGATCGGGCGGCAGTTGCCGGCGTTAATGGGGTCATTCCAGCATTCTCGTGTAAGTAGCACCACGCCATCGGCCTGCGCACCCTATGTTCGCCCCCACAATGGGCCGGATCATCGCGGGTATCTACGAGCGCACACGTGGCAGGCGCTGGCTGTGGGCGCTGGCCGCGATCGTGGTGGCGGCGCTGGCGGTGTGGTCCGCCTCGCGCGCCCGTTTCGGCACCGACCTTTTCGATGCCCTGCCCGATGACCCCGCCATGCAGCATTACCGCGCCCTGTTGGAAGCGGGCGGTGCGCAGGGGCATATCGCGGTGGGCTTCACGGGGGCCGGTGGCATGGACAGCACGGCTGCGAGCGCCGACCGTTTCGTGGAGGCCATCCGTGCGCATGCGGGCCTGGTGGACAGCGCCTTCTGCCGCCCCGACCTGGCCTGGGCCGATGCCCTGATGGCCGGGGTGGATGACCGCCTGCCCCTCCTGGCCGATGCCGGGCGCCTGGCATGGCTGGCCGGTGCCGACAGCCTCCGTATAGACAGTGCGGTGGCAGCAGTGCGCACCGCTATCGCCGCGCCTGGTGGCGAGTTCGGTGTGGAGCGGCTGCTGGCCGATCCCTTCGGGCTGGCGGCCCCGCTGCGCGAACGGATGCTCGCGACGGGCACGGGTGGTGGGCCTTCCGTGATCGATGGTGTGCTCTTCAGCGCCGACAGCACCATGGCCGTGGCGCTGCTCTGGCCCACCACCGAGGGGCTGAAGAAGCCTGCGGACCTCGTGCGCGCGATCGATGAGGCGATCGCGACATCGTGCGCGGACGGTGTTCATGGCGCGGCTTTCGGCGCGGCACCGATGGCGGAGGCTAACCGTACGGCCATAGCGCGCGATGCGTGGCGCACGAGCGTGGTGGCCCTGCTGCTGGTGGTGATCATCCTGCTCTGGTACTACCGCGATCGGCGCACGCTGCCGCTCTTCCTGCTGCCGCCGCTCTTCGGCTTCGTGGTGGGCGTGGGCGCGTTGGCGGCTTTCCGCACCAACGTGTCGGGGCTGGCCCTCGGTGCCAGTGCGGCGCTGCTTGGCATCGCGCTCGATTACGCCTTCCATTTCCTCACGCACCTGAGGCATCGCGGCAATGTGGCCGCCACCCTGCGCGAGGTGTCGGCGCCCATGCTGCTGGGCTGCATCACCACCGTGCTGGCCTTCGGCGCACTGTCCCTCGCCAGCAGCCGTGTGCTGGCCGACCTCGGGCTCATCGCCGCCTTCATGCTTGTGGGCGCGCTCTTCATGGTGCTGCTCGTGCTGCCGCACTTCGTTCCGGCCAGGTTGCAACGCATGGCCGATGCGGCAGGGACGGCGCCTGTGGGGCGGGAACGCCCTGGACGGTGGATCCCGCTGCTGGCCATCGCGGGCGTAACGGTGGTGCTGCTGCCTTATGCCAGCCGCGTGCAGCAGGAGCAGGACCCCGAGCACCTGAGCCTGACCCCCGACGATGTGCGGCTGGTGCGCGACAAATTGGAGGGCACGGGCGACCGCTCGGTGCCGGTCTTCATAGCCGGGATGGATAAGGATGCCGAGCATGCACGGCGCCGGTTGGAGGCGGCGATCGCGGCGGTGCGCGGCACGGAGGGTGTGCATGCTGAGGGCCTGCTGCCCATTGACCTGTCACCGTCGGACAGCACCATGGCCTTGCGCGAGCACCGGTGGGCGGAGACCTTCGCGGGCGAACAGGGTCGGCGCATCGAACGCTGGACACGCGCCGCCGCCGTGCGCAACGGTTTCGAACCCGATGCCTTCGATGGGTTCCTGAGCAGGGTTAGCGAGGACCAGATACTGAACGGCGGACCGGCTGTGAACATGCCGGGAGGGCTTTCCGCCGTACACGACGATGGTGCCATCGAAGCGGTACGCCTGCTGGTGCCACCGTCGGAAGTGGCGGCGGTGGAACGTGCGGTGGCAGGCATGCACGGCGTTGAGGTGATGCACCGCGGCCTGCTGGGGCGCAAGCTGGCGCAGGTGGCCGAGCAGGACCTTTCCGGCATCCTCTGGCGCACGGCGGGCATCGTCTTCCTCGCGCTGCTGATCACCTACGGCCGCATCGAGCTCGCGCTGATCACCTTCCTGCCCATGGCGCTCGGCTGGGTCTGGATCCTCGGGATCTGCGGGTTGCTCGGCATCCGCTTCGACCCGGTGAACATCATGGTCTGCACCTTCATCTTCGGCCTGGGCGACGACTATTGCATCTTCACCACCGAGGGCCTGCTGGCGCGGTACCGCACCGGCAGCGACCACACGCGCTCGTTCCGCAGCGCCGTGGTGCTCTCGGCCGTCACCACCATCATCGGCACCGGCGCGCTCTTCCTGGCATCGCACCCCGCGCTGCGCTCCATCGCGGTGCTGTCCGTGGTGGGCATGGCCACATTGCTCTTGGTCTCGCTCACCGTGCAGCCCGTGCTCTTCGGCCTGCTCATCGGGGATCGCGCCGAAAAGGGCCGCCAGCCCTTCACCGCGCTCTCGCTGCTGATCTCCGTCTTCGCCTTCCTCTATTTCCTTTCCGGTTGCATCCTGCTCTCCGTGGCGTGGCTGCTCTTCATGCTGGTGCCCGCGCCGAAACGCATGAAACAGCACTGGACGCGCTGCATCATCCGCCTCTTCACGGGCTCGCTCGTGTATGTGATGGCGAACGTGCGCAAGGACATCCGCTCCTTCGCGCCCGCGCTGAAGGACGGCCCCGCCATCGTGATCGCCAACCACGCTTCCTTCATCGACATCCTCGCCATGCTCATGATCACGCCGCGCGCGGTGATGATGACCAACCGCTGGGTGTGGAACAGCCCCTTCTTCGGCCGCGTGGTGCGCTACGCGGGTTTCCTGCGCAGCGAGGATGGCACCGAACGCAACGTGGAGCGCGCCCGCGAGCTGCTGGCGCAGGGCATCTCCATCATCATCTTCCCCGAAGGCACACGTTCCCGCGATGGGCGCATCGGCCGCTTCCACAAGGGTGCCTTCCACATCGCGGAGGCTTTGGGCGCGCCCATCGTGCCGGTGCTGCTGCATGGCTTCGGCGAGGCCATGGGCAAGAGCGATGCGCTGCTGAAGAACACGACCATCACCATGCGCCCGCTGCCCGCCATACCGCCCGGCGACCCGCGCTTCGGTACCGGCGACCGCGAGCGCACGAAGGCCATCGCGAAGCATTTCAAGGCGGAGTACGAGAAGCTGCGCACCGAACGCGAGACGCCGCGCTGGTTCATCGAGCGCCTTTCGCGCACCTTCACCTACAAGGGGCCCGCGCTGGAATGGCACACCCGCATCAAGGCGCGCATGGATGGGGAACTGCACGACTTGTTGCACGCGCGCATCGGCAGGGACGCCCGTATCACCGACCTGGGCGCGGGCCACGGCATGGTGGCGCTGCTGCTGCACTGGGCCGCACCCGGCCGCAGCATCACGGCCATCGAGCGCGATGCGGAGAAGACGGCGCTCGCGGGACATGCCGCCCGCCACTGGCCCGGCATCCGCGTGGAAGAGGCCGACCTGCGAAGTGGCGCATTGCCGGAAGCCGATGCCATCCTGCTGAAGGACGTGCTGCACTACATGCCGCCCACCGACCAGCGTGATCTGCTGCTGCGCTGCGCGAAGGCGCTCGCTCCCGGCGGATCCATCTATGTTCGCGATGGCTTCCGCAGCGATGATGCGCGGCACGAGCGCACGCGGTGGACCGAGCGGATCGCGGTGGCGATCGGGTTCAACAAGGCGGAAGGAACGATGCACTTCATGAGCAGGGACGAATTCCAAGGCATGGCGGGCGATGCCGGGCTCGCCGTGGAATGGGCGCAGGCCGCGCACCGCACATCGAACGAACTGGCTATCCTTACACGAACATGAGCGACCGGGACTTCGACGTGGTGATCGTGGGCGCGGGCCTTGGCGGTCTGCAATGTGCCATCACGCTGGCACGCGAGGGCATGAAGGTGTGCGTGCTGGAGAAGAACCAGCAGCTCGGCGGCAGCTTGCAGGTGTTCAGCCGCGACAAGACCGTGTTCGACACCGGTGTGCATTACATCGGCGGGCTGGAGCCGGGCCAGAACCTGCACCGCTACTTCAGCTATTACGGCATCATGGACAAGCTGAAGCTGCGGCGCATGGACATGGACGCCTTCGACGAGATCGAGCTGCCCGGCGATCCCGTGAGCTACCCGTACGCACAGGGCTGGGGCAACTTCGTGGACCGCCTTGCCGGATACTTCCCCGGTGAGCGCGGCGCACTGGATCGCTACGCCAAGCTGGTGCAGGACATCTGCGACCGCTTCCCGCTGTACCGCCTGCGCGATTCCGACGAGCGCGAGTGGATGGACCACCGCCTGACGCTGAACGCCGAGCAGGTGATCGCCTCGCTTACGGACAATACCACCCTGCGCGCGGTGCTGGCGGGCAACAATGCCCTCTATGCCGGCGACCATGGCTCGCCCTTCTACGTGCATGCGTTGGTGGTGAACACCTTCGTGGAAAGCTCGTGGCGCTGCGTGGATGGCGGTTCGCAGATCGCGAAGCACCTGGCCCACAATGCGCGCGTGGAAGGTGCCGTCATCCTGGCCCGCAAGAAGGTCGTTGGATTCGACTTCGGGCCTGATGGCGTGAAGGCCGTGCGCACCGCCGACGGCGACGTGTTCGCGTGCAGGCAGTGCATCGCCAACATCCACCCGGCCATGCTGCTGGAGATGATCGGCCCCGGCCACGTGCGTCCGGCCTACCGCACCCGCATCCGCTCGCTGGACAACACGGTGGCCTCCTTCGTGCTGCATCTGGTGATGAAGCCCGGCGCCTTCCCGTACCTGAACCGCAACATCTACAAGTTCCTGGAAAAGGATCCGTGGGGCGTGGTGGACTACGCCGCCGGTGGCTGGCCCTCGGCCTACATGTTCTCCACCCCGGCCACCACGCGCGGCGGCGATCACGCCGAGGCCGTCACCGCGATGACCTACATGCGTTATTCCGAGTGCGAACCCTGGGCTGGCACCCACAACACCATCGTGGAACCGGGCGAGCGCGGTGATGGCTATGCGGAGTTCAAGCACGCGCACGAGCAGAAGTTGCTCGGCCTTTTGGAGGAGCGTTTTCCCGGCCTGCGCGCGGGCATTCGCTCCATCCACAGCACCAGCCCGCTCACCTTCCGCGATTTCATCGGCACGCCCGACGGCAACATGTACGGCATCCGCAAGGACAGTTCATCGCCGCTGCGCACCTTCCTTTCGCCGCGCACCAAGGTGCCCAACCTGCTGCTCACCGGGCAGAACCTCAACCTGCATGGACTGCTGGGCGTTACCGTGGGGGCCGTGGCCACGTGCGCGGAACTGGTGGGGAAGACACACCTGCTGGGACGGATCCACGCGGCGAGCTGAGGGCTTCCTGTGTGCGTTCAGCGTTCCAGCAGCACCAGCGAATGGTCCTTCAACTGGAAATGGTCGTAGAGCAGTACGCGCCGGAAACCGCCGTGCGCGCGGCCTTGCAGCACGGTTTCAGTAGGCACGCCACCCGAGACCATGGCCGACCAGCAGAGCCATAGCCCGAAGGCGTTGGCCGAGTAGAATTCGCCGCACAGCGGTTTGTACGCGGCTGCGGTGGCCTGTGGGAAGAGCGCCCGCACCGGGTCGTAGGCGCGGTCCTGCACCGCATCGCCGTTCGGCCCCAGCATCACCAGGTCGATGTCGCCGGGGGCGAGGCCGTTGCGCCCCAGGAAGGCCCGTACCCGCTCCGTGATGCCCTCTGCGCCACCCCGGTAGCTGATGTCCACATCGGTGATGCGTACGGCATCAGCGGAACGCGCAGTGCTGTCCAGCACGAAGAACGCCGCGCCCTCGCCGCACAGCGCGCCCGTGCCGGTGCTGCCGAGCACATCGAGGTTGCGCACCGGCCCCTGTTTCCAGATGCCGGTGTGCCGCTGGGTGGTCACGTACTCGTCCGTGATCACCTCCAGGCCACCCACGAGCACGTTGCGCACGCCTTCAGCACCCACTTGCAGCCAGGCATCGAGCAGCGCGCTGGTGAACGACAGACCGCGGTGCAGGTAGGTGAAGTTGTAGCCCGTGCATTTCACCGCAAGGGCCAGTTGCCCGGCCACGTTGTTGTGCGTGCTCTGGATGAAGGCCGAGGGGCTGGGCATCTCCTCGTCGCGCAGCAGCACCGAGGCGAAGACGCGGTCGGTGCTCTCCACACAGCCCAGGCCGGTGCCCACGATGATGGCCTCGGGCCGTTCCACGCCGGCACGCTCCAGTGCGTTTAGCCCGCAACCCAAGCCCACGCGCGCCACCTTCGCCATGCGGCGGCCGCGCACGGGATCGATGTAGCGCTTCAGGTCGGGCTCCACGATGCGCACGGGGCTGGCATCGTGGGGCAGCACGCGTTCCAGCGCATCGGCATCGAAGCCCGGCTGGGGGCCTATCGTGCTGGCG